>CAZNVM010000465.1:0-10388 GCA_964576215.1 uncultured Planctomycetaceae bacterium
CCGCACAAATTCCAACTGTTTTTTCACCACCGGGTACATTTCCCGCATCGTTTGCAGGTCGCCGTAATATTGGTACAGTTTTTCAATCAGCATCGGGAAAGCGATTTGCCAGCCAATCGGCCCGGACTCCCCCCCAAGCCCTTCATCGTGAAGCCCGACATGAGGGGCGACTTCCGTGAGACCCCCATTGGGCCGGGCGGCGTCGGCAAAATCCTGGGCGACCTTGCGGTAGAACGACTCCATCTCAAAATTGAGCATGAGGGCGTCACAGGTCGGGACAATGTCGCCGCCATACCCGAACCGCTCCCGACCCGGACAGTCGGACTGGACGCTGAACAGGTTGCTTAAAAATGTGTTGACGCACATTTTCTGTATCTCGTTGAAGCGGTCGTTGGAGCAGACGAAACTGTTTTCCGAAGCGAAATCGGGAGCGCAAACCACACCGAGAAAATTTCCCAAATCGGGATTCTTGTCCAGCCCGGTAATCTCGACGTACCGGAAAACGTGCCAGGTGAATAACGGCACGTTGAAACTATTTTCGCCCTCTTTCAAAAAGATGGTGTCACTTTGGTAGGCAAGTTTCGGATATTCGCCGTCGATGTTTTCCTTCCCGGTTTTAATCTGCCCGGCAACGGAAGTCATCACGTTCAGCGTTCCGTCCGGGTAAAGCAATTCCCCGAAGCGGAATTTCACCCGATCTCCCGGTTTTCCTTTGATATTGGCGTAGAGACGACCGGAAAAATTTCGTCCCATGTCAAGAATGTACACTCCCGGTTTCGGCTGAGTGATTGCAACCGGAAAAATTGGTGCAATATCTTCAATCTTGGGTTGCATTTGAAGACGAAGCGGTCCGATCGGTTCTTCGGCAATGGATACGCTTTTCATTTCCGATTTGGTATCACGCAGATCGTGAACCTCACCAAGATAAACGTTGTTTCGTATCACATTCGATTCCATTGTTTCCCACGATTCGTCCGTTACGATCATTTCCGTGGTGCCATCTTCGTACTCGATTTCCAACTGGGCAATCGCCCGTGGTCGCCCAACGGTCAGATGTTCCCGTAAATTCCATTTTCCCCAAAACCGAAGCGGAAGTGGATTATACCACCCATTTCCCAACGTTATCGCCAGATAATTTCTTCCACAAAGGTCTCCACTGACATCGTATACATCGTAGAGAACCCGCTTTCCATAATCGGTCCAGCCGGGATTGAGGCCGGTTTCGTTTAGTATTTTGACGTTATAGTATCCTAGTGCGGCTTGGTAAAATCCCAGCCCGGTAATGTACAATCTCGCCTTTTTGACCGGTTTTTCAACTTGGAATCCTTTCACAAAAACCGGTGCCGGGTCGTCCTTGAAGAAATCGGCTTCGTTGGTTGGGGTCGGTTTGCCGTCGTTGATCCACTTCGCTTTCCAGTCGGACTGTACCAGGAGTGCCATTTCCCCCTGGGCGGTGTCCCTCCAGTGGGACTCGTTCCCTTCGTTGTCCCAGACGCGGACTTTCCAAAAGCACTCCTGGCGGCTGCGAAGCGGTTTCCCGGCGTATTCGACCGACACGCTCTGCTCCGAAACGACCTTGCCGCTGTCCCAGAGAACTTTTTCGAACTTTTCGTCCGAAGCGACCAGGATTTGGTAAGCAGTTTGGTAGATTCCCCGCATGTCACCCTCAAGCGACCACCCCAGCCGGGGATGCTGCGATTCGACGACAAGCAGCTTTTCGGTTTGCGGTTTGGATTCACACCGAAGGCCGCCGGGTTGAAACTGACCAAACGCCGAGGCGGCACAAAGTAAAAGACAGAGAAAAATCCATTGCGTTTTCATAGAGGACAGGGGATAGAGGATAGAGGATAGAGGATAGAGGATAGAGGATAGAGGATAGAGGATAGAGGATAGAGGATAGAGGATAGAGGATAGAGGATAAAAGACCCCCACGTTTTTATCATGTTTTTTGACGAAAACAACCTCTTGGTAAAACCCGACCACGTTTTTTGGGGGAATGAAAAGACAACCGCCATTCCCCAAATGAGGTTTACCCAAGACGGTACAACCGTTTTAATCGAGAGATCAGGTGTTTTATTTTGCGGCAGATTATTGCAAAAAGATACACTTTGTATCATTTTGAAGCAGTCTTTTCCGTTCTCGCAACTTGAGAAAATATTTTATTTAGGGCGTAAAACAAGGCGTTTTTGCCAATACTTCACTAAAATTCGATAAAAACCATCAATGGCATAAAATTTGCAACTCCGTTAGGGATCGGATTTTGCGAAGGTGATGCTTTACAAGGAACCGTTTACTTGGGTACCTCCGCGAAATGAGAATAAACCTGACTATAGGAGATGTTAATGAGAAAAAATTGTTTGTTTGTTTTGAGTTCGTTGATGGCAATTCTTATTTCGGCAGTTGCTTATGCGGACACGGTCACGCTTACGGGCGGGACCATTGATAAGAGCGTCGTAATTAATAGCATTTATGTGTCGCCGTTTAACCTTCATGACCAAGAAAAGGACTTTGACTTTATTGGTTTTTGTGGTGATCCTAGCGTAACTGCAAGTAATAATTTCCTGAATGGTAGCGGTGAGGTATTTAGCTGGGCGTTGTTGACGGAATACGCCAATTATGGGCCCGATCTCAAAAGTACTATTCAAGAGCTGTTTGACCATACTTACAGCCACGCTTTCGATAGTGATGGTAGCCTGTTGGATATCACAGTGGGACGAGCACTCCAAGTGGCTCTTTGGAATACCCTGCAGCCCGGTTTCATGTCGACCACGGGATATAGCTCGGATGGAAGCCTTGCCCTTGCAGGCGAGTTTCTTAGCGCGCTGGCCGGCACAAAAGAATGGGGCGACATAAATTATAAGGGAATTGATTTTGGGGATTCTGTCAAAACCACGCTTGTCGTGTTTGCGCCCAATCCAATAACCAAAACTCAAACCTTGATTTCTGCGAACTATTTGGTTGAGCAGTTCACTGTTACCCCCGAGCCGGCAACCCTGGCGATCCTCGGTTTCGGATTTTTCGGTGTCGGTTTCATTGCTCGACGTCGTTATCAGTAGTAACTTAAAGTCGTTTGACTGGAAGTTACCGAAAAAATACCGCGTTGTGAAGATGGATTTTGTCTTTCTCCACACGCGGTATTTTCTTTTCGAATGTTTCTGATCTGAGAAACTGTCAAAAAATAAGAAGTCCAAAAAATGCGGGACGAGTGTTTTTCAAACGGTTCAGTGGAATGTTCCGTTCGAGATTACCGTTTCTTCGGCAAAATTTCCTGATTGTTTCGTATTTTGGGGGGCAACAAAGTCTTGAAAATCAAGATTCAACTCAAATTTTCACCCAGACTTATGTTTGTGCAGTTGGCAGATAAACTATTTTTGAATGGCGCAAAAGTGAGCAATGTGTGCATGTCTTGCTGAAAATCGTTTGCCTAAATAGCCCAGGCCGCCTTACTTGTTGTTTTTTCAACCCCTCAAAATACGAAATAACCAGAAAATTTCTTTATTGGTCCCCGTAAACAAGCGTGCTTTCTTCTTTCGTAACCGGTGTCTTCTGCTCGTCGGAACTCAGTGAAACACTGATACGATGGTCGCCGACTTCGAGGCATTTCGCGGTGAACTTGTACGTTTTTTCCTGTTTTGGTTCCAGAATGGCCAAGGGGTCGAACACGATCATGCCGGAATTCGTGCGATGTTTCGTCGGACCTTCCGCCGTAGCAAACTGCATTGCTTCCGAAAGACGGACGTGAATCTTGACGTTGTTTGCCGATTTGGTGCCGCGATTGAGCACTTTGACTTCATAAACCGCCGTCTTGCCGACTTCAACCGGGCTCGACAAGCAAGCAACGCTAAACGCAAGCGACGGAATTCCCTGAACGCTCACATCAAAAGAGGCGTCGGCACTGAGATGATTTTTCCCGAGTCCTTCGAATTGGATCGTTTGCTCTCCTTCCCGGATTGGGAGGAGTACAAGCTCAATTTCTCCGGATTCTTTTGCAGGAAGTTCGACCAGCGTCCAATGGACCGTATGCGTTTTCTCATTGTATGCCCCTTCCTGATTGGTACCTTCAAATTTCATACCGGTTGGAAGTTTGGCGACCAAATCAACGTCGTGGGCCGACGCCGTGCCCGGATTGGCGACCGTGAGAATGTACGCGACTTTATGGTTCAAAAACCGTTGACGCGGCCCGGCAATTTCCAGGAGCAATTCCGGCGCAAGTACGGCAAGACGCGACTCGGCGACCGCTTCGAGATTGTTGTCGGCGCGAGCGAGAGCCTCAAGCACAATTTCTCCTGCCGCTTTTGTCGCAAGCGTCAACGAACGCTGAATCGTTTCTTTCGGTTTGATGTCTCCGATCGGTGCTTTAAGACTTCGGCCCCCTTCATGTTCCAAACCGTCCGGAATGTATGCTTCCAGCGTCACTCCGGTTGCCGTTCCGGTCCCGGAATTGGAAAGCGTAAGGGTATAAGTGATACTTTCGCCGAGCAGAACTTCAGGATTGCCCGAAATCTCCAAATCAAGCATTGCACGGGTTGCGACCGTTTTCCCGGAGGCCTCTGAAGAAAACTGGAGCGTTGCGACGCTTCCAAATTCCCCTTCGGCAAGCGGAATCACAACCATTTCAACGGCAATTTCCTCGTGTGGAGCGAGCGAACCGAGCGACCAGTACAAATCGCTTTCTTCTCCGGAAGAAATTTTCGGGTTCGTCGAAACCAACCGGGTTCCACGCGGAACCTGATCCCGAAGCACGATTTCCTTGGCGGTGGTTTGCCCGATGTTCCTGACAACGGTTTTCAGTACCGTCGGCTGGTTGATCTGTACTTCCGGCGGCGAGAGTTTTTCAAGAACCAGTTGCGGCATCTGGCTTCCTTCCAAGCTGTTTGGACCGGGAGTACCAGTTCCTTCGGCGGTTTCCTGAACAACGATGTTTCGCGTCGGTGCGGATTGGCGTTGACTGCTTGCGACTCGCGGACCGGTCGTGCTACGCAGTGCCGGACTCGGCGGAGTGAGCAGAGCGGACTCCGATTTTGGTAAATTTACGGTTGCCGACGGATCAACCTGAGCCATCGGTTGCGCATTTTGCGGCGTAACGGTGTTTTCCTGAGAAGCCGGTCGGGAAATTGGTCGGGGGGAAGATTGCAAGTGGTCCGCTTTTCTCTGGCTCGGTTGGGAAGACGGAACCGGATCGGAAAATTGCTCAACTTCGTCCAAAAGTTCCGAAATATCCAGGGAAGAATTCCTGCCTTGATCGTTGAAACTCTCGGGTAGATCCGGAACGGGAGCACTCATTCCCGGCACAGTACCGAAATTCGGCACATTCTCCGGACCAATCGGCATGTTGAACTCGTCCAGCGGTTCCGTGGTTTTGTTTTCCTGTTTTTGCGGCGTTTTTTGCGAGGCAAGCACAACGGGGGACGATTGGGTTGTCCCGGCAACCTGCAAAACGGTGCTGTTCTGTTCCGTTTCTGAGCGAAGCGGATTAAGCCGACGAGGTGCGTTTTGATTCGCTTGTGCCGAAATTTTCGGTAAGGCGGGACCGTTCGTCGACTTCGGCGGATTCCCCGTTTGTGAATAGGAAGGAAGCGTTGGCACGACCGAAGCAATGCCAAGCAGTACAGGTAAAATAAAAACGAAATTTGAGCGTTTCATAAGTCCAAATCCTCAATGTGGGGCGAAAGAAACCTCGCCGCGCTAAACGACTGACCCAATTACGGGAGTAGTAACAAAAAAAAGAGTTTAAGGAAAGAGCAATTTCCTCATTTTTCAAAGAAAAGGCAGGAATTATACCTATTCCACGCGCAAACGAAAGGGTAACGACTTTCCACTAATCAGTAACCACTAACCACTGACCGCTATCCTCTTTTCTTACTGGCCAATTCGTCAAATTTCGTTGCCAATACGGCCAATTCGTTGTAAATGTCATCCATCGTCACCTTTGGCGTATTGCCGCTTTTCGCAGTGTTTGTGGTTCCCCCTGATGTACCGCCGCTTCCTCGTTTCGTTCCTTGTTGCGGCCCCTTATTGAGAAACATGATATATTCGTCGATATTTTTTTGAATATCAACCAGCATTTTGACGGATTCCGCATTGGCCGACTCGTTTTCTTTTTTGAGTAGCGCGATGATGCTCGCTTCATTTCGGGCACCGGACAAACCCTGAATCGCGTTTTTCACGGTACCAAATGCGAACTTGCTGGAACCGATACATTCTTCGATTCGTCGAGTCGTTTTTTCGCCGCTACTCGTACCACCTCGTGTACCGCCTGACGTGTTTGCTTGTTCGGATCGCCGGACCTCTTCAATGAACTGTTGCTGTCGGTCACACGTTGCACGGGCAAAGGAGCTGATTGCGGCGACGATCCTCGCAGAATCCAGTTTGACACCACCGGCGGACGCGGCGATCAGATTCAGTTCCGCAAAGGCGTTCATCGCGTTGTTTCGAACTTCGTCGATTTTTTCGGACTTGTTTTCGAGAATTGTCAGCAAGGTTTCAACGATCTTCGTCAAACCGTCGGCGGATTCGCCGGGGGCCGGTTTGGCACTGCGGCAAAGAGCACCAAGTCCTTCCACCGCTTTGGCGCGGAAGAAAAGGTTATGAATCTCCGGGACGCGACCTTCGGGAACTTTTTCCGCCGTCGCAATCGAAATGAACAGAGCGGGCAGGTCTTTATCACGAAGCCTCTGGTCGGCAATGCCAAGATAGGCGTACCGGACAAGTCCGTCAATCGCGGTGATTTGATTGGCGAGCGGTGCCTTTTCGTTCTTTAGCTCTTCCAGCAGCACAGGAATTGCAGGCCCATAAGGAATGGTGCGATCGACATCCTCGTAAAGATTGCCCAAAACGACCACGGCATTCAGTTGGGCAACCGGATAAACGGCGGGGTCGCTTTTCATTGCCTTCATGGCTTTGACGGTAATATCCAGAAGCATACGCCGAGCTTCGCCGGTTGCTCTCCCAAGATCATTTTTGAGAAAATCATTTCGGACATATCCGTTAAGTTGACTGATATGATCTTGTCTCGTCCAGCGACTGAAATAATACTTTTTGAAATAATTATCGAAAGTCGCTTTGTCAATGGTACCGGATTGCAAAGCGTTGGAAACCGTAGCCGCCTTCTTGGATTCTTCTTCTTCGGTTTTCGGGGTCAGTGGCCACCCCTTATACTCTTGTTGTTGAGCAAAAAGAGATGCGGTGAGAAAAAAAACGGAAAGTAAAACAATACCGACAACATGTCTCATGGCGATTACTCGAAAAAGAGGGTCTACGGAAAAACGGGTACGTCCGAAACTCCGCCGCACGATTATACGACATTTTGCAGGGCAAGCAATAGAAAGCAGGAATTTTCCGAGGCGTAGTACAGTCCGTCGACAAGTTTACGATTTTTACTGATTTTACCGTCATTTCGCTTCGCTTCATTCCGGCTTTTATTGGGGGAGATGAATAAAAGCCGGAATGGAGCATCGCGAAATGACGGTCTCGATACAAACTTCGACGGACTACAAGAGACCTTTTTTCTCTGATCTCACGGCTTAACAAACACAATCAACGAGTGTATAATACAGCAATTCCAAGAGCAAATATAAAATGAAATCGCCGCATAGGGTGCGGCGGCTAAAACTCTCTATCCTCTATCCTATCTTTGTCATTTTTCGTTTCTCACTTAAAAAACGGTCTCGTTCTTCTTGCCGAAGAGATGGAATGGTGCGAATCCGTTTCCTATTCGCTTTTGGTGCCATGCGGTTCCAACGACGATCCGACGGACTTGCCGGGCTTGACGAATTTCACCTGTGAAATGATTACTCGTGGTGCCGGGGGGCTGGACAATCGGGCATTGTCGGACGCTTTCGAGAATCTCGGCTCGGAGCGTTCGGAAGCGGTGTCACAAACACACACCTCCTATTCCGCCCAAACGCTGGCATCCCATTTTTTTCCGACGCTGGAACTGACCGCGAAAATGGTGCGCCGGCCGCATTTGAGCGACGAACAAACGGAAGCGGCGAGGCAGGTGATCCTTCAGGAAATCGTCGCAATTGAAGACGAACCGGCCTCGAAAATGATGATCGAACTTGCCCGGAACTTCTTTCCCGATCCCTGGGGCAAGCCGTGTTGCGGCGAAATTCCCGGCGTGGAAAAGATGACCACCGGACACGTTCGCGATTTTCACCGGCGATGGTATCAAAGCGACGGTGCGATTCTCAGCGTTGCCGGAAAGTTCGATACCGACGCTCTTGTGGCGAAAGTGGAGGAGCTTTTCGGCGATTGGAAGCCGCAAACGCACCCGGCTCCGGTGGAAAAGATAAAGGGGTGTCACTATGTTCATATTCCTTACGAATCGAACCAGACGCACCTGGGAGTCGCGTTTGGTGTCATTCCGCTTTCCCACCCGGATTATATGGCGGCCTGGTGTGGTGTCAATGCGATCAGCGGTGGTGTCAGCGGTCGGCTGTTCACCGAAATCCGGGAGAAACGCGGCTTGTGTTACGCCGTTTCCGCTTCGTATTTGACGCTGGCACGACAAGGTTGCGTTTTTTGTTACTGTGGTTCCACGGCAGTCAGGGCGAAGGAATCGCTGGAGGTGTTGCTTGAAGAACTTCAGAAGCTGCAAGAAGGGATTACGGAAGAGGAGCTGCACCGTGTCGTCGTTCGGGCAAAGTATTCGCTCGTGGCGCAACAGGAATCAACATCGTCCCGAAGTGCCGCGATGGCAAGAGACTGGTATCATCTCGGCCGCGTTCGAAGTAAGGAAGAAATCGAACGTGAACTCACCTCATTGTCGATAAAGCGCATTAACGAGTATTGGAATTCGCAACCGGTCGGCCCGTTTTATATTGTCTCGCTCGGGCCTGAGCCGGTGAACCTGTAAAGACGACCGACTTGACAAAGGGGTGATGGAGGGTATACTTCCGGGAGTTCGCCCCCTTCGTCTAGTGGCCCAGGACTCCGGGTTCTCAGTCCGGCAACACCGGTTCGACTCCGGTAGGGGGTACTGCAGGGAAAATTTCTTACACGTGGTAAGGGGTACTTATAGGACCCTGCGAAGGAAGGTTCTAACGAATCTTCCTTTTTTTTCGTTTTTTCTTGTTCACGCTCTTGATTCAAAACCTATTTTGTGGTACGGTTTGGCCTTCCTATAAGTTTCACCTCTTTTTTCAAACTTTACCACAATGATTTCCCTCTCCGCCTTCATGCGCGTTTGCTACGCGCCGACCTTCTTCTATGGGCACGTCAAACTACGAACCATCGAAGCCTATCTCGAATCCGTCGAACTTTACATCAATGTCATCGGCGATTTGCCGATTGACAAATTGACACCAGAAAACAACATTTGTTTCGTTCAAGCTCTCAACAAGCGAAACTTTGCCAACGAAACTATCCGTAAACACTGTGGACATCTCAACACCATCTTCTTTCGTATGGGACCACCCGGGCCAAGGAATCGAGACGCTTTCGGCTTTCTCAAAGAACCTCCCTGGATCAGACCGCCTCGCCCTTTTCTTAAACTCCCAAGAGATGTTCTTGATGTTCAAGTCGAAAATCTCTATCGGGCTTGTGCTCAAACATCTGCTTGTTACCAATATCCCGTTTATCTTGACCCTTATTTACGGCCCAAATGGTGGGAAACTCTTATTCTCTTCATCGTTTCCACTGCACTTCGGCACGGGGCTGTCTTTGGTTTGACTTGGGAGAATCTTGATTTTGGATGCCATCGGATCATCGTGCCGGCAACTCTTGACAAGTGTCGGAGGGAGCGGATCAAACCGCTTCATCCCTTTGTTTTGCAAGGGTTTCGAGCAATTCAGTGCGGTGACACAGTTGCCGGTTCTTTGATGCCTTGGATTCATTCACAACGAGTTTTGTATCAAATTTGGCATGCAATTAACGATTCTGCTGGTATAATGCCGCGACTGACTTTGCATGACCTCAAACGTTACGCTCTTCAAAGAGCGATTCGAAGTGGAGTTGATGCTGTCACTTTGCAAATGCTTGGAGATCACTCCAGTTTGAAGACTGCCACTGATTACTACGTTCGAGGCAACCTCGAACAATACGTGGAGAAGTTGATTCTTCCGGGAATGGAGGTGGTCCAATGAAAACAGTTATGAATTATCAGATTGTAAAATCGGCACTTTCTTCCACTGCGAAACTTGCCTGGCATGTTTTTCGTGATGGTGTGGTGTCAGTTCTTGGTCTGCGAGAGGCAATGAAGATTAGTCGTGCTCGAAGTCACGTTGTAATCAACGAGCTGCTTGAACACCAGGGCCAGCGCATGTTATTTTGCTTGAAAAGCGGGCTTGGCTTGGTTTCCGAGGATCAATTCCATCAAAAATGAAAAGTTCCATGCAGCCATTTTTCGTTTGGTGGCCATGCTTTTTTTCGCCGGGTGTTGCTTGTAC
>CAZNVM010000466.1:0-23882 GCA_964576215.1 uncultured Planctomycetaceae bacterium
AGTCCCTGGGAACGCAGGCTTCCAGCCTGCGCGAAGGTTGCGGAATGAAGTCTCCGCCCCGCGCAGGTAGGATGCCTACGAACTCACTGGCAGGCTGGAAGCCTGCGTTCCCAGGAAAAAAGCGACTTTGCAATCCTCCTGATGAGCCCGGGCTTACAGTGGATAATCACCAAATCTACTGATGTAATTATAACACGGAGAACGCAGTGGAAAAGACTGGGGGGGATTGAATTTTTGCCGGGCCGATACCAAGAAGTTCGTCAATGACAATGGCAGTCGGGAACGTGAGCATCGCGTAGTGACCGGATCGAACTTCGTTACGTTTCCGACCGCCGTTCATCGCAGACTTCTTGGCGACCTGCCTGTTGTATTTCAGGCCCGCTCGGATAAAATGCCCAAGATACGTTTCGTCCCTCTTTACCTTTTGATGAGAAATGTTTACGAATCCAGAACAGTGGTACGACGCCTGTGTGGAAAAGCAAAAAACCGGGCAAATCGACGAGGCAATTGCAATGCTTCGTGAACTTGTCGAAAAATTTCCCGATTACGCCCTGGCTTATGCGGCCCTGGGAGCGTATTACACGAAAAAGGAATTGTACGACGACGCAGTGGAATTTTGCAAAAAATACTGCGAAAAAGCTCCGGACGATCCGTTCGGCTATTCGATCCTTAGCTCCTTGTCAATCCGCGTCGGTCGCCGTCAAGACGCCGAAGAAGCCCTCATGCGATCACAAACCTTTTGATCGGGAAAGGAATCACCCCCATCTTTTAACCCTTATCAATTCTACTGCCATGCGAGTATTTTTGATATTGATGATTTTCGGTTTAGGAACCGGCCTGGCATTGAGTAAGGAAAACAGACTCCAACAGGATTGGAGAATTCAGGCGAAGCTGAGATTCAGCGACAATATTTCAACACAAAAAGTTTCCGCGGACGAAGACGCAATTGGAGCCGTCGACGGAAAAATCGACGGAACCTGGGGATTTCACACGGCAAACGAGCCGAATCCCTGGTGGAGACTCGATTTCGGTCAGCCGGTTTCCCTCGGAACGGTCCGCCTGTTCAACCGATGCGACGCTTGCGGCGATCGTAACCGGTTTCTGATCGCCTCGGTTTCCGACGACGGCCAAACCTGGACGCGGTTTTGGCAAAACGACGGCACCATGTTCTACGGCGCAACCGATTCCAAACCGCTCGTTGTCGATTTGTCGAACCGAAAGGTTCAAGGCCGATTCCTCAAACTCTCTCTTGAGGGAACCAGCTATTTCCATCTTGACGAAGTGGAAGTGTACCCGCCTGGCGTCGAAATTCAGCCGGACACCAACCTTGCCTTGGGCAAATCCGCCACGCAAAGCAGCACGAGCCAATGGTCGGTCCGGCATACCGTCGGGGAGACGAGCACCGAAATTCCCGAACGAGCGGTTCTGCAAACGCTTGAAAGCGGCAAAAAACTGGCCGAAAACCTGAAGCATAAGGGGATCGACGTTTCCGAAGCGGAAACCGTTTTTCGAAAAATTGAATCCAAACCGTCGCAGGATATTGAAAACGATTATTTCACGCTCCGTCTGGCAATTCGCAAGCTGATTTTCAAGAATCCGCTCTTGAACTTCGACAAAATCGTTTTCGCCAAACACGCTCCTGCTTCCTTTCCGCACATGTCCGACCAGTATTACTGCTGGTGGCAGCGCGGCGGCGGAGCGATCTGTCTGCTCAAGAATTTTCGCACGGAAAACGGTTTGGCCGAACCGGAGTGCGTCAATCTCACGGAAGCCTGGCCTGACGGGACGTTTTTTCGCCCGGACCTGTCGTTTGACGGAACGAAAATTTTGTTTTCGTACGTAAAGTACGATCCGAAACTTGCCGACGTGGGTGATAAGACGAACAAGGACTCGCTCCGTGAAGATTCGTTCTTCCACCTGTACGAAATGGACCTTGCCACCGGACAAACGCGGCAATTAACGTTCGGAAAATACGATGACTTTGACGGGCGATACTCGCCGACCGGGGAAATTGTGTTCCTTTCGACCCGAAAAGGGAAGGAATTGCAGACCGGCGTTTTCGATGCGGAACAAGTTGCGTTTGCCGATCTGCCCGACTCTTACGTCCGGTGCGGCGGCGACAATTTCCGACCTGTCCCGGTCTTTACGCTCCATTCGCTTGACACGGACGGAAAAACCATCCGGCAGATTTCCGCTTTTGAAAACTTCGAGTGGACCCCGACGATGATGAACGACGGTCGAATCGCTTATACCCGTTGGGACTATATCGACCGGTTCAACGGACACTTTTTCAGCTTGTGGTCGACGAATCCCGACGGAACCAAAGCCCAGCTTTTGTACGGAAATTACACGGTCAGGCCGCAAGTCGCCATTGAACCGAGAGCAATTCCGGATTCGACGAAAATGATTTTCGTCGCGTCGGCGCACCACTCCAATTTCGGCGGCTCGCTGGTGCTTTTGGACCGAAGCAAGGGGACGGAATATGACGCCCCGATTGAACGGATTACGCCGGAAGTCGTTTATCCGGAGACGGAAGGCTGGCCGGAACATTTTTACGCGAACCCCTGGCCGCTGTCCGAAGATTACCACCTCGTCAGTTGGAGCAACAAAAAACTCCCGCCGCACTGCCGGGTCTCCAATGAAGAGGAAAACCCATCCAACAGCATGGGGCTGTACTACTACGACCGGTTCGGGAATCTCGAATTGCTTTATCGTGACGAAAATATTTCGTCGATGAATCCGATTCCGCTCCAGGCGAGAGCGGTACCGCCGGTTTTGCCGAGCGAAGTCGTTTGGGACGGACCGCAGGAAGGGGATTTTCTCGTCCAGGACGTTTACGAAGGGTTGCGGCAATACGGGTTCACACGGGAAAAGCAGAGCGTCAAGCGCATTCGAATCGTTGCGACGGTTCCCAAAGTGCAACCGCATATCAATACGCCGGTGCTTGGGGTTTCCGTGGAAGACACCGGCAAGTTCGTGCTCGGAACCGTTCCGGTGGAAGAGGATGGTTCGGCGTATTTCCGGGTTCCGACCGGTGTTCCTTACTTTTTCCAGGCCCTTGACGAGAACGGCGTCACGATCCAAACGATGCGTTCGCTTGCCTACCTCATGCCGGGCGAAAAGGCGACCTGTATCGGGTGTCACGAAAATCGCGAATTGACACCACCGACGTTACGTATCCCGACGGCGGCATTGAGGGAACCTTCACGAATCACGCCGGACCCGCCGGGCACCTGGCCGCTCAAATATTCGGAACTGATTCAGCCGGTCCTCAACGACCGTTGTGTTCAATGCCATTCGCCGCAAAGCGGGAATCCGTTGGCGTCGTCGCTTGATTTGACACCACAGCATTCGTACCAAAATCTGTTGAGTTTCGGCAATAACGACCTGAGAAATCAGGCGTATGAGCGGGACCGTTCGATCCCCGGCGAAGCGACTGCCGTCCGGAGCAAGCTACTGGGTATCATCCGGGAACGGGAACCGGCAATCGAGGCCCATCGCGGCTTGAACCTGACGGAACCGGAAAAATACCGCTTTGCCGTTTGGATGGACACCTACGCCCAAATCATCGGTTCGTTCAGCGAAGAGCAGGACGAAGAGTTGATCCAATTTCGTGCGAAAATCCGGGACCTGTTGGAAGAATGATTCCCGTGTGCAAACCTCCCGCTCTCAAACCTCATGGACTCTTAAAATCCGTACCCCTTGCGACACCAAATACCGGGACAGTTTTCGGGTTGTGGCGTCACGGTCGAGGTCGGGATACATCGTTTGCAGGAAACTTTTTCGGGAATGGCCGACGAGCACCGGTCGCCCCAGATCGTGAAATTTTGCGATTTCCTGAATCAAACGGCGATTGTGCTCGTAAGTCTTGCCGAATCCGAGACCGGGGTCGACGACGATTCTTTCCATTGCGATTCCGTGTGACACCAAATCGGCGATCCGGTTCCGCAGGAAGTCAAGCACGACCGGGACCGGATCATCGTCGGGATAAGTCGGGCAGAGCTGCATGGTTTTCGGCGTTCCCTGAATGTGCATCAGGCAAACGCCGGCCCCGGTTTCCCGGAGAACGTCAACCATTTCCGGGTCGAAGGTGCAAGCGGAAATATCGTTCACCATTTCCGCTCCGGCGGCAATCGCTTCACGGGCAACGGCGGCTTTGGTGGTGTCAATCGAAATGACGCCGCTTCCGTTCGTTTTCCGAACAAGGGCGGCGATGACCGGAATGACCCGATGCAATTCCTCATCGACGGAAACCGGATCGGAACCGGGCCGGGTGCTTTCGCCGCCGACGTCGAGAAGATCGGCCCCGCTTGAGAGTAAACGCAATCCCTGCCTGACCGTTTGAGCGGAATCGAAAAAACTCCTCCCATCGGAAAAACTGTCCGGTGTTGCGTTCACGATTCCCATCAAAAGCGGCTTCCGGTGCGAAACTTCAAAATGGTACGTTTTCGTTTTCAGTTGCCAAATCATCTGTCTTGAGGTCTCTTGTCTCTCGGAGCCACAATCTGCGATTACGGTTCGCTTCAGCGGAACCTTTTCGGCCCAATCGTCAACGTAAGCGGTTGGTCCAGGGGATATTTTCGTAACACCGCGTGCAGATCGTCAAGCGTAACGGCGTTGATCTGGTCCAATTCCTCGCGGACGCTGTTGTAACGACGGCGGACCACCCAATCGTTTCCCACGGAAAAAAGCCGTCCTTTGGGACGTTCGTTTCCCAGAACGATTCGGGAACACGTTTTGCTCCTGGCCCGCTCAAGCTCGTCTTGGGCGAATCCTTTGGCCGAGGCAAGGCGGTAAACTTCGGCGATGCGGTTGATGTTCTTCTCGTACAAATCGGGATCGCAACTCATGCCGGTCAGAAAAACACCATTGTCGAGGTATTCGTAAACGGAAAGCCCCAACGAATCGACCCAGCCGGGATCGACAAGCTCCCAAAACAAACGGCTCCCGGATTCGTCACCGAGGATACATGAGAGCAATTCCGCCGCATATCGGTCCGCTTCGGTGCAGCTTGGACCGTCAACAAGCAGCATCGTGTATTGAAGCGTTGCCGACTCCTTGAGAATGGGGTGAAACCCACGTTTTCCCCGAACCCGACGAAAATTCCGGTGCCGGGAGGCAGACGACGCTTTCCAGGAGCCGCAACACCGTTCGACCTGCTCGGTCATCCGGGCAAAATCAATTTGACCGCAACCGACCACTACGATATTGTCCGGAGAATACTGTCGCCGACAATACTCGAGCAATGTTTCGCGGTCCAGGGAATTCACCGACTTGACCGTCCCGAGGATACTGTTACCCAGTGGATGCCCCTTGAAAAAAAGCTCCCGGCAGATTTCGTCGGTTCCGAACGGCGGAGTGTCCTCGTACATCCCGATTTCTTCAAGCACCACCTGTCGTTCCAGTTCAATGTCTTCCGGACGGAGAGCGGGCCGCAGGAGGTCGGCGGTCAATTCGATGAAATCGCCGATCAACTCCGGCAAGACGGCTCCGTAGTACATCGTGTGCTCTTCGGAGGTGTAAGCGTTGGAATCGGCCCCCATTTCGTCAAGTCGGCGGTTAACCTCTTCAGCAGAGCTGGTTTGGGCCCCTTTGAAAACAAGGTGTTCAAGAAAATGGCTTACCCCGGCGATTTCCGGCGTTTCGTCGCGTGCCCCGGTCTTGACGTAAAACCCAATCGCCGCCGAATAAGCGGCCTCGTTGGTTTCGGCAACGATTTCCAAGCCGTTTGACAGGGTCGTGTGGTGAAAATTAATCAATGGTGTTATCAGTAGGCTCGCAATTTTTTCATCGCGTATGAACGTGTCAATTTGATCCCATTTTCGGTATAACACGTTAAAGATTTTTTACATGTTCGTCAAGTCGTCTCCGCCGGAGATGGAGAGAAGTTTCGAAAGCGCGTCGGCGACGTCCTTGCGGTGTTCGGCGTATTTCGTGTAAACGCGGCAGATTTTGAAACTCAGTGGAATATGCCGGAACACCTCCTCTTCCTCCAGCGAACGAACCCGGTCGTTGTTCGAATCGTACAGAAAATTGAGATTTTTCGTCGGCAGATTCTTGCCCGGTCTGTGCAGGTGCCGCGCAATATCAACCCGTAACTCAATCTCCTGAATCTCTTTCGGGAGTTCCGTGCGAATTGCAGTCTCGAAAAGCGTCGGATTGGAGAAAATACTTGACCGTTCTTTTTCTGCGGACTGGAAGATCGCCGTTGTTTCCGCCGCGACTTTCCAGGGAATTTCCCGTCGCAAAAACGGGTTCCAGAGTTCTCCCAAGCGGCGTTTTTCCGGTTGCTCCGAACGACTCCAAAACGCGATTTCCGACATCAACGTCCGGTCGGTCAAAAATCGGTACTCTTCCAAATTCTCCGCCGGATTACGGTTGGTGTTCATTCCTGTACATTCCCGAATCGGGAAAAGGAACGGTTTGCTTTGCTCAAAAAGGTCAGTGAGCGTCAAATCGACCGCTCGAACCGTCCGGTGAAAATAAACGGAACGAAAAAGCTCTGCTCGAACCGTAAGAAATTGCGTAAGCGTCGAAAAACCTTTCTGGTGGATCGTCAATCCCTGCGGCGAAAAAAACGTGTAATGCAACAATCGGTCCAAATTGAATCCGCTACGGTTTACGCCGGTAAAATAGGCGTCCCGGAGCACAAAATCCATGTTGTCCACCGTGTACAAGCCGCAAAAAAGCGTCCTCAGCAACCTTAACCAGCGGGGAACGCCAACCGTGTCCTCTTTTTCCGGACGGACAATCAAAAAGGCGACCTGTTCCGGGTCGAGAATTTCATTGGGCAAAAGCCGCCCCTGGGGAGAGCGGCGAATCGAACGAATCAGCTCGCCAAGTTCGCGCCGAATGATGATCGCCCCGAGTTTTTCATGGGTCAAGCCGAAATCGACGAGAAAATGGGAATCGAAAAAATGTCCGAACGGTCCATGTCCGACGTCGTGTAAAAGGGCCGCGATTCTCACAAGCGATTCGACGTAAGGACGGCTCGGCAGATTTCGGTCCAAGGCGGTTTCCGCCTGCAAACTTGGGTAAAGCTGTTCAATCGCCCGACTCGCCAGGTACATTGCACCGAGCGAGTGTTGAAAACGGGTATGTTCCGCCGTCGGATAGACGAACCACGCCGTTTGCAGTTGATAAATCTGCCGCAAACGTTGTACCCAAGGGGAATCGATCAAATCCCGTTCCGTCTTTTCGTCCGGTTCGTCGTGGGGCGTTGGGGAACAGATCGGAATAAATCCGTGAATCACGTCCTGAGACAAACTTTCGCCGGAGTAGTGTTGATCCATTTCAGGTTGAGCCGCCACACCCTGTGTGGCGAATTATTCTGGGGTGAATTGTTTAATGAAGTCCTATCGAGTCTGCATCAATACGTGTAATATCACTCGGATTGTACGGATGGTAAAGAGCTGCGATTTGTCGGGAAATCAGATCGACGAACCGCAACTGAAATTGCGGCAGACTCGAACGGTCGCTGATACTGATCGGAACTTCAGGAGGATCAACCAATCTCATCATGTCCTCCGCAATCAGTTCGTCACGATTCATATCGTAAGTTTTGACGGTCCAACGGGCCTTCCCCTGCATCGTCGAGGGGTTTTCCTGAATTTGAAACGATTGGAGTTCGATTCCGATCACGATGTCGGCTTTGAACGCGGCACCGATTTCCGTAAACTCTTCAAAAACATGGCTGCTGTCGTCGAGCCATTTTTCGACTTTCCGGTAATCGACGACTTCCAGTTTTTTGTTTTTCTTTTTGAGCTTTTCTGCCAGGTTTTGCGAGACTTTTCTCGTCAAATCGCGGGGAACCGTTTCGCTTTGAAACTGGTTCATCATCAGGGAACGGCAAACAACGACGACCCGTTTTTTTCCTTTCAGAAGAAAATTGTATTTGGGATCGACATTCTGACCTTTAATCAGGTACGCCGCCGTAAACAAAACGCTTTGGCAGCTTATACAGGAGATCAGGACAACCGCGACCGCGATCAACAAAAGTCCTTTGCGCAAAAAGGTCTGACTCATCGGAAACTCGCTCAAAAAGAGAAAACGTCTGGAAAAATTACCGGTCGCGGACAATAACCAATTTTCCGGGAGGAATCAAGAGCAAAAACGGGACGAATTTCAAAGTTTTCCTCGCTCGCGTGGGGCAAGTAAACCCAATCAGAGCCGCGCACGCAGTAAGCGGTGCTCTTGGTGGTAACGTGAAAACCGCTCCCTGCGCGGCGCTGATTGGGTTTGGTTCGTTGACGAGTTCAAGCAAAACGTCAATTTATTGACGTTGTATGGTATAACAATAGGATTCAAATCAGCCCTGAAAATCCTGGCGTCCGGAAATGGCGTCGGCGATCATCTCTTTGTTGGCAAACTCCAGGTAACTGCCGGTCGTGATTCCCCTCGCCAATCGGGTAATCCGAATCGGAAAGCCCTCCAGAAGATTCGTAATGTAAAGCGAGGTTCCGTCCCCCTCCATCGTCGGATTCGTTCCCATAATAAGCTCCTTGAACGCCCCTTGCTTGATCCGCTTGATGAGCGGGCCAATCGTCAAATCGTCCGCCCCGATGTCGTCAATCGGAGAAATCCGGCCAAGAAGAACGTGGTACAATCCCCTGTATCGACCGGTTTGCTCCAATGCGACCAAGTCTCGCGGTTGCTCCACGACGCAAAGCAGCGTCTGATCCCGCGACGGATCCCGGCAAATCCCGCACAGTTCCTGCTCCGAAAGATTGTAACAGTTTTGACAATACTTGACGTTTTCTTTAACGTCCACAATTGCGTCGGCAAGTTCGAGGGCTTTCTCTTTCGGAAGCTTCAAAATATGGTACGCGATTCGCTCCGCCGATTTTTTTCCGATTCCCGGCAGAGTTTGAAATTGCTGCATCATGCGTAGCACGGATTCGGTCAGTTCGGACATGGGAGTATGTGTGAAAATATGCGCCGCACGGGGTACAGCGGCCAGGGAATGGAGAAATTATAGCCGATGGTCCACGAATGGGTATTGCGTCGCCGCAAAAAAAATGCGATATTCAGGCGTCAGACGTCAGGTATCAGGTATCAGGTCCGATTCCCGATTCCCGATTTCCGATTCCCGATTTCCGATTTCCGATTCCCGACATGAGAAAATTATTCGTAGTTCTTGGAATTCTGCTTTCCGTTGGTACGTGGACACCGGCGTATCCTCCCGACGTGGTTGTCAAAGACGATCTGACCGAACAGCAGGCGATGGACCTCCTGCTGGAATTGATGGTCAATAACGCTCGGTGGGTGGAGACGCAATTCGTTGATACCAGCCATTTGTACCCGAACACCGGTTATTTTTGCAACGCCGGGGACGCAGCGAACCAGGGTAACCGCACAAATAACAACTACGCACTGATGTACGCCTTGCTGTACAAGGAGTTACCAGACGACCAGTATCCGCTGGACGGCCCGTACAAGCAAAACCTGAAGGAAAAGGCGGTCAAGGCGATTCGCTTCGCCATTTTCACGCATGACAGTAACGGCGTGAATATCGCCGACAAACCGTGGGTAACCACTCATTGGCAGTCGTCGTTCTATACCGGCCCGTTACTCCTCGCCGCACACTTCCTGTGGGACAGCCTCGACGACGAAGCCAAAGCCGCCGCTCTGAATCTCGCCGTGGCGCAGGGGGACAAAGCCGTGAACCGACCACCGGGGAGCTACCTGGTCGGTAATACACAGGCGGAAGAGAACGCTTGGGACACGAACGGCCCCTCCATCGCGTCCAACCTGTTCCCCGATCATCCCAACGCGGCGGCATGGCGGGAGGCGGCAATCAAGTACGCCATGACCGCTGTTGCCAGAAAAGCGGACTGGCAGGACACGACTCTCGTGGACGGCAGACCCGCAAACGAGTGGTTCGAAGGAAAATGGAATATTTTTGACGATTATTCCCTCGAAAACCACAATATGTTTCACCCGATGTATCTGGAAAGCCCGGCAAAGTGCATCTCGGCTTCCGTAGCACATTTTGCCTATTTCGGAAACGAAGTGCCGGACGGTTTCAAGTACAACATCGACAAAATTTATCGAAACGGTCTGGCGGCGGTCACGCTTCCCACCGGACAATGGGCTTTTCCGCAAGGTTGCGACTGGCAGCTTTTACTGATGTGCCAAAGCGCGGCTCTCGCTTACCAAGCCATCATGTTCCAGGATGAAGGGGCGAGGCTGATGGAAACGCGGCTTTTGCAACTCGCAATCGAACGTCAGAAAGACAGCGGCGACGGGCGGTTGGTCCGGGATGGCGATGCAAGCGTTTACGGTCGTGAAGGTGCCGAAATGGAAGGGCTTCTCACGGCGTACCTGTTGCACCGATACCTTGGGGACTGGCCGGAGCAGACGACGATCAAAAACTGGAACGATTTTGTCAACAAATACGACAAGGTTTTTTCCTTCATGAACGGGGAAGTGCTGACTCGCCAAAACCAAAACCGCTTTTCCTCGATTTCCTGGGGAAGCCCGACCAATACCCGATTCTTTGGGCATATCATTCCGAACAGCGACGGTTATCTGCATGAAGGTTATGTCACGCATCCGAACTTGCCCAACGTGTTCGGACAGGTGGGCGTCAATGGTGCCATTGCCGCAAAGACCGCCGGTGAACATGTTGAAACGATTTCCGGCGACAGTTTTTCGTCGGTGGGTTACGTCAACGAGGGCACCGCTTTGCGGCGTTACGTGGCCATGACCTCGCTTCCGGATAACGCCGTGGTGCTGATGGACGTTCTTCGGGCAACCGGCGACGCGAATGTCACCGTCAACGATGTGTTGCCGCTTTCGTTCCAGACGGACCGCACCACCGGGCTGAAAAAGAAAATCGAAACGTCCGACAACGCCGTGGAAACTTTCGACGCCGGCCCGGAACTTGAAGTTGGCACGGTGAACAAGGTTTACATCGGCGACTGGGTGCGGGTGGACGACCATACCTCCGTGATTTTGGACAAGTCCCGGACCATCCGTTTCGGCAACCGCGTCAAAAGTTCGCAAATCTTCGGCTCGACGTTAAAATTCGGAGCCGAAACAGGAAACTTCTCCGCCGCCGACACAGTCAGCAAAGCCGTCAATGTCGTCCTTTCCAACGTCGGAAAACCGGAGATGCTTGCCGTCAAAAACAGCATCAAGCCTATCGTAATGCCGAACGGTTGGCTGGGCTTGCTACTCAAAGATACGGACGGCAGGGAATACTTTATCGTCAACAATTTTTACGGTGAAGACGGGACAGGAACGTTCCACTACACCGGTCCGTTTGGCACGCCGGTTATTCTGCAACACTCGTCGATTGACGGTAACGGCGATTGTACGCTTGAACTCGCCGAAGGACCGACGGCCACGTATTATGCTCCATTGGACAAATGGGTGAAGGTCAACGGAACAGGTGTCATCAGGGTTATTAATTGTGAGAACGAAAGCAAGTTTTGTCTCCGTAATGACGGTGGGGCGACCGTTTCGGTAGATATTACCTTTACGAAGAACGGAGCGGTTGTTGGTCGTAAAACCGGAATTTTGGTCGCAAGCGGAGCGTGCTATGAAATAAGCCTTATCGATGGAAATACGGTCAAAGCAACCAGAGTACCATTTTAGTCGGTACTCCGCAGTCAGTCCCAGGGGATACCCACATAGACCATGCGTGACGGATTTGGGGTGATTTTTCATGCTATACTCTAAAAACTCCAAAAACGTTTTCATTTGGGGGAACCAAATCTCCGGTTGTCCCCTCTAACCGTCAGGAACACCAGTGAGCGACGAAGAACTGATTCGACTGAGCCTTTCCGGCGACCGAACCGCTTATGAAAAGCTGGTCTTGAAGTATCAGGACCGGCTCTTCAATACTATGGTTCACGTCTCCGGAAACTCGGAAGATGCGTTGGATGTCGTTCAGGAAGCCTTTTTACAGGCGTATCTGCGGCTTTCGACCTTTCGTCAGACAAGCCAATTTTACACCTGGCTTTACCGGATTGCGTTTAATTTGTCGCTCGGAATCCGGCGTAAGCGTAAGCCGATTGCCTCCGGAGACGGGATTTCCGCCGAATACGGGAGCGAGTTGGTCGGGGATACGGCCAGTCCGCTCGAAAAGGTCGGAAACGACGAAATGGCGCAAATCCTGTGGAACGCGATTGATCGGCTTCACGAGGATTATCGCTCGGTGATCGTCCTTCGGGAAATCGAAAGCTGTTCCTACGAAGAAATTTCGCAAATTCTCGATCTTCCGGCAGGAACCGTCCGAAGCCGGCTGCATCGAGCCAGAAACGTTTTGAAAGAATCCCTGCAAAGATACGAACGAGATTTTTAACCAAGCTTTCAGGTTTCAGGTTTTTAGCCTGCCGCCAACCGCCTGACCATGACACGTACTGAACTTGAAGAAATTCTGAGTGCTTACCTCGATGACGAGCTTTCGCCGCAAAACAAAAAAAAGGTGGAAGCACTTGTGGAAACCAATGCGCAAGCGAAGAGCATTTTGGAGGGTTACATTTCCGTTCGAAAGGCTATTCAGCGGGGAGCGAATACATTGCAACACAAAGTCCCGGCCGGTTTTACGGCGAGTGTTCTTGCATCCATTGACGCGGCAACACCACAGTCGAAAGTTTTTGAGAGTACGCGATACAAAACGCTTGCCCGTTGGAAAAATCCGCGAGTTTTCGCCTGGCCGCTTGTCATTTTGATCTGTGCCCTTTTTGTCGGCGTATTTTATCGACCTCATACATCCGACACGACTTCTTCAATTGCTCAAAACAAACAGGATTATGAGAAACCGACGATTTCTCCATCCGTCGAGGAGGAACCGAACATTCCCGCTCCGCTTTCCGGAGAGGCCGGTTCGGTTTCTCAACCGGAAATTTCCGTGCAACCGGAAAAAACGGATATCAGGTTTGTTTGCCGTGTGGAAAACGCGACGACGGATTTCAAGACGCTTTTTAACCGGGTCTTTGCGAAACACAAAGTTGTTTCGAATTGCTTGACTTCGGAAGTCGGTACCGTTTACGAAATTACCGTTACACCGGAGACTTTGCGGAAAATTCTCGAAGATTTTCGGGCGAATTCCGTAGAAATCCCCGACGAAACTGAAAATTTTGGTACGGAAAAACCCGTCAAGGTTTTCTTTCAAGTCGAATATACTATTCTTAAACCGTAAACAGCCGATAATTTTAGCCACGGAAAACACGGAATTTCACGGAAAAATTTAAAAAAGGAACAAAAAAATATTTTTGAGAATTTTTTTCATTTTTTTACTCGGATTCCGTGTATTTCCGTGTCTTCCGTGGCGAATGAGTTTCAGTCGTTTACTGTTTGAGTACTATTCAACGCCAATGAGGTGACATTTTCGCTACCCGTAAACCCAATCAGAGCCGCGCACGCAGTAAGCGGTGCCCCCGGTGGTAACGTGAAAACCGCTTACTCCGTGCGCGGCTCTGATTGTGCGCAGAGCAAGTGCACGATCTACACCAAATCGGCGAGCAACTGGTCGAGCAGATCGTAATTGTCGGCTTGTCCGGCGACCGGCACCGTGAGGAAGTCAAGCTCGGCGTCGTCGGTCCACTGTTCGCCGAGAATCAAGTCGGCGTTTGCGGCAACCGAGTAGTTCGGCGTCACCTGCGGCAACGAAACGTCAAGACCCAGCGTGTTCAGCTCGGCAAGCGTTTTTGCGTTCTCTTTCGTATTCAAAACAGCCGGGAGTGCCGACTCCTTCGCAACGGCAACGCTCAGCTTCGCCGCTTCTTCAATCACGTCGTCCGCCGCGAATACCGTTACAACGGTTTCTACGGACAGAGCCGGGGCCGCCGCTTCCACCGGTTTGGCACCAAGTGCTTCCAGTTTCATCGGCGTACTGTTGAACCCATGCAACGCACTGTTGCCTTTGGCTTGACCGTACACCGTTTGGAGAAGGAGCACGTCAAGGTCCGAAACGTACTTGCGCTCTCCGGTGTAGAGACCTTCGTACATGACGTCGTTGGAATCGAGAACGTGTCCGTTCGTTCCAAGTTGTCCGGCAAACTGCGGTTTCACGGCGTTGTACGCGGCATACGCCTCGTTGATTCCGTAAATGTGACCAAGTTCATGGAGCAACGTCGTGTACAGGTCGTACTTCGCAGCGTTGACCGGTTCGACGATTTGCGAATACCAACCGAATCCTGCGGCGTCGTTGTCAAGCGTAATGATTCCCGCCGTCGGAATGCCATTGGCACCGATCGCCGTGATTTGGGCTTCGCCGAGCGTTGTGGAATCACCAAAATCCTTGACGACGAGCGTTACGTCAATCGGCTTGGCCAGTCCAAGTGCGTCGGCCCAAGCCTGGTTCGCGGCGTCAAGCATCGCTCCGACAAGGGCCTGGTTGTCCGCCTGGAGCGTCGAACCGATGTACCGCTTCGTGTAGTTCGCATGGAGTTTTAGTTCCTTTTGACCGGAAACAACCTGTTCCCGGGTTGTACCGAAATTCGCCGCAAAACTGGTGAAATCGGTGATTGACACCTGCCCGGTACGACTTACGTTAAACGGACTGAAACTGAGCTCCCCTTCTTTTGAGAAAACAAATTCCTTAGCGAACGCCGAGAAGTCCACTACGGAAATTGTGCCATCGTCATTGTAATCGTACGGGTTGGCCCAGAGTTCAGTCTTTGAACCGCCACCTAACCTGGAAACCCAGTATCCTTCGCTCATCCGAACGCCACCATTCGCGAGTTTCAAGCCGAGTGAGTGCGGAATTCCTGACTCGTTCCAGGGAACGTTGTCTTTTCCAATGGACTGGAAGAGAACCCGTCCCAGCAGGACATAACCGTCTTTGGAAACGGTTCCGGCAGAAGCACCGCCGATCCCGTAAACCACGCCGTTGGGATCGTCGATGACGGCTTTATCTCCGTAACGGAAATCCTGACCGAGTTCCACGCTCACTGCCGTGAAGTACCGTGTGTCATAGTGCAGATCGGTCTTGGCGGCAATATACTTGTCCGCTTCCGACGCCTTGACCCAAAGCTCGACGTAATGCGATTGCCACTCGTGAAGCATGTTGGCGTCTTTCGGCAATGAAGCCACGGTACCGTCGGCCCGCGTTTCGGTCGGCGTCGTTACCGTTCGCATATAAATACCGCCGTCAACCTCCTTCTCTTGCTGCGTCAACGCCGTCAACAGTGACGTGTCTTTATGAACGATCACAGGATTAACGACCTGAATTTGTGACTGGTGAATTTTGTCCTTTTGTGACACTCCTATCGGTTTGAATCGGTCAACCTGTAAGTTGAGTGATTCCAAAAGAACCTTAAAGTCCGGCGTTCCGACTGCATCCGCAGTAACGGCGATTTGAACGATAATCCAACCCTTGGGTGGAAGACCGAGTCCGAATCCTGCAACCTGATCTGTCGGAGCGGTACAACCGATATTACTGATGATCTCTTCATTCGGCTTTGTTCCTGCAATAATGGTTCCTCTTTCAGTAATGGACGCATCTTCGATAAAAGTCACATTCAAAGACCCATTCGTTCTCTTGTTAATCGAAACTACGGACGAGTCATAAGAAATGTCGAAGAATCCTGCGGACAAACCGGCACTCTCGATTTGGTTCAACAAATCCGTTGAATCATCTCTTGCCCAAATCTGGAGATAATAAGTTTGTCCGACATTGACTTCGAACGGGCTGTCTGCGTCGTATTCCGTCTCAAAATTCACCGGGAAGTTCTCCGCACCAAAGTTCCAGTTATCCAAAGGCACGAGAGACGGTCTGAGGTAAACCTTCGTCGTATACTGCTCTTGACAGTTGAGACGGATTTCCTCCGTCAGTTCGACACCATCCTCATCCACAACAGTCACCAGCAATCTTACCGGCGAGAGATTATACGATTCACAATACTGCGTACTCGACATGTACTCAACCTTAATCGTTCCACTGGCTTCCACAGCGAGGCTTTCAATATTCCGCAGGAATGTCAATCGATATCCTGGAGTATCGTCATCGTAAGGAGGAAGTGCCGAAAGAAGCTCAACTTCCTTGAAGACGACATTCTTGCCGGAGAAAAAGTATCCTGCGTCCAGATATTTCGTTCCGGTAGCAGTCGAACTGTTGGCGATGCTTCCGAAGAAGTCGGGGTTCTTCAGTCGCGGACCTTGCGAAACGCCCTGAATCTGGAGATTCAGCGTTGCGGCAACGGCCACGGACGGTTGTTCGTTGGGGTCGCCGACGGCGATTCCCGCATCGTCCTTGATAACAAACACAAAATTCAGGTTAAGGAACGAATCCGGATCCGCCGGGTCATAAGGCGTCAAACCGCCAAGTTCCGGATCGGCCAGGAAAAGTTCCGGCGTGAACGTGAACGATTGCATGTCTGCGGCAATCACCAGCGTACCGAGCAGCACGCCGTCCGTGTCCTTGATGTCGTAAGTTCCCGCAGTCGTCCAGGCGGCGTTGGTGCCATACTGAATCGACACGAAGCTCAAAACGTCGCCGGTGTTCGCGTCCGTAGCCAATTCGTTCGCCCGGATCGTGATCGACTTGTCGGAATCGACCGTTTGGTTCAATTTCGTGCTATCGACCACCGGCGTCTTATTGACACCCTTGACGGTGAACGTCAGTTCCGCAGTATCTTTGGATTCCGAGTTCGCCATGTTGGAATCGTCCTTGATCCGGAACGTTACGGTCTCTTCCAGAGTCCTGCCGCTTTGGAGCGAGTAAAATTTGTTGCCGGCCACATGGTTCGGTGCATATTCCAGGTAATCGCCGTTGACCGGGTCCTCCTTGTACGTCAACGTGGCTCCGCTGGGCAACGTGACCGTGTCGCCGTCTTCCGCCAATACTCCCAATTCCACGCCATCTTCATCGTACACAATGATCGAATGGGCGTCATCGATATCTTTGTCGGTAAACAGATCGGCAATTTTGACCTGCATCGTACCGTTGGCCCAAACTTCACCGGCGTCCTTGTCCACCGCTTCCGGACGGTCGTTGACGCCGGTAACGATCACCGTGATCGTACCGGATGCACCAGCCGTCGGTAAACCATACTCGTTGTAAAGCGGAATGTTGAACACAATCTCCGCCGTTTGATCCTGTCTCAGGAAGAAGAACAAGCCCTTGGGATCGAACCAGAAGCGACCATCTTCGATGCCATAATGAACGCCTTCAAGCAGTTCGTTATCGATTACGTCTTGCAATTCCGCTTTCGAGGAGGCCGTCGCCGGATACTTCGTATCAAAGTCCGCCGGCAACAGCGGGGTGATTTTCCCAACGGTATAACCTTCCGGGAACGGCGGTGCGTACGGACGGTCCTTGCTCGTCAGGTGTTTTTCCGAGACCGTCAACTTGTAATCGTAGCAGAGGAGCGTTTCTGGAGCTTCACCCCAATAGACTGAAACATACACGTAGCCGATGGGATCACCGTCATAATTGAGCGGAACCTTGTAAACGAGTATGTCACCTTCCTGGAGTGCGCTGCCAAATTGAGCTTCAAAATCATCGTCCAAATCGGTGTTGGGCGTAATGCCGACGAAAATATTACCGTCTGCGTCCTGTTCAAATGAGAAACCACCGAACTGCGGCACCGTTTCGCTATTTTTGAATCCTATCGTACCCGCCGACAATTTTGAAACATCAATATCATCGCCTTCATTACTGTAAAACTTGATCGGCTGGTACGCTGTCAGCGGATCGCCCGTCGCAACGAAGAACGTTTGGAGACCTTCTCCGACCGTCATGGTGTCGTCCCCATGAATCACGATGTCCAGTGTTACCGGACCATCCTTCAATGTGGCACCATAAGGGTCTGTTACCTGAATGTTGAACGAAAGTGTTTCAGATTCGCCCTCCGCCAGATAGGAATAATCGGTTGCCGGACGGAACCGAAGCACGAGTTTGCCCACTTCTTCCAAAATAACGAAGGTTCCTTTCGGAAGAGCAAGTTCCTTCGGATATTCCGGCAACTTTCCCTTTTCGAGAAGGTAAAAATCATTCCCGTTAATCGAGAACCAAAGCATGTCGGTTTCATTGATGTCCGGGTCGTAAATTTTGTCTTGCCAGTCAATCTTGATCCATTTCGAGTAATCATAACCCACTGCGGGGTCTGGATCGATTCTGGTGGAGGCCCAAGCAGTAATCGCCGCGGCTTCCGAAACATCCTGGACAAAGTCTTCGCCAACCGGAGCCTCGTTGACACCGGTAATCGTTACGCCAAGCTCCTTGCTGACCGCCGACTCGCTGTTTGCAAGATTCTGATCGTCTTTCACGGAGAACTTGTACGTTTCGGTTCTCCAGGTAACACCTTCAACATCCGTTTCGTCGCCGTTGAATTGACGAAGGTTGATTTTATCCGTCGACGGGATGATCGTCAGCGTCTTGCCGTTGTTGGTAACACGAATAATCGAACCGGTCGAAACTTCAAACTCCTGCGTCGCTTTGGTTGGATCGACTTCAAAAACGTCGGTCGTGGTGTTCGGACCGATAATCGTTCCAAACGTGAGAACGTCGCCGGTGTTCGGATCGGTCGCAATGTCGCCGATGTTGATCGTAAACGTTGTGGCGGCATCCTCCTTGACCGTCTTCGTAATAACACTCGTATTGTTGAAGTACGGCGTCTTGTTGACACCAGTGAGGTTGACCGTTACTTCCACCGCCGCTGTCGACGTGGCGTTGGTTGCTCCGGAATCGTCTTTGACGTAAAGGTCGAATTTGTCCGTAACGAGGGCACCGTGCTGCGCCGAATAGAACGGGCTGTCCGTTTCGTCGCCGTTTGGTACATACAACAGATAATCGCCGTCCGCATCTTCCACGTAGATCAGGGTTGCACCGCTTTCAAGTGTTACGGTATCACCGTCCACCTTGAGACTCACGCCGTCAACGACGAAGAAGTGCTTGTCCGCCAGGTCGGCATCCGTAAACAGTGCCAGAAGATCGCTGGCGTAAATCTTGACACCATCCGTCGAATCGACGGGGACCGCGTCCTCTTCTTCATTGGCGTCAAACTCTGCAACTGCACCGCGGACCGGCTGATCGTTTTTGCCGTTGACGGTGAGTGTGACCGTGCCTTCCGAAATTAAGCCGTAGCGGTTTTCACGAACTTGATAAGTGAACACAAGTTTCGCTGTTTGTCCTTCGCTGAGGAACTGGAAGATCGAGGTGAATTCCGCATCCGGCGTAAATGTTCCTTTGAAGCCGTTGCTTTCCTGAACAACCGCCGCCTTCGCAAACAATGCGGCGATTTGGCCCGGAGTCAGGGTTTTTACGTACGCTGTGGTATCACCGTGTGCGGAAACCTGCACGGAACCGCTCAGGTTGCCGTTAACAATTTCCCAATTCACGCCGGACGGCACTGTAACCGTCACGGTCGTTTCAACGGCAACCGTCGCTTTTTCGCCGATGCTGGCCGCTCCCGTCCCGAGGGTTGCCGGTGTGCCCGCTTCGATGTAAAGCGTGATTTCCGCCGTTTTTACGTCGGTAACAGCCCCGGTAAAGTTCGCTTTGATCTGCAATTTGTACGGCCCGGCATTGAGTGACGCCAGATCGGATTCATCAACCAGGATGTGACCGTCCGCAGTTACCGTGAAGTTGGAAACATTGACCGTGTTACCGTTTTTGTCTTTGGCCGATTCAATCGTGAAAGCGACGTTCGTTCCGGTCGGTGCCGAGTAGACCAAAGCACCGCCGCTGGAAATCATGCCGGCCACCGCGACACCATTCGTCGGGAGGTAAAGCGTCTGATTACTGAACACGACGCTACTGTCCGCCGTTACGGTCAATTTTTTCGTGAGCGTCGTGGTGCCATCGGAGTTGGTTGCCTGGAAGACGAAGTTCGCCGAAATGTCGGCTCCGCCTGACGTCGGGATAAACGCCGGATCGACCGTTACCCAGGTCAATTTGCCGTCGTTTTCAAGTTTGAACGTACCGACACCGGACACCGTTACGGTCCCGCCAAGCGTGATCGTTTGAAGCGTTGTGCCGGACTTGCCGATTTCGTATTTTGTGATACCGGTCCCGGTCGCCTGCCAGCCGGTTACAATGTTGCCTGCGGCGGCTTGGGCGGCGGTGATCGTCAAGTCGTTACCGGTAACAACCGGCTTGGCCGTGACACCGTTGACCGTAATCGCAAGCGTTTGCAAGGCTGTTTCGCTGACCTGATCGCCGTTGGCTGCGATCGTAACACCGGCATCGTCTTTCACGGTGAACTTGATTGAAATCGCCTCGGCCACCGCTACCGCACTGGTCGTCGGAGTGATTTTCAGTTCTGTGTAACTCGACGAAGCGGCATCCCAGACGAGCGTAATCACGGTTCCCTGGGCGGTGGTCCAGACCTTGTTTGCACCGGCAGTACCGGTCGCGGTCAAAGCGGTCCCGTTTACGGTGACGACAACCGAATCCGTGAACGTCAGCTTATCGGCAGTGTTCGCATCGGTTGCAATCACGGCAGAGTTGGCGTCACTTGTTCCAGCGAGTTTATAAGTGTACGTCGAACTGTTCGGATCGAACGTCGTCTTGGCACCGGTAAAGCTGACAATCGGTGTCTTGTTGACCGGGTGTACCGTTACGTTAATCGACTTGTCGCCGGCAGTTCTGTTCTGACCGGTTACGGCAGAATCGTCTTGAACCACGAAATTGAAGTTCACGGCGATGTCAGCGGCCCCTTTGGACAAGGCAACCTGTGCGGCGGTCGGTTTGAACACGAGTTTGCCACCGTAGAAATGCCCATCGGCCCCCTTCGTACCGCCGGTGTAGGTGAGCGTTCCCAGCGTGGTGCCGCCATCCGTAACCGTGATTGGATTGTAAGCATCCCCGGCGGAATTCAGTGCAAACGAGTACGTCGTTCCGTAGGCGACCACAGAATGGATCATGTAACGGAAATTCGCATCGGCGTTCCCGACGAGATCGACGACGTTCCATTCCACGAAGGAATTGGTGTCAACCGGATAGAGCGTCTGTGCCGCCGGTGTTTTGGATTCCGGTTGCTGATGGGCAACCAGAGTGAACGTGTACGAAACCTCTTTCGGTGCCTGTTTCTCATCGCCGGTGGTCGCGAGGAATTTGATCGTGTAGGTTCCCGGCGGAAGCGCATCGGTGTCGTTGCGATAATAAATCCAGTTGAGCCATGCATCGTCGAGCTGGAACGCCTTGACACCACCGGAAATGACTCCGAGTTTGCTCGTGATGTCCGCCCAGGAAGTTGATGCACCATTCCCCTCGAATTTCGCTTCAAGTTTGACGACGTTCGACGAAACACTACCGGAAATGTCGAGCACGGCGGTTTTCGTCTTTACCGTTGCCGTATCGGAAGTGAGCCAGTGCGTAACGCCGACATTGACGATGATTTCGGCGGTCGCATTAAGCGTAACCGCCACCGTCCCGGCCCCGGCGTTGGTACTGACCCAAGACGCCTCTGCGGCGGAAACGATTCCGTCGTCGTTGATGTCGAAATACTTGTTGTATTGCGACTGCGCCGCATTGAACTGCAATTTGGAATAGCCCATGCTCGTCGCAAGGGCATTGTAGTAGGCAATCGTTTGCTCGTTGAAATTTCCGTTTCCCTGGGCCGCTGCGGTCGTGGCACGAAGGGCGTCCAGTTGCGATACCGCCCCGGTCCCGGTTCCGGCTGCCGAACTTCCGACGCCTGGCATGAAAACGTCGCAGGTGAATGAACCGTAGGAACCGTTCTCGCCGGCAACCTGGATTTGGTAGCTCCCGCTCGGCAGATTGACGACAACGGTGCTGGAATCCTTTCCGTTGAAATCGTAAAGATATTTGCTGGAAGCAAGTGCGTTTCCGTCGGAATCGATTAGACGAATCGCCGCCGGGTCAAGTTTTCCGCCTTCGTTGGTCGCATTGACGGTGATCCCGATGGCCGCCGTTGCACTGCTGTCGATGTTCAGGGAAAGCAGGGCCGTCTCGCCGGCGGATACGGAAGAACTCACGCCGCCGATCAGACCGGTGATGGCGAGCATCTGCCGTTCTTCGAGGGGTTCGATAGACAGATTGACAAGAGAGTTTCTGGTTTTCTTTGCGCCTTGCGAAATATTTTCACGACCGAAAAACTTATGGAACATGTTCATAGCTTCAAACCTTCTCGAATGAAAGTTACAGGAAAATTGAAATAGGAAGGAAAATGAAGGACGGATACTCCCTCTTTCAATTTTCCATGTTTTTTAACGGTTCTAACAGTTAAATAAACCAATATGTAGCAAGGTACTAATCATTGCGTGGCGAAACTACACAATAGTTTATATCTACACCCATTACAAACGGCATTTTCAAGGTGGGGTGTGATTAAAACTCACGGTGATTTGGAGGATAGGGTGAAAGAATCTGAGGAACGAAAAGTATAATCCGAATAAAAGGAAGCCATTTACCATATTGCCCAGATTTTCTGTTTTAGCCAAAAAGCCCAACCGAAATGACTGGAACTCAAAAGATGGGAAAGCGAAGAAAAGGCTGGTTTGCTTTGAACCAACAGGTCGCAGTTTGACTCTTTCGTTGCGTTACCTCGACAATAAGTTCCCTATTTTTTCTATTTTTACTCGAAAGGAATCGGGAATCGGGAATCGGGCATAGGGCATAGGGAATTGGGAATTGGGAATTGGGAATTAGTTTTTCAGTTATCACCTATGCCCGATTCCCGATTCCCGAAATTTGCTCTTTACACAAACGTAAAAATTTCTTACAGTCCGTCCGCCCCGTGTTTGTTTATTTTTGCTACATTTTCCCCAAAATGCTTAGATTCGGTCTCATTTGCCTCGTTTTGCTCGTCTGTGCCGGTTGCGGTACGACGAAGTGGACCGATACGTCCCGAACGGCAACGGAACAACTCTTAATCAGCTACGCGATTGACAACGCCGTAGAGCAAATCAACTTTTCCGTTTTAAGGGGGAAGAAGGTATTTATAAAAACTGACGCGATTCAAGCGGCGACGGATTATCAGTATCTGAGTACGGCCATTCGGCAACACATCTCCACCAGCGGCGGATTGCTTTGCGACAAACTCGAAGACTCGGAATACATTGTCGAACTTCGAGCCGGGGCGGTCGGAACGGACCGAAATGACCTGCTTTACGGAGTTCCTGCGATTACGATTCCCTCGGTTGCACTCAACAATGCGGCGACAGCCGGGGCGGGTTCGACATTTCCGGAAATCCCGTTCGTGAAAAAGACAGATCAACGGGCCGTTTGCAAGGTGGCCGTGTTCGTTTACCACCGTGAAACCGGTCGGCCCTTGTGGTGTTCCGGGAATCGCCAGAGTGAAAGCCGCGCCAAAGCCTGGTGGGTTTTCGGGGCCGGTCCGTTTACCAAAGGAAGCATCTACAAAGGTACGGAATTTGACGGAGGAAAAATTCCGAAAGTGATTCCTGGAATTTCGAGCGACAACGACGAAGGATCACCGCCGCTAACGGTGGAACGCTATTTTGCCGAACCGCCACTGGTAAAAACCGATGTGGAAAAACCGCAAAACAGTCCCGACCTGCTCAATCCCCCGGCACCGATACCAAAAACGATCCAGTATGGCGGAATGACGATTCATCGATAAGGAACCAAGAAGGAACCAGCAGGCCACTAAAAGTTTGTATGAATGGCAGCCGGGAGCGCAACGGAGTGAAGCGACCGGACCGAATCGCGGAGAAATCCGGTCACTGCGCTGCGCTCCGTTCCTGATTCTCTTTCACCTGGAAAAGATAGTCGCATTCATATTCCTGGAGGGCTTCCAGTAACGGGCGTTGAGCGAAGATGGCGTCTCCGGTCAGAAGTTTCAATGCCGGATAGGTGTCAAACTACGCCGTTAAGTAACTTGGCAGTCTGACTTGACTGTCAAGCGAAGTAACCCATTGTTGTAAAAGGATTTGCGTGATTTTTAATTGCCAAGTGTTTTGCGTTTGTTTTTTTACCAGATTGCTGAAAAACCTTGCATTTT
>CAZNVM010000467.1:0-2554 GCA_964576215.1 uncultured Planctomycetaceae bacterium
CAATCAACGCGCCCTTATTTCCATACCGATTGGAAAATAAGGGCACAGTATCGTGGATTACCCCTGGCTACTAAGGGCGCGCTTCCTCAAACCCGAAACTGCACTCAAAAAAATAAAGGCAATACCAAATCAAATCCACCACTAGTGCAAAATGATTTTTATGCACCCTAAATTGACATTTTGCTTGAACTCGTCAACGAACCAGACCCCATCAGAGCCGCGCACGGAGTAAGCGGTTTTCACGTTTCACAAGGATAACCGCTTACTGTGTGCGCGGCTCTGATTGTGCGCGGCTCTGATTGTGCGCGGCTCTGATGGGGTTTACGGTTAGCGAAATATCCGGGGTAAACCGAATCGCAAACTTCGAGGACCGGGGACTTGTTGGAGTCGCTTGGAAAAGGTATTTTTAGGGGTGCATCGTCGGAAATTATTGTGAAAGTATCATCCACTTCTGCTCTATGCCTCCACTCTATCACCACGTTTGCGTTGAATCCATCGTTTGTACGCTGCCGGAAGAGATTCTCACAACGGTCGAGCTGGAGAAACGTTTGGCCCCGGTTTATGAACGGTTGCGGTTGCCGGAAGGTCGTTTGGAATTGCTCACCGGGATTCGTGAACGGCGTCTTTGGCCGCCGGGGACGTTGCCGGGAGACCAAAGCGTTAAAACTTGCGAAAAACTTCTCCAAACAAGCGGAATTGACCCGAACAAGATCGGGGCGTTTTTGCATGGATCCGTTTGTCGGGATTATCTGGAACCGGCAACGGCATGCGGCGTACATCGGCGGCTCGGATTGCCGAACGAGTGTACGATTTTCGACATTTCCAACGCCTGCCTCGGAATCGCAACCGGAATGGTTCAAATCGCAAACATGATCGAACTCGGTCAAATCGAAGCCGGGATCGTCGTCGGAACCGAGTCAAGCCGTTCGTTGACCGAAGCGACCGTCCGGTTTCTCAATGCCGACACCACACTGACCCGGCAGGGAATCAAACGGGCGTTTGCGTCGTTGACCATCGGTTCCGGGAGTGCGGCGGTGCTTTTGACGCACCGGAATATTTCCCGAACCGGTCGTCGACTCCTGGGCGGAACCGTTCTTTCCAACACGGTCTTTAGCGACCTTTGCCGAAGCGATACGGACCAAGGGGGCGGCGACTCCATGAATCCGCTCATGTGGACCGACTCCGAAACGCTGATGATCGAGGGGGTTAATGTTGCCAGGGCCGCTTTTGAACGATTTCTGGAAACGACCGGCTGGACTCGTGATTCCATCGCTCTGTTTCTAACGCATCAGGTCGGCAAGGCGCATCAACAACTCCTTTTCGAAGAACTTGGCCTTTCGGCGGAGAAACATTACTCGACGCTTGAGTTTCTCGGCAACACCGGCAGCGTGGCGATGCCGACCGCCGCCGCGTTGGCAATGGAAGAAGGACGTGTCCAACCGGGCGACCGATTTGCGCTGCTCGGCATCGGCTCCGGAATCAATACGCTTATGCTCGCCGTGGAGTAAGACAGCTGATGGCAGACGGCAGAATACCTTTTCCCGATTCCCGATTCCCGATGCCCGATGCCCGATGCCCGGTTTCATAACCAATCCGTTTACACTTTGAGTTATCATTCAATGGCGGCGAGTATACCTACGAGAATGCCCATGAGGAGGAAAAGGGAAAAAACTGCGCCCATGACGATGGCAAAAATTGCTCGACCTTTACCTTCAACGGAACGTTTATTACAGTCCCGAAGTGCAATGACACCAAGAATCAGTGCTATCGGTGCCGGAAAACACAGTACGGCAAACAAGCCGACATATCCGGCGGCAAACGCCCAACTTGACATGCGTTGTGAAGGAATAAGCCACGTATCTTCTTGTGATAATTGTTGGGCATACATATTTGAATCCACCGGCGGAGGCGGAGAATGAACAACCTGCTGATACGCTTCTCGCTGACTGTTACACAGTTTCCAAACGACTAAAAGTGCCGTCAGGTTGTTCAGAGGGTATACCGTAAGATTGATTATCGTGTCGTACATATTCAACGCGAGTATCATGTCACCGACCCGCTCCTCCGGTACATTTGCCATTGATAAACGAAAAGAGATTTGTCCTGCGATATTGCTTATGATGTACATCGCCCACCACCAACCCAAAAGGTGAGAACCCGGTGCCGCCGCCCAATCGCCCGGATTCTTGCTTACACGATGAGCTTCAGACAGTGCCTGGAATGGACGGAATAAATTTAATATCGGAACAAAGTAGTAACCGACTGCCCAACCGGGACTATATTGCAATGGTCGGTAAGTGAGAGTGTGTGCATTCCTGACAATGCGGTAGGTCCAGATAAGAAAAGAGGTACCGGCAACCAGGTAAACAATCAAGAACATTATAGCAATAATTGCCTGGATGATATCCGACATGACAATCTACGCCGTTAAGTAACTTGTCGCAAAAAAAACGATTGTTTTTTGTTGCAACCATTTATATTACAACAGGTTAGGAAAAAATTCTGTTTTTGTGTTTTTCGACAATAGTGTCGAATGTTAAAATGGGTCGTTTTT
>CAZNVM010000468.1:0-3869 GCA_964576215.1 uncultured Planctomycetaceae bacterium
AAAATGCAAGGTTTTTCAGCAATCTGGTAAAAAAACAAACGCAAAACACTTGGCAATTAAAAATCACGCAAATCCTTTTACAACAATGGGTTACTTCGCTTGACAGTCAAGTCAGACTGCCAAGTTACTTAACGGCGTAGAATGCCAATCAGGTGCCATTTTTCGTTAACCGTGAACCCAATCAGAGCCGCGCACGCAGTAAGCGGTGCCACCGAAAACCGCTTACTCCGTGCGCGGCTCTGATTGGGTCTGGTTCGTTGACGTGTCCAATCAAAATGTCACTGTATTGACGGTGTATGGTATAGACTTCTCACTTCTCATTTCTCATTTTATCCGTGTCTATTCCTCAAGTTGCAATTGTCGGTCGTCCAAACGTTGGTAAGTCGAGTCTTTTCAACTGGTTAATCGGTCAGCGGGTCTCCATCGTCGATCCGACCGCCGGTGTAACCCGGGACCGGATTTCGTTCCTGCTGGACCTCAACCCAGGCGATTCGGAAGAACTTGATCCGAACCGCAAAATCTCGAACCGGAAAGCGAAAAAACTGGCCGAAACCGATTTCGCCGAAGAGAAATCGCACTTCATCGAATTGACGGACACTGGCGGAATCGGCGTCGTCGATGTCGACGATCTCTCCGAAGACGTCGAAGATCAAATCCAACTCGCTTTGCAATCCGCCGATTTGGTGCTGTTCGTCGTCGATGCACGGGAAGGAATCGTTTCGCTGGACGAAATCGTCGCCGAAAAATTGCGGAAATTGACCTGCCCGATTCTGCTCGTTGCCAACAAAGCGGACAATGAAAAAGACGCTTGGAAAGCGGAAGAATTTCACCGGTTCGGTTGGGGCGTTATACCGGTCAGTGCGACCCACAAGCACGGACGCATTTCTCTGACCGAAGCGATTGAAACGACGCTTTTGGAGCACGGGGCGTTCGACAAACCGGAGAATCCGGTTGAACCGGTGATGAAAATCGCCATCGTCGGACACCGTAACGCCGGAAAAAGTACGTTTATCAACTCGCTGACAAAAGAGGAACGGGTAATTGCCAGTCCGATTCCGGGCACGACCCGGGACAGTATCGACGTTCGTTTTGAAATGGACGGCAAAACGTTTATCGCAATCGACACGCCCGGCTTTCAGCGGTCGCGAGGCGTCAAGACCGACCTGGAGTATTACAGCACGGTCCGCGCCGAACGAAGTATTCATTTGGCCGACGTGGTGTTAATTTTTTTCGAAGCGGCGGCGCAGATTACGAAAGTCGACCAGCAACTTGTTTCATTGGTCGAGCGGGAATACAAACCGTGCATCTTTGTCGTGAACAAGTGGGACCTGATGGTCGATCAGATGCCGACGGAACGCTGGGCGGACTATCTGCGGGAAACGTTTCCGAACATGCGGCACGTTCCCATTGCGTTTATCACGGGCCAAACCGGAAAAAACATCAAGAAGTTGCTCAGCCATGCGATCATGATTTTCAAGCAGTCGCACAGCCGTGTTTCCACGGCGACGTTGAACAAATTGGTTCAAGCGGCACTCGAACAGCATCCGCCGCCGCTCCACTATCATCGCCGGGTCAAAATTTATTACGCAACGCAAGCGGAGACCTCACCGCCGACGATTTTGCTGTTTTGCAACATGCCGGACGCAATCTCTCCGCAATATCAGCGGTACTTACTCGGTGCATTAAGGGACGAGCTTCCGTTTGCCGAAGTGCCGATCCGCCTGATTTTTCGCAAGCGGGAATCGGAACAAGCTTCAGAGTCGGAATCGTAACCAATCCGTTTACACTTTGAGTACAAATATCAATGATTTCTCATTTCTCATTTTTCCTGACCGCTTCGATCATTGCCTTGAAATTTTCGCTTTTGACGCCGCGATGGATGGTGTTGCTTGAGGAAACGATCAGGCCGCCTTCCCAAGCTCGTCCTTTTTCGATGCAAATTCGCACTTCCTCGGCAACCTGTTCCGGCGTTCCGTCGCAAAGGTGGCCGGTGCAATCGATGTTCCCCTTGAGACAAATCCGGTCGCCGTACTTCGCTTTCATTTCCCCCATGTCCAAGCCGGCTCCGGGATCAATCGGGTCAAGGCAATGAATCCCGGCGTCGATCCAAAGGTCCAAAAACGAACGAATGTCGCCGTCGCAGTGCTTGATAATCAGAAGGCCCAGATCACGATACCCCTGCATCACCTCACGAAAAGCGGGATAAAGCACCGCTTTGTATGCTTTCGGCGAAAAGAGCGGCCCGTCGGCGGTACAAACGTCGTCGGTCGTCGCAACGATCTGGATGCCGAACCGCTTCACCGCCAACTCGGCAACGGCAACGTTATACTCAACGATCCGCTTGAGAAAATCGGTGTAATTCTCCTTGTCCAAGAGGACGCCCATAAGTGCGTTTTGATATCCCAGCAAATCCCGGGCGTCGGAAAAACCGTCCCGCAAGTTGAATACGATTGCCCGATGGTCGCCGTATTGGTTCATTGCCCGCTCCAACGTTTTGAACCGATGCGGAGCGTCAATCTTGGGAAACTTATGGGCTTTGTGGTTCGCCAGTTCTTCAATCGGGTACGAAACGGCAGCGGCCAGCACGTCGCCGGTCAATTTGCGTTTGATCCCCCATTCGTCGAGGTACGTCGTGTCGTCGATCCATTTTTTTTCATAATCGGGCCGAACATTGACGGCGTCAAGGTCGAGAATTTCCGTCGCGTCAATCGGGTCGGTCGTTCCGGCCAGAGTTTGGAGCACGCTTTGATCGATAAACCATTCGAAAAGCGGTACCCGGGAAGGAGGCTGACGACGAAGAGCGGCGAGGATGTTTTCTTTGGGAGTCATAATACTGGGATGTGCTAAAGAAAAACGGTCGATCTCGAAAGGCCCATTGTAGTCCCCGGGGGAAAAATGGGAATCCCATGCCTCTTTTTTGTGCAAGGAAAATGTGGTATAATTCGCCCCGGCAGGATGTTGTGATGTTCCCTCATTTTTACGAAAGGAGACCAGCCATGAATTCCAGGTATCCGCAAAGCGACTTTCTTGAATACTCGAACCCGTTTGCCGCATTGGCCAAGGCGGATGAACGGAGTGCGTTCATCACCAGGACCTACATGAATCTCGCTACGGCGATTTTCGGCCTGGTCGCGTTGGAAATCGTGCTTTTCCAGATTCCCGGCATTGAACAACTCGTTCGCCTGATGATCGGCAGCCAGGCTTCCTGGCTGGTTGTTCTCGGCCTTTTCATGGGGGTCAGTTGGATAGCGAACAGTTGGGCACTCGGCGCAACGGACATCCGGTTGCAATATGCGGGTTTGTGGTTGTATGTTGTTGCCCAAGCGTTTATTCTTTTGCCGCTCCTGTACATTGCGTACCTGTTTCAGCCGAACGCGATTTTGATGGCAGCGGGAACGACACTTGCACTCTTCGGATTATTGACCGGCGTTGTGTTTTTCACGCGGCACGATTTTTCGTTTTTGAAACCGTTTTTGATTTTCGGCGGTATTGCGGCCTTTGGGTTGATCGTGGTTTCCCTGCTGTTTGGATTCCAGCTTTGGCCGATTTTCGCCTACGCAATGGTTGCGTTCGCCTGCTGTTATATTTTGTACGACACGTCGAACATCATGCACCATTACCGCACGTCGCAACACGCCGCCGCAGCACTTGCGTTGTTTGCTTCGGTGGTGCTGCTGTTTTGGTACCTCCTGCAAATTTTCCTGTCACGCCGGAATTGACCGTGCCACACTACGCCGTTAAGTAACTTGTCGCAAAAAAAACGATTGTTTTTTGTTGCAACCATTTATATTACAACAGGTTAGGAAAAAATTCTGTTTTTGTGTTTTTCGACAATAGTGTCGAATGTTAAAATGGGTCGTTTTTGGACA
>CAZNVM010000469.1:0-2851 GCA_964576215.1 uncultured Planctomycetaceae bacterium
AGCCTGCGCGAAGGTTGCGGAATGGAGTCTCTGCCCTGCGCAGGTAGGATGCCTACGAACTCACTGGCAGGCTGGAAGCCTGCGTTCCCAGGAAAAAAGCGACTTTGCAATCCTCCTGGGGGAAATCATCGTCACTGGGAAATTCCTCTTGGACGGTTTGCAGAAATTGCTCTTGGTTTTTCACTTGGGAAATCAAACTGCGGAAACGCCGTGCTCCCGGTTTGCCCAAAGCGTAATCGCAAGCGTATTTTCTCATCAGGATCACCGCCAGCGAGTCGCCGAACCGCTTTCGGACCAGTTCGTAATGCTTGAGCAGAATTTCCCGCTGCTCGGCAAGCGTCGGGTCGGGTTCCGGTTCTTTTCCGTTGAGTTTTTGCCAAATTTGCCGGAAAATCCAAGGGCGGCTCAATCCTCCGCGACCGATCATAACGCCGTCTATCGGGTAATCCCGAAGTCTTGCAATTGCGTCGTCCGCCGTCTTGATGTCGCCGTTTCCCACGAGCGGGATACGCCGAAGATACGGTTTAATCCTTGCAATCGCGTCCCAATCGGCGGTTCCTGAGTACATGTCCTGGGCTGTGCGGCCATGAACAAACAGGGCTGCCGCTCCCGCTTCTTCCACGGCGACGGCGACTTCGGTTGCGTTGATCGTGTCCCGTGTCAAACCGAGCCGAATTTTCGCGGAGACCGGAACCGGTTGGCAAGCGGCGGCAACGCGACAAACGATTTCGGCGATTTTTTCCGGTGTTTTCAGTAAAAAAGAACCGCTGGCACTTTTTCCGGCGATTTGCCTGGCCGGGCAACCGAAATTCAAATCAACCAAACTGACCCGATAATCGTGAGCCAAACGCCCGCCAAGTTCGGCAAGCGTTCCCGGATCGTTGTCCCAAATCTGCACGGCCAGCGGTCGCGGCTCGTCCCGAACACCCCAAAGCCGATCCGGGTGTTCTTCGCCCCGCTTTTCCAATTCGACGAACGACCGGGCACTGACCATTTCCGTTGCAATAAGTCCCACGCCGCCGAAAGAACGAAGCATTTCGCGGTAAGCGTAATTGGTGAAGCCCGCCATCGGAGCCGAAAAAACCGGCGGATCGATGCGCAAAGGGCCGATGGAAACCGGAGGAAAGGAAAGCAACACAGAGTCTGAAGGGCTCAGAAAATATACTTGGACACGTCAACGAACCAGCCCCAATCAGAGCCGCGCACGGAGTAAGCGGTTTTCACGTTACCACCGGGGGGACCGCTTACTGCGTGCGCGGCTCTGATTGTGTGCGCGGCTCTGACGGGGTTTACGGTTAGCGAAAAATGGCAACGGATTGACGTTGAACAGGAATTGCCCAATTTACCGTTCATTAATCAGTTTAACGGCATCGGCGTCGAGCGGCATGATCCAGTATTCCTGGAAGTAATATCCCTGGTCGCCGCCGCCGTGAAGTTGCAGGCCGGTTTTGCCTTCTTTCGCACACTTTGGATCGATCACATCGACGATTTTTTGTCCGTTAAGGAACGTAACGATATGGTCGCCGATTGCAACGGTTCCGACGTCGTTCCACTGTTTCGGTTTAAGTACCTTTGCAACCGCCGCTTCAGTTTCCGGGGTCTTGGCAACCCAACCGCGTCCTTCGACTTCCCAGAGATTGCAGCAGGCATTGAGATCGGCGATTTCGCACTGAAATCCTCTGAGCCAATACGGTTTATCGACTTCCGTTGCCCGGAAATAAAGACCGCTGTTGCCGCCGATTTCTTTGAACGAAACTTTCACGGCGAAATCCTTGTACACATCTTTGCTCAAAAACATTCCGTCCCGAGCTTCGCCGGACGGCGTTGTTCCAAGAAGCGAACCGTCTTCCTGAATTTCCCATTTGCCGGATGGTTTCTCCTCGACCGGGCCGTAGGTTTTGTTGGAATAAAGCGAAATCCACGGAGTCGCCGGAAGTTCTTTGACCCGGATGTTGCGCCAGTGAACGACGCCCTGATTGCCGGCGTGAACCTGGAGTCCGAAGAAACCGTCGTCGCACAGAATATCGACGAAATCGGCTATTTTTTCACCGTTGACCCAGGTTTTAATCGATGGGCCGACGCATTGAATTTCCACTTCGTTCCAATCGGTTGCGTTGAAAAGTTTTTTCCCTTTTTCGGACGCTTCTTGTTCTTCGGGAGCGTCAATCCAAACGCCCCGACGCCCTTCGTCGTAAACCTTTCCGGAATTTCCGGTGGTCGCAAGTTCGTATTGATACCCGTAAACGACGCTGATTTCGTTGTCGCCCTGTTGTTGTTTGCGAACGTTACTACGGAATTGAATCCCAGAATTGCAATCGACTTCGAATTTCATTTCGCACTTGAACACGAAGTTCATGTATTTTTTTTCGGTACAGAGGAACGTGTTGTGTCCCGGTCCCCGTCTTCCGGTGATTTTTTCTCCGTCGAATTCGAAGGTCGCATCGCCGCCGTATTTGACCCAGCCGAACTGGGCTTGTCCGTCTTTCGTCCAAGTGAGACCTGATTTTTCAGGCATAAGGCAAGTGAAACCGTCCTCGGCAAACGCCGGGGCGGAAAGGAAAGCAAGCAAACATAAAGCGATGAGCTGTTTCATGGGCGAAGTTCCTGTGAAAATAAAAGGAAAGGGGGTGGAAAACGTAACAGCCGACAATTGTATCATTTTCCATCGCGAAAAAAAGAGACCGCGAAGAGAGCCCCTGTTCGAAGGTGCCAGGAGGATTGCAAAGTCCCTGGGAACGCAGGCTTCCAGCCTGCGCGAAGGTTGCGGAATGAAGTCTCCGCCCTGCACAGGTAGAATGCCTACGAACTCACTGGCAGGCTGGAAGCCTGCGTTCCCAGGAAAAAAGCGACT
>CAZNVM010000470.1:0-9695 GCA_964576215.1 uncultured Planctomycetaceae bacterium
TGTACAAGCAACACCCGGCGAAAAAAAGCATGGCCACCAAACGAAAAATGGCTGCATGGAACTTTTCATTTTTGATGGAATTGATCCTCGGAAACCAAGCCAAGCCCGCTTTTCAAGCAAAATAACATGCGCTGGCCCTGGCGTTTGCCGGGACGCCTCGGGAAACCGGTTCCCCTGTTGGAACGGGATTTGCCGTCTCCGGCGCAACCGGACGTTTCGGTTATGTCAAGAGGAAAAATCAGGGAGAGGGGTCTTGAATAAAACGGCAAAGGAGGTAGTATGGGCCGGTGCTTTTGGGCGGTCTGGTTCCAATTTGGAGAGGTGGCAGAGTGGTCTAATGCGCGGGTTTGCTAAACCCGTGAACTCGTAAGGGTTCCGCAGGTTCAAATCCTGTCCTCTCCGCTCTGATAGGATGGGAGGTTTCCAAAAGGTGCCTCCCATTGCCGTTTCTTGCCGCTAAGTGCCGTGTTTTCAAGGGGTTGTAGTGAATTAGTCAAAAGGGTGCTTTCCGCTCCTTGCCGCTCTGTTCCGCCCATTGCCGCTCTGTGTAGCGCCAAATATAGCGTCAACCTGTTTTCGTCGTTACTTTCTGTTTCCAAAGGACTTACGCAAAAATCGGGCGATTTTACCTCCTTTTTTAGCGTCAACTTTTGCGTCAAGTTTGTTTCGTCGGTATTTTTAGGAGGGATTACACGACCGACCATATCGACCTGCTACACGGATTGCCAAACGATTCCTTTGGAATACAATAAGCGTTTTCCACCTTGTTTCCCAAGAGGTTTTTTATGGACACCATCCGCAGTGCTTTACTTTCCGATCTCCAGCAAGCGACGAATTCCGAGCTGGTCGAAGCCGTTCGCGTTAAGTATCTTGGTCGCAAGGGGATCATCACGAACCTCGCGAAAGAGACCGATTTCAGCAAGCTCTCCGCCGAGGAAAAAAAAGAGTTCGGCCAAAAGCTCAACGACCTGAAAAACTTCGCAACCGACGCAATTGAGCAGGCGGTGGAGCAGGCAAAGGCGGTTCCGGTCAAAAAAGTGAGCGAAATCGATTTGACGCAGCCCGGCTCAAACCGTCATTTGGGCTCGCTTCATCCGATCACGCTGGTCCAGATGGAAATCGAGGACATTTTTCAAGGTATGGGCTTCACCGTGCTCGGCGGACCGGAAGTCGAAACGGATTACGCCTGTTTCGAGTCGCTCAATATTCCGTCGGACCACCCGGCACGGGATATGCAGGACACGTTTTGGCTAACGAACGAGCGGGTTTTGCGTACCCACACCTCGGCGAGCCAGGTGCGGACCCTGCTTCGGTTCGGTGCTCCGGTTCGCGCGGTTTTTCCGGGCCGGTGCTTTCGCTATGAAGCGGTCGATCCGTCGCATGAAAACACGTTTTACCAGTGTGAAGGACTGGTCGTGGACAAAAATATTTCCGTGGCCAATCTGATTGCCGTGATGAAAACGTTCCTCAGCGAGGTGTTCAAGCGAGACGTGAAAGTGCGGCTTCGCCCCGGTTTTTTCCCGTTCGTGGAGCCCGGTTTTGAGCTGGACTTGAACTGTTTGCTCTGCGGCGGCAAGGGCTGTCCGACCTGCGGCGACGGCTGGATCGAATTGATTCCGTGCGGTCTGGTACATCCGAACGTTCTCCGAGCGGGCAACATCGACCCGAACGAATACAGCGGTTTCGCGTTCGGAATGGGGTTGACACGGCTTGCGATGATGAAGTACGGCATCCGCGACATCCGGCTCCTCAACTGCGGCGATTTGCGGTTCAACGAACAATTCGCGGCGTTGGTGTAGTACAGCCGGTGCTCCGTATTGAGGAAGGTTTCCACGGCTTGAGTGGCCCTTGAGTTGTAAATTTTGTGAAAATTCCGGATCAAGATTTTCCTTTATTTTGGGTGCTTGCGATTTTTGTGAAAACAGGGTACGATGGGGAGACTCTCGCGGACTTTGACGTCCGTGTCAATGGGTACGATACACAACTTTCCTCCAGGAGAACAATCCATGAAAAAAGCGTTTATTACCGTATTGGCTTTGGTTTTATTACCTGCTTTTGTTGCCGCACAAGACAAACAGCTCACCGATCAGGAAAAAGCGGACGGCTGGGTTTCCATTTTTAACGGCGAAACTCTGGACGGCTGGAAAGGAAACGAACCGGAAGAGGGCTTTTACGTCAAAGACGCTTGTATTACCGGAAAAGGGGGACGCAATCATTTGTTTTTCATGGAAGAACTCGGAGATTTCGAATTGAAGATTGATTGCAAAATCAACGAAGGGGGCAATTCCGGACTTTATTTCCACTCCCCCTGGGTTGAAGGAAACTGGCCGGTTCAGGGGTTTGAGTTGCAAATCAACGCTTCGCATACCGACCCGGTCAAAACGGGCAGCCTTTACAACATCATTTCGTTTCCCAAAGCTCCGCACGGCGACAATGAATGGTTCACGTATTACATCACCGTCAAGGGAAGCGTTTTGACCGTCCGAATCAACGATGTGGTGCTTTATACTTACAGCGATCCCGTCGAAAAGGCGACGAAAAACGCCCCGGAAAACATGGTAAAACCGATTACGGAAGCGAACAAGCGGATCAGCCAGAAAGGTTACATCGCCCTTCAGCAGCACGATCCCAAATCGATTCCACAGTTCAAAAATATTTTCCTGAAAAAATTGTAATGGTAAACAGCAGCTACGGTTGCTGTTGCAGTAACTCAAAGTGTAAACGGATTGGTAATGAAACCGAAAATAGAGGATAGAGGATAGAGGATAGAGGATAGCGAATTGCTTTTTCACTTATCACTTATCACTAACCCCACCATTTGTTTACAGTTGAGTAGTAATTCGTAATTCGTAATTCGTAATTAAAATGGCTGCCAATCTGGAAGATTTTTCCAATCGACTCGTCAGGGGAAGTAAAAAGATTACGTTTATCTTTACCGAAGATTTTTTCAATATCGTCGGTAGAAGCGGCGTGTTGGTGGATCGTTACAGAGACATCCACCACGTTGTGAAAAATGCCGGGCATCGAAAAGGCGAGGTCGCGGCCACTCGTGCCGGTGGTGATGACGCGCTTTTCGATGTTAACGTTGTTATCATCAAGACGAACTTCACCTGTATTGTTACGACCTTCAAAGAGCTTGCGGAAGGGCCGTTTGGACTTGGTTCGTTCATTCTTGGTTTCGGTTCCGAGATGGTTGACTCGGAAAAAGCAAAATTCGCCCTGGAATCCTTCTTTTCGGACAAACTGGATGAATGTGTCCCGGTATCGAAACTATTGGCGGAATACAAGAAACTCAAACGCAAAATCGTTCTTGTTGTTGAATCTGCCGCGGACTTACGGCGGCCAAGTTTGGAACCGGTTATGAACTTGAGAAACCTGAAACAGACCGTTTTGATCAGTCCCGTCAAAGGACCGCTGGTCGATTGTCAGGTTACAAGAATCGCCGATTGTGAAAACAGCAACTCGTTTTCGACGCTTCTGAACATGATTTGCGTGAAATACTGAATAAGTGATAAGTGATAAGTGAAAAAGCAATTCGCTATCCTCTATCCTCTATCCTCTATTCTCTATCCTCTATCCTCTATTTCCGGTTTCATTACCAATCCGTTTACACTTTGAGTTCCTTATCCCTTCCCTTCCAGCATATCAAAGAACGATTCTTCTTTTTGCGTCGGCGAGGAAGAGGAGGTGTTATGGAACGGTCGGAGTTCGCGGACCTCGTATTCGGCGTCGGTCGAATCCTCTGAAGGAAGGGGTTGCAACGGGATCGTTTCCGCTTTTTCCGGCGTTTTCCGACGAACCAAAGCGAAAGCCAACCCGAACAGCGTTCCGAAAAATGCCCCAAGTGGTATCACGGCGTAGTACAACGGGAGTCCCATCGAAAGTCCGCCGAAAAGAATCGCGGCAATCGAAAGTACGATATGATTGGAAAGCGGTTTCCACCGCGAGACGGCAACGCAAAGCAAAAACGCAAAGCAGTGCAACGCAACAAGCGTCGGACGATGCGCAACGTAAATTCCGTTTTCCGACTCGCTTCTTCGCAGTTCCAGTGCATTCCAGCCGACCGCCGCAGAGGCGATCTGCGACGACGGCGAGATGTTTCCCCAGGGATGAATTTGATTCGACGTTCGATTGTTCCAAACCGCCAGCGAAATCCATTGCGGAAAGAGGGTGCCGCCAATCGCTTCCCGAAATTGATTCGCAAGCGGACCGTCCCGCATCACTTTGACGCGATCTCCGAAAAGGGGGCGAAGTCCCCATTGATACTTGGCCGCATTGAGTGTCGAAGTGATTAAAAGACTGCGTTCATTGAGAAACACAAGCGATAACCCCGTATTTTCCAGAATCCGGTGTCCGGCAATTCGGTCCGAGGTGTCCGAAAGAAAACGGATGGGTGTCACGGGAAACACGCCGACCCGCTGTAACGCAATCCAGTCGATGAAAATATGCGGCGTTTCCCGCTTGGCGGATTCGCCAAAAACGGTTTCCAGGAAACCGGGATGACTTAACATCTCACCCCAGGTGATCGTTCCCGCTGCGGAAGTTGTCGTTACGGAAGCGGAAAGCTCCGGTAAAAAATCGGGGATTTTCTCTAAATTGATATGTTTTCTCAAACCGGATTCATTCCCCAGGGTTTCGAGAAAACGGACTGCGACCGGTAAACTGTTCTTTTCCCGATCCTCGGCGGAAAACCAACTGCTCCATTCTTCAAGTGAAAAAGGATCAAAGGATTGAGGAAGTACGGAAAAACGAATCGGATCGGATTGGAGCGAGCTTCCCAGTCCGCTAAACAGAGAGACCCCGTCGTTTTTCTCTTTTTCGGAAACCAGCAATCCTTCCTGCCGTCCCCGTAAAAAGGTTTGATATTCCGGAGGTGTCCAGGCGATCCAGGTTCCTCCGAGGACGGGCAAATCAATTGCGGGGTAAGAAGGCCGAATTTTTGATCGATAAATCAGAGGTTGCGATTGGCGCCAGTATTCCAGAGAAACGGCGAGAAAGCGGCGTTTCGCGGGAAGCGTCAACGCAATTTGAACGGGCAAGTTGACCGAGTTCGACTTCCTTTGCGGATTATAGGTAATCCGTTCCTCCTCCAGATAAACGGCAAGAATGTTTTCCAAAGGAATGTCCGGCGGCAGAGTAATCGTGATTTGGTTTTGCCCCCGATTCTCAATGAAAAATGTCGCATGTTCCCGAATCATGCCGGTCGATTCGAATTGGGAGTCCAACTGTAACGTCCAAACCCATGCCGAGGAATTCAACGCACTGGTTGACACCCTGTCGATTTTTTCCGCAGTCTTCATCGGGGAAAGAAGCAAAAGCGGATCGTCCGGATTTCCGACATCCCGAAGCGGATCGTATCGAAACGCCGCCCGAACCGTTTGATATTCGTTTCCAGGCGGAGCAGTAACGGGAATGGATCGCAACTCGGTATTTCTGATTTCCACGTCGGTTGAATACGGAGAATCGACGAGCACTTCGACGAGATTTGCCGTACTTTCAGGAAGCATCGGCAATGGAACGGCGGTCGGTTTGTCCAATGCAATTCGCCGGGTCGCTTCCAGTTGAAACGAACCGCTGCGTGGTGTTACCAATCGCACTTCTTCCACGATCCCCCCCGGCGGCGTGGAAAGATTGGCAAGGTTTCGTTCCGACTCGGATAAAATCCGCCCACTCGGTGCCTGGTCGCCGCCGCTTATTTTCCAGGTCCAGGGAAGGGACGATCTTTCCGTCCAATGAACGTACAGCCCGTCGATTCGGGTTCCCGAAGGAACGCAGGAAAACGTACAGGTTTGAATCAACTCCCGGTCCTGGAGCGTCAAACGGCATTTGATTTCCGATTCGAATCGTAATTTCTGGTGTTCCAAACGTACGGGAATCGTTCGGGAATTCGAATCCAAAACAAAAATCGACGCCGCTTGTACTCCAACATCGGAAAAGAAATGTTCACGAACAACAGGATCGCCGCTGGGTATTGGCAGAGGAACCTGCTCGGCGGTCCCCACAAGTCTCAAACGGTTCGGTGCGTTCGCAGTCAGGGCAATCAAATGCTTGCCGGTACTGAAATCGCTGGAAATTCTCGGACCACTTCTGCCGATTTCCCTCGATTTTTCCGGCAGGGAAACACGGACCGGCAATAAATCTCCCAGCGGAAGCTCCGTGAGATTCAAATTCGACCGGGTTCCGATCAATTTCAGTTTCATCGGTTTTTGAAGAAACAGAAACAATGAATTTATGGAACCGTTATTCGTTTGACCGGGTAAGGAAGGAACGGAAACGCCGGGTAAACTCGACGTTTCCCCTTCCCAAAGAAGCAGGTTTTCCCTGGGAACCGATTCGAGACTTTCCCGATCAATCGACCAGCCGGGCTGAATTCGCAGTTCCACCTTTTGCGCATTTTGCCGGAGCGGAGTAAGGTCAAGCGACATTGTTCCGATAATTTGTTCTTCTTCCCAGAGAATCGATGTTCCGGTTTTGACCGTCAAGCCTGGGGAATCAAGCGTCATATTGACGGCGATCCCGGAATCCGGGGTGAAATATTGAAACGAATATCGTGCTCCCTCCCAACGATCCGTTCCGCTGGGAACATCGGTCGTCTGCGTTTGAACCGCCTGGTTCGGTTCCAACGTGTAAACGACAAGAGGAGCTTTTACGAAAAGGTCCGCTTTCGTTTCCATCCAAAAGTGTTGCGGTGATTGAATACGTATTCGCGGCAAATTCCAGGTTTGATCCGTTTGGAGAGGGCCAAAAGCGTTCACGGTCAAACGTCCTTCCCCACGGGGAACCGAAACGAGATACGGACGAGTGCCCGATTCGGCTTCTTCATTCATTGTCGTAACCGTAAGCGGCTGATTCCCCCAAAGAACGGACCGTAGACGGAGAGGCTCATCCAAAGTAATGATGAAATCGGTCAACCTCGCCTCTTTCGAGAGGAAAACGGTTTCGGCCTTTTCGCTCGTGAACGGAACAACGGACTTGACGTTGACCCCCTCCGGCTGAAAATCGTAAGTCAAAGTCTGGCGTATCGGCAAAGCCGGCGGCGAGGTAACGGCGGACTCGGAGGAGTAAATCGTTAAAAACGTTTGGCTTCGTCCGCCCGGTGAAACTTTCCATACTCTTTGAGGGCTGTTTCGATTTTGGGGCGTTTGAACGGGAGGGGAAATTTCCTGGACAATTCCTTCGGAAACGGACGGTGTCCACTGGGAGGGAAGACGCAAGGTCCACTCGGAACTCGCCGCCAGCGGCGTGAGAAAATTGAACGTTAGTTTTTCCCGGCCTTCCCGGTTCCCGCGAAGCGACCACTGAAAATCGACCACCACAAATCCCTCTTTTTCATCAGGAACCGTGAAGGTTGACGGAAAATTCAAAAAAAACGTATTCCCGACACTTCCGAATGAGAAATCTTTTGCCGGAGTGGTTTTCGGTTGCGTAAGCCAAAGTCCGAGCGGTTGCACGGGAATGGAAAACGTTTCGCCCGGTTTCCGTTGCGAAAAAATCGTGTTTCGGATCAGAAAACGTCCTTGTCCTTCAAGAGAAATTCCTCCCTTGAGTTCCGCGTCAAGTTCTACGGATTGAATCGCGTTTTGGAGAAGGGTTTCCGTATTTTTTTGAGCCGCCGTTCGTTCCGAAGAGGTGATCTCCTCGAACAGTTTTTTGTCGAAAAGCACGTAAGGCCCTTCACCTTCTTTAAACGGCCAATTGGCGATCCGGTCTTGGGGAACGTTCAATTTGTAAAACCGGATCGGTTTTTCTTCTTGCGCGGCATCCTGCGCAGCGCACAAATTCCCCGGACTCTCGCCTAAAGAGAAAAAGAAAACGAGAACTAATGTAAATCGGGGGAAAATATTCACAATACTGTCTACGCCTCAGCGACCTGCCGCCTGCCGTCCACCGACTATTCCATAGGAATTGCTCCGGCAAGGAGTTCGGCGACGCGGACGCAGAAATTTTCGTTCATCACCAAAACTTCGCCGCGAGCCAAAAGACGACCGTTGACGTAAATATCGACGGCGTCGCCGGCCATTTTATCGAGCGGAACGACGGAACCTTTGCGCAATTTGAGCACATCTTCAAGATACATATTGGCCCGGCCCAACTCGATTTTCACATCAAGCTCCACTTCGCTGATTTGATCCAGCGTCGCATGTTCAACGTTGGGAACCGTGCCGCCGAATTCCGGAAATTGAAATTCAATGACCTCGTTCGGCAAATCCATTTTGTCGGAGGAAATGGAGTTGAGAGCTTCGTCGGCGCGACGGAGCAAGTAATCAATATCCCCTTGCGGTACCCCTTCTTCGTCTGCGGAAACCGTCGCGGATACGGGTAAACGTCCCAAGTGGGCCATTCGACGCCCGTTTTGTTGCGGGGGAGGAACAGCAGATGCCGTTTGCGAAGGCAATGGGGGAAACGAGGCGGGAAGAGGAGGTGTCACGCTGCCAAGTGGGGCAGTTCCACGCAGTAAACTTTCGATGTCCGACTGATCCAAAGTCGCGGATGATCCTGCACCGCTGTCGGGAAAAACCGCAGACTGCGCCGCAGCCGCAGGTGGGGGAGGTGCCGAATTGCCAAACAACGACTCCAACTCCGCTTGACTGATCGGAGCGTCTTCGACCGGCGGCGTCGTCTCTTCCGCAGGGGACGGCGCAGAAAACCCTCCGCCGCCTGATAAAAGACGCTCAATTTCGCTCTGATCTAATGCGTTGTCGTCTGACATGTTTAATTACGAATGATGAATTACGAATTGCGAAACAGTAATCCGTAATACGTAATTCAAAAACTACATTGGTGTATAGTTGAAATCGACTACGACAATTTCTTTGACGAGTGGCTGTGGTTCGGCGAAAACTTCGTTAAGTCTTCGAAGAATTCTGTTCTTGATCGTCGTTAAATTCGGATCGGAGAAATCCTCGATTTTGGAACTACACAAAATCGTCCGTATTTCTCCGCGAATTTCATCTTTGACCTTATCGTAAAGGTTAGTCAATCTCGACAGTTTGTTTTTTTCGTGTTTCAACGTAAATTTGGCCCTGAGCATAAATCCGCCTATCCCATCCTCTGCGGTAATCATACATTGGAACGGATCGGTGATCGGAAACTCAAGCCAATCCTCCGGCTTATGCCCTGGAATGATTTCGGAGTCGAGTTTGACTGGTTTTTCCGTCGTTGAAACGGGCGATTTCGGCAGGAAAAACAGCAGGATAATCATTTCCAGCAGGACGACGGCGGAAAAGGCGAGGAGGATCAACAGCTTCGATTTCGACGGAATCGGCTGTACGGGAGTCTCTTCAACGCTTTCAACAACAGGTTCAGCTTTGGCCACGGCAGTTATAGTCCACAAAACAACTAATGATTTTTAAATAAACCCTCGCTCCATGGGATTATTTCGACATTCCCTGCAATTTTTTTCAAGAAGTTCGCCATTTTAACGATGAATCGCAAAAGGCAACCTCCCGATAATTATAGGTTTTATATCAATTTAATGAAAGGGAAAATTTGGCGAAAATTTGAAAACCTCACCGATTTTAACGAAATTTAGGAAAAAAAGTCCTGTGCGGACGCAGGAGGATTGCAAAGTCCCTGGGAACGCAGGCTTCCAGCCTGCGCGAAGGTTGCGGAATGGAGTCTCCGCCCTGCGCAGGTTAGGATGCCTACGAACTCACTGGCAGGCTGGAAGCCTGCGTTCCCAGGAAAAAAGCGAC
>CAZNVM010000471.1:0-2483 GCA_964576215.1 uncultured Planctomycetaceae bacterium
TTTCCGGTAGAGTATCCGGTTGACCTTTTTCCCTCTATGTCCAATCATGAACCTTTCCGTCCTCCTCGACGTTGCCGTATTTTTTTCCTTCCTCATTGCCGTTCTCGTCATCGCCTTCTATATGGGCAGACGGGACAAGAAAAAAGAGGCAACCGCCACAGAGGATTATTTTCTTGCTGGTCGCGGACTCGCTTGGTGGATCATCGGTATTTCACTCATTTCGGCAAACATCAGTGCTGAACAATTTGTCGGAATGCCCGGTCAGGCAGCCACCAACATCGGATTGGCCATCGCCTCCTACGAATGGCTCGCCGCCGTCTCACTGGTCATCGTCGCCTTCGTGTTCCTGCCGAGGTTTTTGAAAGCCGGCGTGTACACCATCCCGCAATTTTTGGAAACACGATACAACAAGTTTGCCCGTATCTTGATGTCCTTGTCCTTGTTGTTCATTTACGCTTTCGTTACCATCGTCGCCGTCAATTATGCCGGTGCCAAGTGCTTTTCAGGGCTTTTTAGTGAGTATTCCTACTTCGGCGTGAAATTGGACCTGGTTACGTTCAGTTGGATTCTCGGTTTCTTTGCAGCGGTGTACGTGATGTACGGCGGCCTGAAATCCGCCGCCTGGGCAGGTTCCTTGCAAGGGACCGCGCTGATCTTGTGCGGCGTGGTCGTTCTTTTCTTTGCAATGCAACAGCTCGGTAAAGTGGAAAGACCGGCACTGGAAGAAGCCGTTACCGCATTGGACATCGACTTCACCAAAAAAGAATTCAGTAACGAAGAGTTGCTCGGCATGTTCGCAAAAGCCAAAAATTTCAACGAAGGCGAATTGCCCGGTGCGCTGGAAGGCATGATTGAAGAAGTCAAAGAAAGCAACAAGGAAAAATTTCTGGACGATCTGGAAAAGGCCGGGGCTTATGAGCGGTTCACCACGATCAACAAAAGCAAACTGCGGATGAATCTGCCGTGGAACGATAAAATTCTTCCAGTAACGGCACTCCTGTTCGCTCTTTGGATTCCGAACCTGTTTTACTGGGGTTGCGATCAACACATTATGCAACGGACGCTCGGAAGCCGCTCTCTGTCACAAGGACAAAAGGGTGTCATGCTGGCGGCGTTTTTGAAGTTAATCATTCCGTTTATCGTGATTTTCCCCGGATTGATCGCGTTTAATTTGTACAATGCCGATATGAAGCACCGTGCCTTTGAGGGGAAGACCCTCGTAAAAAAGGATGCAGACGGCAACAGCGTTACCTTGACGGGATACGATGCACTGGCTGCCGAGCGTGAAGAATGGGGGCAACTGTTCGACTTCGATGGCAAGTTCGCGGCGTTTTATCCCGAAGACGCAAGAAAAATGATTGCGTTTAACGCCGAAAAAACCGGCATTGCGGCACCGGCGGACCTTTCCGATCCGCTCCAAGCCCATAACGAACACAAGGCACAATTTCCCAAGCCGGTTTGGACGTTTGATGGTCCACAAGGACCGAAATTCGGTAAAATGGTGTCCGGCTATGATTACGATTCCGCTTTCGATCTGTTGCTGGCCAATCTCGTACCGAAAGGCGGACTTTACGGTTTCGCGCTGGCAGCACTGTTCGGAATGGTTGTCAGTGCCCTGGCCGCGATGCTCAATGCGGTTTCGACGCTCTTTACGATGGACATTTATAAAGGGATCAGAGGCAAAGCTTCCGAAAAGGAACTGGTCTTTATCGGTCGAATCAGCATCGTCGGCTTTGTGGTTCTTGGTTGTAGCCTTGTGCCGATCATTGCGGATCCGAAGTTCGGCGGCGTGTTCACGTTCATTCAGGAATTCCAGGGATTCGTTTCACCGGGAATCTTGTGTGCCTTTATGTTCGGGTTCTTCGTTCACAAGGCGCCGCGCTGCTCGGGAATCATCTCGTTACTGATGAGCCCGGCGATTTACGGAGCGTTGATGTTCCTGCGTCCGAACACGGCATTCCTTGATCGGATGGGACTCACGTTCACCAGCATTGTGATCGTCCTGGTGTTGTTGCGAGTGCTGTTCCCCATGAAGGAAGAGTTCAAACTCGAAACGAATACGACCATGGATTTGAGAGGCTCGAAGGTCGCGATGTTTTTCGGGTTCGTGGTTGTCATCCTGACGATCGCGTTGTACGCCTATTATTGGGACTACAGTACGCCGATGTTCAACGGGTTTTTCGAAAGTTTTGCCGGTAAGTAACAGGGCAAATCGGGCATCGAACCCAATCAGAGCGCACGCAGTAGGCGGTGCCCCCGGTGGTAACGTGAGGAACTGTCAAGAATTAAAAGTTACAATTCGGTGGAATTTTCGAGAGGACTTGCAATAGCGCGCCCTTAGTAGCCCAGTCCGTCGACAAGTTTGTATCGAGACCGTCATTTCGCGATGCTCCATTCCGGCTTTTATTCATCTCCCCCAATAAAAGCCGGAATGAAGCGAAGCGAAATGACGGTAAAATCAGTAAAAATCGTAAACTTGTCGA
>CAZNVM010000472.1:0-1933 GCA_964576215.1 uncultured Planctomycetaceae bacterium
ATCTTGCTGAAAGTGGCAACAATCATTATGTTTTCGTCAATGATAGGAGAATCAAAAAAAAACACGGCTTTACGAGAAAGATGTGATCCGGACAACTAACGAAATGCTGGTTTATGGGAATGGGAAAATTTATATACGTAAAAAAAATAATAAGAAAGAAAAAAAAATAAATGAAACATTAGACTTCACAGTTAAGTTGGAAGATGCTTTTTATGATGCGGTTGAATTAGCAGAGTTTCAGGATAAAAATGAGGAAGTTATATTACGGTTTCTTAAAAGTAAAATGCAAACAATTCCTTTTGGGGACTACCTGAAAAGATATCTCTACTTAGGGTCCGCTGAAAATTCAGCCAACGCCAAGATGGCAAAAACATCCACGAGACATCTTTCCCCAAAACAAGCGTAAAAGAACACGCAACAGGTGTGCGATGTTCATTGCCAATACATTAAGCGCAGCCTCGGTTTTCGCCGTGCCGTCTAATGTTGCCATAACCAAATCCAATCCATATCTTCGCTTCGCAATTCCGTTCCGGCTTTCAACTCCATTCCTCTCGCAACTATCTTGATATGCCAACGCCTGATCCTCTTCCTTCTCGCTTTCTTTCGGTCTTCCTAAACGCGGTCCCGATAACCGTATGCCGTTCTTTTTACAAAACGCCCTGTTTTCACGGTTGCGGTATATTTGGTCAACCAGGATGGCTTCGGGATAAAATCCGAATCGCTCCTTGTACTTCTCGGCGCTGGCTTCCAGCATGATACCCTCGTTGAAATTGTCCCAGCTCTGCCCATCTATGAACGTGTATCCGTCAATCACCGAAAACATCAGCTTTTGTCCAAACTCGACAGGCGCTCTTGCCTTTCCCCGGATAATCGGGCGTACATGCGGCTGCCTCACACTGACAATCCGGTCGTTGCAGGACTTGTTTCCCGTGTCCACCATTTCCCTCTGTTGGGCTGCGATTATCCGAATAACTTCAAGTTGCTTAACCTTCTTTCCAGGCACATACAAATTCAATTCTTCCTGTGAAAATTGATCCAACGTTTCCAGATTCTTTTCCACACATTCCAGTTGTTCCCGGACGGCTTGCTTGATTTTTTTCATCTTCGGCTTTCTCTGCTTTGCAACCTTCAAATATCCTCTTCTTGCTACCTTTGGGTTGTACTGCGTCCGACGTCCCGTTATTCCCGCTCTCTCCCATACTTCAGCTATAATTTTTTCAGTGTCTTCCCGACACTCATTCAACAGAGAAAGATCTGTCGGATATCTTATGTCCGCAGGTGCCGCTGTCGCATCCAACAGTAGTTTCCCTTTATTGCCACAACCTTCTTCGTTCCGCTCCGATGCGTTCTCCGATCGGTTTTCGCCATCAGGCGACGATTCGGGTGGTTCGTCTTCCGGCGGCTGTTGTTTGAGAACTTGTCGGCGGTATATCTCTTCGTTGACTTGCTCCACGACATCTGCCGGAAACCGTATGCGAAAATGTACCATCATTGTCGGATCAAACAACCGCTTCGTTGTGAACTCTTCCAGACCAAGGAAATATTGAACATACGGATTTTCTGCAATGTAGTCCAGCGTGCTTGTGTCAACAAGCTTTTCCTGTTCTTTTAGATAAATGGCTCCGAATGCAATTCTCGCAGGAATCGGTTTTGGTCCTTCTGCTGACTTGTTCTTAAAACTTTCCGCATACATATCTTCTATAAAATCCCAAGGCATAATCTCTGCCGTTTTCACCCATCTGTTTTCCGGGTCGAGTTTACCACTAAATGGTAAACGGAACATTTCAAGCTTGATCTGACCTTTCGGTTCTAACGTATACATTCAACCACCCCAAAATCCCCTGTTTTTCCACCAATTTATGCGATTATTCTATCACAAAAACGCCGTTAAGTCCAGTGTTTTCAAGGGATGACGAATTTTCAGCGGGCCCTA
>CAZNVM010000473.1:0-8892 GCA_964576215.1 uncultured Planctomycetaceae bacterium
TCAAGAGCGTCCAAGTCAATCTGAGCGGCGGTCCTTGCCATAATGATCTCCGTAAAAAGGGGGAAAATGAGAAAAAACATGGACCCTATGTTACCAGAAAAACGCACTCTAAGGAAGACCAATTGGACGACTTTGTACTACTTTCCTATGCCAGATACCACTCCGTTTCAATACGCCGACATTCCCATTGACCTCTCTCGTGGTCTCGACGCCGAATCGGTCCGAAAATCTGCCGAAAAGTATGGACGTAATACCCTTTCGCCACCGGAGCGGGATCCCTGGTGGAAACTCCTGCTTGAAAAATTCGAGGACCCAACGATCCGAATCCTGTTGGCGGCTGCGGTCATTTCGCTGGTAATGACCCTCCTCGAGAAATACGTCATTCATCACCCGGACGCCAGTTTCATCGATTCCGTCGGCATCGTTTTGGCAATCCTTCTGGCAACGCTGGCCGGGTTCCTGAGCGAACTCAAAAGTGCCGGGGAATTCGAACTCTTAAACCAAGTCAAGGACGATATTCGCGTCAAAGTGCTGCGTGAAGGACAGATCGTCGAAATTTCCATCAACGATATCGTCGTCGGCGATCTGGTGCGACTTGACCTCGGCGACAAGGTGAGTGCCGACGGGGTCGTGATTGACGCCATGAACCTTTTGGTCGACCAGTCCGTGATGACCGGTGAATCGGTCCCGGTCGAAAAGTTCGCCCACCGCCAATTCGACACCACCGACGACCAATATCTTGTTTATCGTGGCACCATGATTTCCGACGGGCACGGCATGTTTCTCGTTACCACCGTCGGCGACAAAACGCGGCTCGGTCAAATCGCCGCCAGTCTCGGCAAGACGGAATCGGATTCCGCCACGCCGCTCACCCAAAAACTCTCGGTGCTCGCCAAGCAGATCAGTGCCGTTGGTATCACCGGGGCCATGACGATCTTCACCGTCATGGCGGTCAAAGCGATTGGCGGTTCGATCCTTTTTCGTGACACCCGACTGGGGGATTCGGATCAGGCAATCGTTGTATTTGGCAGCCTTGCCCTGATTTCACTCCTGCTTGGCGTTGTATCCATGCGGCTGGCACTCAAACCGTTTTTCGAGAGTTTGGGAATTCCTCTGAAAAACCTGTTGCTTCAAGGTCTGGTCTGCATTCCGCTCGTTGTCGGCGTTTTCGGTGTCGGACTTGGATTGTTGGCCGTTGTTGATGCCAGTGACGGCTCGCTCGGATTTTTTCAATCGCAGACACTTGCAATGCCGGAGCAGGCCGTCGATGAAGCGATGGCCCTCGTTCGGCAACTTCTGACCTGTTTCATCGTTGCGGTAACGATCATCGTGGTCGCCGTTCCCGAAGGGTTGCCGATGATGGTCACGGTGTCACTGGCACTGAACATGATGAAAATGGCCAGGGAAAACTGCCTGATTCGCAAGCTGGTCGCCTCGGAAACCATCGGCTCGGCAACCGTCGTTTGCTCCGACAAAACCGGGACGCTGACGCAAAACCGGATGACCGTCACCTGGCTCTTTGCCGGTTTGAACGAGTACGACACGACGCAACTTGAATCCGTACAAAAAATTGCGGAATGGCCGAAGCTGGTCAATTCGATTTCGGCAAACAGCGAGGCGTCACTTCACATCGAAAACAATACGGTGACAGGGATCGGTAATCCGACCGAGTGCGCCCTGTTGCGGATGTTGCATGACGCCGGAGTCGATTACCGGGATTATCGGAACAAATTTCCGCGAATCCGGGAGCTGGGCCATAATTCGCAGCGGAAAATGTCGCTGGTGCTCGTGGACATGAACGGAAACCGATGTTGCCTGGCGAAAGGGGCTTCGGAAAAAATGATCGAACGTTGTTCCACCGTGTTTGTCGATGGTGTCGCGCAACCGATTGAACCGCACCGTAAGGCGATTGACGCCGCTTTGGACCGGGCGGCGGGCCAAGCCCTTCGTGTGATCGCCTTGACGGAAAAATCGGGGTGTAGTGTCACGGAGAACACCGACGCATGTAGGGAATGTTGTGATCATACCCTGCTCGCACTCATTGGTATTTCCGATCCGATCCGACCGGAAATCCCGCAGGCTGTCGAAACCTGCCGCCGGGCGGGAGTGGAAGTTAAAATGATTACCGGTGACGCCGAAGCAACCGCGATTGCGATTGCCCGACAGGCGGGGATACTCACCAGGGCAAACGAGCTTGTGATGACCTCGGACGAATTGGCCCAGGTTGCCGAAGAAGACCTGTCCGGGGTGGCAAGACGGTTGCGGGTTCTTGCCCGATCAACGCCGATGGACAAGTTGCGGCTTGTCAAAGCGATGCACCGGGACGGAGAGGTTGTCGCCATGACCGGCGATGGCACCAATGACGCCCCGGCGTTGAAGTTCGCCGACGTTGGTATCTCGATGGGAATCACGGGGACCGAAGTCGCCAAGGAAGCAAGCGACATCGTGCTGATCGACGACAATTTCAAGAGCATCGTTACCGGAATCTGGTGGGGGCGAACGCTGTACCAGAATATCCAACGGTTCCTGCAATTCCAGCTTTCGGTAAACGTCGTTGCGCTTGTCTGTGCATTGATCGGCCCGATGGTCGGCGTGTCACTTCCATTTACGGTACCACAGCTTTTGTGGATCAATATTATCATGGACACGTTTGCGGCAATTGCGTTATGTACCGAGCCGCCACGGGCAAGTTCGATGCGCCGCAAACCGGTGTCACGGGACGCTTTGATTATCACTCCGTCGATGGGAATCTCGATTTTGCTAAGCAGTGTCTACCAGGTGATTGTCCTGTTTATGGCCCTATATTTCGGTTGGTTCCTGAGTGAAGAGAGCCGTTTTCAGTTCGGCTTGGAGGCACGAGCAACGGAAAACCTGCAGGCGTTGACGGTCTTTTTCACGATCTTCGTGATGTTTCAAATTTGGCGAATTTTCCTTTGTCGGTCGCTTCGATATGAGGAACCGCCGTTTGCCCAACTGCTCCAAAACCGGGCATTTGTGCTGATTGTCGGCCTGATTATCATCGTCCAGTTCGCAATGGTGCAGGCAAGCGGCTGGTTTGGGATTGGAGGGATTTTCCGTACCACCGGGCTTTCCCCGATGCAATGGAGTGGTATCATACTATTGACGGCGACGATCATTCCGGTCTCTTGGGCGATTCGGCTGTTGATTTACCGGATGAGTTGGGAGTCGTAACCGCAAACGGAACGGAAAAGGAGCGTTTGAGGCATTGATTGAGGCATTGATTGATTTCTTCGTATCGTGTATATTCGTCGGGAACGTTGACAAAGGATTTCACTTTTTGCTTCAAACATGCTTCGCTTTTGTATCCTACTCTCGATTTGTTTTTTTTCCCTTGATGTATTCGCTCAAGAATCGGAACCAGTAATCCCGGTCGCGCAAGAGCAATCTGGCGTGCAAAACGTGGAGAGTGCGAACAAGTCGATCAAGGATTACAAGGACTACACGCTCATTGACCTCATCCTTGCGGCGGGAATCATTGGGCACACGATTATTTTGCTTTCCATCATCGCGGTTGCGTTTATGATTGAGCATTTTCTGACAATTCGTGAAAAAATATTGATACCGCCCGGTCTTGCCGACGAGGTCGCCAAAAGTTTGAACGAAGGAAGATGGAACGACGCCGCAAAACGTTGCCATGATGATCCAAGCGTGCTGGGAATCGTCTTGGCTGCCGGCCTTAAGGAATGCGAAATCGGCTGGAACTCCGTCGAAAAAGCGGCGGAAGACGCGATGGCGGAACAAGCGGCAAGGCTGTACCGAAAAACGGAATACCTTAACGTGATCGGCAACATTGCTCCAATGATCGGGTTGCTCGGAACCGTCGTCGGTCTGCTGATCGCGTTTCACGATATGGCCGCTCTCGAAGGGTATCAGCAACGGGCCGGTGACTTGGCCGGTGGAATTTACCTCGCGTTGGTCACAACGGTGCAAGGTTTGCTCGTCGCAATCCCTTCCCTGGCCGCTTACGCGATTTTCAACAACCGTATCGCCCTGCTGATGGCCGAAACCACCTACATCGCCGAACAAATTCTCAGACCCGTCAAAAAAAGACTCGCAAGTAGTCGGCAGAAAGCAGACGGCGGAAAGCAGAATTCCTGAAGTCAGCCGTCTTTCTCATTTCTCATTTCTCATTTCTCATTTTGTTTAGTGCGTTCTCCAAGCCGATCTCCTTCTTTCGTTTCTTTGAATCTCACGTCGATGATCGACGTCGTGTTCCTTTTGATTATTTTCTTTCTCGTTTCCAGCAGGATGATTCAACAGGAAACGTCCATCGAGCTGCGGCTTCCGACGGCAACAACGGGCCGGGTTCAAGAAAATGCCGAAAACACCGGGAAAACGGAGGTTATCAATGTTAAGGCGGAAGGAAATGTTCTGCTCCGAAATCAACCGGTTACAATAGAACAGTTGAAGGAATACTTCCAAACGAAACACAAACAGGGGGCCAAGAACGTTCAAGTGGAAATCCGCACCAACCGCGGCGTTCCGGCCAGGGCGATCAAGCCAATTCTAATCCTCTGCACCGAAGCCGGAATCTGGAACGTCGCGTTTCGCACCATTCAGGAATAAGTAGGTGACATTTAACCGTAAACCCAATCAGAGCCGCGCACGGAGCAATTGTGTTTTCACGTTACCGCCGGGGTTACCGCTTACTGCGTGCGCGGCTCTGATTGTGCGCGGCTTGAACGATTTTTATGTTTCTCTTGATGAATCCACAAAACAGTGGTATGATTCCCCCGTTGTCGATTCCCGATTTTCGATTCCCGATTTCCCCATGCTAAAAGTAAAACTCGGCTCTTTGGAGCTGGCGAATCCGGTTTTGGTTGCTTCCGGCACGTTTGGCTACGCACGGGAAATGGGAGCGGTTGTTCCACTTGATCGACTGGGCGGAATTGTGCCGAAAACCGTAACTTTGGCCCCGCGTCCGGGAAATCCACCGCCGCGAACCGTAGAAACGGCCTCCGGCTTGCTCAACTCCATCGGTTTGGACAACGACGGAATTGATGAATTTCTCGAAGCAAAGTTACCGTATTTAAAAACGCTCGGACCGCCGGTTTTTTTAAGTATCGCGGCCAAACAAGTGGAAGAAGCACCGGTTTTTTGCGAAAAAATCGAACGCCACAACGGTATCGCGGCATTGGAGTTGAATGTGTCGTGTCCGAACGTGTCCGGCGGCGTCGATTTCGGGACCGATCCTCAATTGTGTGAGCGGATGGTCGGTGCATTTCGCCGGAACACGCCGCTTCCGCTTGTCGTCAAACTTTCCCCAAACGTTACGAATATTGCTCAAATCGCCCAAGCGGCAGAGAATGCGGGAGCGGACGCAATTGCGGCGATCAACACCTGCTTCGGTCTTGCCGTCGATTGGCGGCGACGCAAACCGCGATTGGGCAACGGGTTCGGCGGACTGAGCGGTCCGGCCATCAAGCCGATTGCGCTGAGATGCGTTGCACAGATTTACCGGGCCGTCAAGATTCCCATTATTGGGATTGGCGGAATCGAATCGACCGATGACCTGCTCGAATTTGTCGTCGCCGGAGCCGTTGCCGTTCAAATTGGAACGGCGAATTTCTACCAGCCGACGATCACGATGAAAATCCTTGATGAGCTGCCGACTGTCTTGGAAAACGAAGGAATCCGTTCCCTGAACGAACTCGTCGGAACGATTCAATGGAAATGATTTAGGGCGTAGCCGTGATTCCTGGCAACAGCCCGACGCCTTATATGACGAAAAAAGCCGTCGGTACGCAAGTCAAATTCGCTATAAACATCAATACGGGAACAATTGATCTATTTTACCGTATTGTCATGTCAGGAATCACAAGGAATACTTAACCGGATTCCAAGGCTTTTGCCGATTTTGCGAAGGTACACTTGGATGTCTTTTGTAGTTTGCAAGGATTGTGGCGAGGTTTTTTATGCGTTTTTTATCGCAGGTTCTGCTTCTCGCAATAGTAACCCTTTCAGGCGATCTTCTTGTTGCACAAGAATTTCCGCAAGTCACCCCCGTCCCGCAATCGTTTTTTATACCGGAACAGGCGGCTTCGTCTACGGCGTGGACATTCGACCAGGTCATCTCTCAAGTCTTGACTTCCGATCCGAAATTACGAATTGGGAATGAGGAGATTCGCCAGGCAAGAGCGGAATACTGGACCAGTTCTTTGCCCCCGAATCCAATCTTCACGGCAGAAGGAGGGGTATTACCGTTCAATCGCAATCGGATCACACCAGATAGGCCGGGCGGACCACCGGAGTTAAACCTTCAGGTTGAGTTCCCCATCGATTGGTTCCTGTTCGCCAAACGGAAGGCGGCGATGAACAGTGCGGCTTGGGACGTTCGCCAATCGCAAGCGGCATACGCCGATTTGATCCGTGAGCGAATCACCGAAACGGCGACCTTGTTTTACGATGTTCTCGAAGCAAAAGCACTTCTCGCAGCGGTCTACCAGGACGTCGAGATTTTGATTCACCTCGAAAAAATCGCAAAACAGGGGGTGGAAGCCGGCGGACTGCCTGTTGTCGAATGGAAACAAATCCGTTTGGACCTCCTGCAAAGCCGGCTGGAACTTCTTGAAGCGGAAAAGACGCTGGAAATTCTCAAGGCACAACTGCGTGTTCAGTTTGGAAGCGTCGACTACGATCCGGCGTTCGACATCACCGGTGATCTGGATGCTCCGACAGATATGGCCCCGATGCCTTTGGAAACCGCTTTTGCGATGGCCCGGCAGAATCGACCGGACATTCGCGCATTCCGGATGCAGATGGCCAGATCACAGGCTGATGTTCGGTTGGAAAAACGTAACGCTTATCCGGAAGTGACGCCACAGTTCGGTTATACACGTCAATACCAAAAATCCCAGGGAGAGGACGATTATTCCGGCTGGGGAGTTGGTGTTTCCGTGACCGTGCCGCTGTTTAATCGTAATCAGGGGAATCGTGCCAGGGCCAGGTCGGCACTGGCACAAAGCACACACCAATACCAGGCAGGAATCGTTGATCTTCGGGCGGAAATCATCGAGGCGGACCGGAATCTCCGCACCGCTCACCAACAAGCCCACACGTTCGCCGACGAAGAGGTGCGTTTGGCCAGGGAAGTTCGGGACACTATGATCGAGAGCTTTAAGGCGGGAGGCCGTCCACTTATTGATGTCCTTGACGCGGAACGCCGTTATCGGGAAACGATTCGATTGTTCATCACCTGCCGGGCCGATTACTGGAGGGCGTTATACATCTACAAAAGCGTTGTCGGGGTTGACACCAGCGATGGTCTTCTTTCTCCCGTTCGGTAGTTGGAAATAGTCAAAAAATAGGGGTGTAGCCGCGATTTTAGGGCATAGAATTTTGACTTGTTCGAACTTTTTTTCCGACTTGTTTTTTCCTGTGTGCTCAGGTAAAATACCGGCGTGTTCGGGCTTTACATTCGTTTTCGCCGACATTTTGAGAAATTGGACACCATGAACAAGCGGTTCGGCTTTTCGCTTATCGAGCTTCTGGTCATCATCGTGATTTTTGCGATTTTGATTGCGATGCTCCTTCCGGCGGTTCAGGCGGCCCGATCAGCGGCCAGACGGACACAATGCACAAGCCACATGCGTCAACTCGGAATCGCGATTCACCAGTATTTAAACGTTCATGAAGTTTTTCCGTCCTCAAAAATCGAACACTTTTACACGAATCCGAATTACGCGATCAAACACAACATCATGGCGTCTCTTTTGCCGTACATGGAAGCGATGCAAGTGTACGAAAAATACGATTTCAGTGTCAATTGGCAAAACACGAAAAATCGCTCCGCCCGGCAAACGCGGATTCCGATTTTGATCTGTCCCAACGCCTCACAATCCCGCTTTTGCCGTTACAGCACGATCAACGAGAATATCGTCGAGTATTTTGTCTCCGATTATACCTGTTGCGAACGGATTGGTCCCGGTGTCAGCAAGAAATTGATTGACGCCGGTGCGATTACGAAACGGATCGACTGGCGAAGCATGATGAGGGCGAACTGGGACGGTCTCGTGACTCCGGAGAGCGTGCGCGACGGTTTGTCGAACTCCATGATGCTTTTCGAATGCAGTGGTCGTCCCCACAAGTACGAACAGGGAGGGCGGCACGGCGATCCGAACGTGACGCCAAAGGAACCGATGGAGGGTGCCGAGTGGGCCGACGCCAGAGCCGAAATCTGGATTCACGACTTGTGCAATGGAACGCAGATGATTAACTGTAGCAATAAAAACGAAATCTTCAGCTTTCATCAGGGACTGGCCGTGTTCCTGTACGGCGATGGTTCCGTGCGGACTCATTCCGAGACGATTGATCCGGAGGTCTTCGTTTCACGATTCACCGCCAACGCCGGAGACATTGTGCCGGAACTTTGAAATCAAATCTCAAACCGTAAACAAATGGTGACTCAAAACAGTTAAGGGCATCGGGAATCGGGCATCGGGCATAGGTGATAAGTGAAAAACTTCCTCCAATTTCCGATTTCCAATTTCCGATGCCCGATGCCCTTAAATTTCAACGCATTTTTCAGTTTCATATCTACACGAAACTGGAAGTGGACAGCAAGTTGACCGCCGTGATGCGGTTCAAAGGCGTTATTGCCGACAAGAATGCGCTTGACGTAATTGAATCCGGTACGCCGACTCTTGGCGACGTGTACCAGCTTCTGGACACCGGTGAATTTTGGATTTTCAACGGAACGGCATTTGAGAAATCCGGTTCGCTTGTTGATTTGACGAAGGCGATATTTTCGGAACACCAATCGAATGGTTTTGAAGGGGTTGAACGTTACCAAGAATCCTCTCAGGGACATGGCCGCATTGAGAAACGCACGTATTATGCGGTTCCACTTCCTGAAGACAGTCCTGTACAAAA
>CAZNVM010000474.1:0-13487 GCA_964576215.1 uncultured Planctomycetaceae bacterium
TAAAATCCCAAAAAGTGTCATTGCCCCTACGAGATGTTAGCTGCATTCTGGCGGAAATTCGTTGGGGTGGCATTTATCTTACCATACGAGGAAATAACGACAGCATCATCGCACTTTCACGTAGCAATGAGAATTATCGCGTCAGGGTTCAGTACACGAATTTACGACATGGTGATTATCGTTATGATAACTCCACTGCCGATTTGCGGAAGATCGAGATTTTCGACGTTCGATGAGACGACGTTGCTGCGACGCCGTCGCCAGTCTTATTTTTCACCTCGTTTTTCTGAACAAAAATACTTCCAACAGCGCAGCTACTCGTATCCCGGTGCCTGAAAGGCGGCGCAGAGTTCAGCGATTTCCGTACGGATTTTTGGGGCTTCATTATCGATTCGGGCAATGTTTTGACACACGCGGTCGATCCAGGCGGCAACTCGCTCCATTTCCGCCTCTTTCATTCCCATACTCGTCAGCGCGGCGGTACCGAGCCGGACGCCGCTGGTTACGAACGGGCTTCGCGGATCGCCGGGAACCATATTGAAGTTGGCGATGATCCCGGATTTGGCCAATGCGGCGGCAGCGTCTTTGCCGGTGAACTCTTCGTTACGGAAATCAAGAATCAAAAGGTGCGTGTCCGTTCCGCCGCCGGCAAGGTGATAACCCCGCTTGAGCAAACCGTCGGCAAGTGCCCTGGCGTTCTTGACGATCTGTTTGCCGTATTCCTTGAATTCCGGTTTCAAAGCCTCGCCGAACGCAACGGCCATCGCGGCGATGGCGTTGATGTGCGGTCCGCCCTGCAAGCCGGGAAAAACGGCACGGTCAACCCGTTTGGCCAAATTGAGCTTGCTGTCCGAAAAGTATTTCGACTGATACCGGTCCTCGATTTTCGAGAGCAGAAAACCGGCCCTCGGACCGCGAAGCATCTTGTGACTCGTACTGCTGACGATGTCGCACAACGGAACCGGGTCCGGATGTACTCCGGCGATAATCAGCGAATTGATGTGCGAGATGTCCGCAACGAGATAAGCGTCGATTTCCGTAGCAATCTCGGCGAAATCCTTGTACTCGATGATGTGGGGATAAGCCGTTGCACCGACCCAAATCATTTTCGGACGCTCTTTTTTCGCGGTGTCGCGGATTTGGTCCATGTCGAACTTGCCCGTTTCCGGATCGGGACCGTAAGGAATTTGAACGTAATCCATGCCGGAAAAATTGACTTTCCAGCCGTGCGTCAAGTGACCGCCGCTCGGAACGGGCATCCCCATAATTTTGTCGCCGTTTTTCAGAATGGCCCGATAGACCGCCTGGTTCGCCGGGGAACCGGAATATGGCTGCACATTGGCATGTTCCGCTCCAAAAAGCTGTTTTGCCCGGTCGATGGCGAGATTTTCGATCTCATCGACGTACTCGTTCCCTTCGTAATACCGTGCGCCGGGATACCCTTCGCTGTATTTGTTCGTCAAATTGGACCCGAACGCTTCCGTAACGGCAAACGACGCAAAACTCTCCGACGCGATCATTTTCAGCGTACTGGTTTCGTACCCGGCTTGCTTTTGAATCAGGTTGTAAACGGCGGGGTCGGCTTTCTGCAAATGAGGATAACGCATACTCTTTTTTAATTACGAATTACGAATTACAAATGACGTTCAAGGTTATGTCGGCGGTGCTCCACCACCCTCCACCACCCTGCAACGCCGCATTATATTTTCGTTTGCCGCAAAAACAAGAGGCGTTTCGTGTAATCAACGGAGCCAAAAGCGTAAAAGAAAGAAAGGGACCGGCGATGAGACACCGCGCAGTCCCCGGTTCTTTTTACTTTGATGCGATTCTATCCCGCAATAAACTCGTCAAGAATTTCGTTGTATTTTTCCGGTGAATAGGTATTTTCTTCAACGGTGATCCAGCCGTTATAGTTGTGCTTGTCAAGCAACGCCCGAACCTCTTTCCAATCGGTGCTCGACTGATCGGTCGGACACCAATCTCCGACACCGCCCCCTTTTTCGCCGCGAAATTCCGTAACCTTGTACCCTTTGATGTGCAGCTTGACCAGGGTATTGCCAAACGCCTTGATCCAGAGCTGCGGCTTGGAGTATTTCGTGTGGTTGCCGAGGTCGAAGTAAGCCTTGACCCAGGGATTATCGAAATACCGAACCAACGCGGCGGCGAACTTCGGCGTACACCACAGATTGTTCCAAACGTTTTCGAGGGCAATCTTCACCCCTTCCTTCGCGGCAACCGGAATAAGCTGTTCGACCGCTTTGATCGTTCCAATGGTCGAGTCGTTTTGGATTTTGATATAATCGGCGTATTGCGAATTGTCCCCTTCGGCCACCGACTTGACCATGAGCGTTTTCGGATCGAAATCAATGTCGAAGTCCCACGGTTCCGGCATCGCCATTCCACCGACCCGGCAGGGAACAAGCAAAATCGCTCCGGCCCCATAAGCGGCGGCAATCCGAATGGCGTGGGCTGTTTCGTCAATCGTTTTTTGGACAACGGATTCGTCCTTACTGTTGAATTCCGCCCAGCCTCGCATGACCGAGTGGACGTAAAAGTCATGTTTCTCCGCGATGAGCCGGTTTTTCCTCGCATCGGCAACCGGGATTTTCCAGTCGGTGATTTCCATGCCGTCGAACCCGGCGTTTTTCCAGCTTTCGCAGTTTTCGTCCGTCGGAGCACCGGCGATCAAGGCTTTATACAACCGTGTTTTGTACTTCGGGGAACTTGCTTCGGCGGCACGAGCGGAAGCGGAAGTGAACGTTTCGTGAAGCATCAAACCGGCGGTCGTAAGAGCGGTGGTCGCTAAAAAATTTCGTCGTGTCGTTTTCATGGCATTTTTTTCGTTAAGAGGCGTTTGCCGCCACACCCGGTGCGGCAGCATTTGAGTAGTTGAGCACTCCTACATTTATATCTCTTGTGCGGAAAATAAAAAGAGACCCGGAAAGAATCGCCCACGCCCAATCAGAGCCGCGCACGCAGTAAGCGGTCACGTTTCCATCGGGGGCACCGCTTACTGTGTGTGCGGCTCTGATTGGGTTCACGGTTATCACCGCCCACCGCGGCTCGTTGTGCTGCCGGGGGTACTGAAAGATCGCGGTTGCGTTGCTCCTGTGGTCCCTGTACCGCCGGGAGACGTGATGATCGTGGGACCGCTTCCCATGCCGCTCATGCCGCTGGGACGCTGTCCGCCGAAGAGACTCATTAGACCGCCGAACGGAGGCGGTCCGCTGAAACCGCCGCCGGTTCCGCTATACCCGCTGCCGAAGGTACGACCGCCGGTTGCGCCGCCGATGCCCGTTTGGATCGTGCTCCCCGACGTCAACGACGTTGTCGCCCCACGCGGCTGGCTTACCGTTCCCGAAGAGGTAATCATGTCGCTGCCAACCACTTTGCTTACCATCGATTGCAACATTTGCGGGTTGACGTTTTTCACGTCGACAAATTCTGTAACAATATCAAGTTCTCCGGCGGCTTCATCGAGAGACTCGACGAATCTTTTGACCCGCTCAAAAAGCACTTCCGGAGCATTGACGACAAGGATGTTACTCCCTTCGACCACGTTAAGCGTCATCTTTTCCTCTTCTTCCCTGGAACCGGTTCCGCCGCGTCCTCCGCCTTGCATTCGTTGCAGGATTTGCTGCATCATGTTCGGATCAATCCCGGCCGTTTGCGGGGCGGCACCACCACCGGGCGGCTGTGCCTGGCTGCTAAATCCACTTTGTCCGCCGCGAATGTTCGTGCCGGTGGTTTGCCCCTGCATTTGTTGGGCAAACACGATTTTGACCTGTTCCATAGCGTCTTTGGCCTTCATGTATTTCAACGGGATCATTCGCGGCGTCGAAAGTCTTTTGACATCCTCCGGGCTTTCGCCGACGTCGAGAAGCGGCAGGAGTTTCTTGTCAATCGTGTAATGATCGACCGGGTTCGCCTTGACAAAGATCGCGTTGAGGCTGGTCCTTGTGTCCGCCGTGATTGTCACATCGCCGGTTGCTTGGATTGGTCCGAGACTGCCGGAAACGTTGAAAAGAGTCGCCGTTCCAAAATCCTCGAACACGGAATCTTTTGACGTGGAGGAGGACGAAGTTCCCATGAGCCGGTTTAGCATTGTCGACGCCGAATCCGCCGAAATGTATTTCAGATAATACAATTTGAGAACCGGCGTCGTGAGAATCGCTTCGTTCGACATCGTTTCGATCAGCTCCTCCAGAGCGTCAAGAGCTTCGGTGTCCTCCGACGCCAGCATCAAACCGGACGGACCGATTGACAGCACGACCGGTGCCCCTTTGTTCGGATTGACCCCCTGAAGATACGCCAAAGCGTCCGGCGAAAGTCCTTCCGGTTGGCCCGGCTTGCTTTGCATTTCCCGCTGAAACCGCTCCAGAGCCGCTTGTTGTTGGGCCGTTAATTCTCCCTCTTCAACGATCCGTGTCATTTGAACGGTGCGGTATTCTCCCGGAACTGCAAGGACTTGTGTGCTCGGATTGGGAATCGAATCGTTTTCGCCGGAATCATGGAATAACTCGTCAATCTGCTGATCGATTAAATCTTTTGGCAAAACCGGATGACGTGGAGCAGCCTCATTTGGCCGCATCGCCGGAACGATTGCGGACGGCGTGACGACCTTGATCGGATTTTCGTGTCCCTGCGGCCAAACCTGTTGAATCTGGTCGAGAATCAACTCGGCTGCGCTCGGCGAAATGTTAATGTTACGAATCGTTTTTCCCGGTTCACGAACAGGTGCTGCCGCATCGAACGTTTCTCCCATCGTTGCCAAAAGCGACCGGATTTGCGCCAGTTGCGACGAGGTGCAACGGACGTAGAGGCACTTGTTCGTTGCGTCAGGTTCGACAATCGGTGTCTTGGCGGAACTGCCGGAACCGGTCCCGAAAAATTTTTCGATGGCCGTCGCCGCATTCGACGTCGTCATTTTCGAAAGCCGGATCACGTGGTTGCCGGAAGCGTCCGCCTGCATACTGGCAAGCGTGTTTTTAATCACCATCAGGTCGTCCAGATAAGCGTAGGCGAGGAGGGAGTTCGTGCCTGGGTCCGGTTGAAGCCGGATTCCCGACTTACCGGCCAAAAGGGTTTGGCAGACGGCCAAAACCGTCATCAGGTCCGCCGTATCGACTGGAAACGCCTTGAATTGAAGTTCGCCAAAATTTTCCCGAACCCCCACGTACGAATCGTCGATTTTCGTGAGAATTTCAATCGCTTTTTCGATTCGGTCGCTTCGACCGCTGAGCCAGATTTTCTTCCCCCCCACGTCGGCAACGACGCGAAGCGTTTGGTCCTCGGGAACCAGCCCCATGAGATTCCGCATCATCGCAACCGCTTCTTCGGCGGTAATGCTCTTCAATTCGTAAAACTTCAACGTGCCGGATTCGTCGGTATTTTCGAGCCGTTCGATGATTTTCTGGATTGCCCGGAGATTGCTGACGGTCTCAGTAATCAAAATCGTCTGCGACTGCGGCATAATCGCCACGGAACTTTGCGGTCCGAGAATTCGGTCAATTTCGACCTGCACAATGTCCGGCGTGGTCCGTTTCAGGGCGAACTGACATTTGACGACCTCAAAACTTCCCCTTTTGGCGAGTTCTTCCGGAAAAATGGTTTGCACCAAATGGGGCTGGATTCCGTTGCTTCCACCGGGCCCAAGATCGCGGACGATCAGCATCTTGTCCATCCGAATCAACACGAATTCTTCCAGCAAAAGGTATTGGTTCAGCTTGTCAATCGCTTCGTCGGGCGAGATTCCCTGGTCTTCCTTGTACGTAAAAGTTCCTTGCGGATATGTTTTTGCCCAGACGGAAAGGTCGGCTTGCTCGGCAAGGTATTCGATCACGTCTTTCCACATTTGGTTTCGGAAGTTGAACCGAATTTTTCGCTCTTCGAGCGGTACGGACGAAGAGGCCGACTGTCCCCGGTCTCCGCGTCTTTGCCTTCCGCCGTCTATCGTCCGCTGCTTGGCGTCTGTCTGCTGTTCATCCTCTACCGCCTGCTGAACGCCCTCCGCCGGTTGCTCGCCTTCCGCCGTTTGTCCCCAAGCCCGGCTTGGAAAAAAAACGAAAAAAGCCGACAGCACGAAAAGAGTAAATAAATGGCACTTTCGTAAGCTCATGTTTCGTAGACCGCGTTTATCAAATAAGGCATGGATCGTTCAGACGTACCCCCTCGACTGTTTGAACCCAGTATACTCGAAATTGGGCCGTCAAAAAATAAGGATAACGCGGAATTTTTTGACGTTTTCCCTTTTTGGGCGGTACTACACCACCAAACCTAAAATTGTGCTCTCCAATAGTAGCTGGGAACGAAGCGAAACGCAGTTTCACTTCGTTGCGTTCCCAGCTGCCGTCCGCAAATGAAACTGTATTACTCAAACCGTAAACAAATGGAGACTCAAAACAGTCAAGGGCATCGGGAATCGGGCATCGGGAATAGGTGACAAGTGAAAAACTTCCTCCAATTTCCGATTCCCGATTCCCGATGCCCTTAAATTTCAACACCTTTTCCGGCCTCAAAACCAATCCGTTTACACTTTGAGTGTATTATTTTGATACAACAAAGTCGCTGGGGCGAAAAACCTTACACTTTTTTGAAGTTTCTTTGGATAATGTCATTGACCGCCGTCGCTTTACAAACTACAATAGAGTTTAGTGTAGTTGGTGTGTCTGGGTATGTCCGTCCTTTTGCGAGAGTTACGGTACAGACGGCATTCTTCCAAGAATGACACAGGTATTTGTGTTGTCGTTGCGGGGAATGTTCGAGTGCCGGAAAGAGCGGGTTTCCAATCATGTTTGTTTTACCAATCGATGTCTTTGGACGTAGATTGTCCCACCTTGTCTTTTAAGAGAGGAGAATTGTTATGAGAAAAGTTGTTGTGGCACTGTCGTTTCTGGTGATACTTACGGGTGCCTACGCCAGGGCAGCAGCGGATACTTTCTATATCGATATCAGCACCGATGGTGTGGCGGAGTTGTGGAAAGCCGCTTACATTCAGGTTCCTGATTATGTAAATCCGACCAAAGGATCTGCGGATAGCAAAGGAAGAGGGAGTTATGCGTTGGAGGGTACACAATGGGACTACGGCTTTTTGAGCTTTTTGGACCCGAACGACTTTGACGATGTCAGTCAACCCGGAGCGGCCAAAGAAAATGGTTGGAACCAGGCCACAGGCTGGGTTTATCCGGTCGCCGACACCCGGGAAAGTGGTTTTTACGCCTACATGTTTGAGATATCGATGGAAGAGTTTTTTACGCCGGAAGTCGAGAAACTTGTAGGAAACTTGGTCTTTAGCACAAAGGCTGATGATCACGTTACAGCAATCTACGTAAATGGTGCGCCGCTTTACCTCTCGAATATCAGCATGGGTGATGACTTTGGTAATTACGCGCTGATGACCTTATTTGAAAGAGAGGGTATTGAAGTTACGATTCCCGCCTTTGAGTTGATTATCGTGGTTCAAAATACCGGAAATCAGACTCCGACCGGTTTGTATGTTACCGGAGACTTTGGGTTCGAGCAAATCAGGGATAAAGAGACCATGCCGGAACCGGCAACGTTGTTGATTTTGGGTCTTGGTGCCGTTGGCGCGGGCTTTGTCGCCCGACGTCGAAAGTAATCTTTGTGTCAAATTTTTCACACAAAAGGAACCGGAGGCATGTCCTCCGGTTTTTTTGTGGTGTGCTGCTCGCCAGATTGCGAATTTGATCTGGTATTGGCTCAATAAAAGCCGGGGACAAATGTCAACGGACTGCCTCTTATCCTCTTATCCGGGAAGTCGGAAATCACTTGACCCGAAACCGTGAAAACGTTACAATGGAGGGCGTTCTGCAAATTGACCGTTTTTAGCTTCCCATGTCAACCTTTGACGACGACCGCTACCAATGGAGAGAAACGTATTTCGTTCTCTTCGACCCGGCGAAAAGGCCGTTGCTTCACGATGTTCGTAAGGGACTTGATCCCATGTTCAAGTCGCTTCAGATTCGTGAGGCACTTGCGGACGGACAAGGGCGAATTGAATCCCTGAGTGCCGCATCTCACGATGATTTTGCGGCAATTGACCTGATCTACCAATGCGGCGACCACGTTGTTGCGGAAACGGATGCGCTCGCCGAGGAAATACTTCCTGCCGCTTCCCCAAAAAATCGGGCAAAATTTGAAAAAGCCCGAAAATATCAGGGACGATTGGACGTGCTTCATTTCGAACAAATGGAACCGGTCAATCATTCGCAACTGCAGGAAGACCCGGTGTTTACGTTCGCGGCAAATACACCGCCTGCCAAAAGTCCGTTCGCCGGACGTCCGAAATTTCAGTTTGATCGGAACCGATACATTCCTCCGCCGGAAGTCAATCCTCTCGTTGCGGAGGAATGGGGAGAAAGTCCGGCATCGGACGACGAAGAAATCGACCCGGAGGAAAAAATGGACCCAAACACGCTGATTCTCGTGTTGGAACTTTTATGTTACTTGACCAACGGCATCGCAATCGACCCGGCAAGCGGAACGATTCTCACAACTTCGGTTTTCTGACTCCAAAGGGTAACTTTATCACGAAGTTGCAATCCTTCGACCCGACACAAAAGAAATTTTCGCGTGTTGCCCACAATTTTCATCACGGGATCGGCCAGCGGAGAAGGCGGGGAATTCATGATTGTTTCCACCTTTACGGAGGCAATCCAAGCGGGAATCGCAATGCCGAAAAGGAAAATAAAACAGGTGGAATAGATAAATTTTTTGGCCGAATTGAACATGACTGTACTCCCTTGCACAATGAAATCGGAACGTTGTCGTGAGAAACGGTACTTTACGTCATAGTACCTATGGGAGAGTCGGTAAGAATTGCGACAATCTTTTCAAACTTTTCAAAAATTTTTCGAGACAGTCGCATTACGGCGTTTGCCTTATGCGTGATGCCCTGCTGAAAGCCAACCGCAACAGTATTCCCAGTGCCCGCAGTGCTTCTTTGGCGTTGATTTTCGAGGTGCCGTAGCGTCGGTCCGTAAAAACAATCGGAACTTCGGCAAACGTTGCTCCCGCTTGACGCAAGCGGAACAGCACCTCTTCCAAAAACGAATAACCTTGCGAAATCATTCTCTCAGGGTCAAGTTTCTTCAAAATTTCGGTGCGATAACACCGAAACGATCCGCTGTTGTCCTGCGTTTTCAGGCCGAGCAGGAGTTTGGCGTAAAGGTTAATTCCACGGCTCATCATTCGGCGTGCAAGCGACCAACCTTCGATTCCGCCACCACTCACGTAACGGGAACCGATCACGACGTCAAATCCTTCGTCCGCTTTGGCTCGAATGGCCGCAAGGTATTTCGGGGAATGACTCAAATCGGCGTCCATGTTGAGGAGAAAATCGTAACCGTTGTCAACGGCGTATTGCATTGCGGTCCGCGTTGCCGTGCCCAGTCCAAGTTTACTGCTGCGCCGGATCAATTTCAAACGCGGTTCACGTTCCATTTGCTCCGCGACCCAATCGCCGGTCCCGTCCGGAGAATTGTCGTCCACGACGAGAATGTCCACGTCGGGCGCAACCCCAAGAATCTCTTCCACGAGGATCGGAAGATTTTCCCGTTCGTTGTACGTTGCCAGAGAAATCAGGGTTTTCAAGTGAAATGACTCAAAGTGTAAACGAAATGGTAATGAAACGGAAAAAAGTGTTGAAATTTAAGGGCATCGGGCATAGGGCATCGGGCATAGAATTATGACTTGTTCGACTCTCTTCCATCGACGAGGAAAAGGTGGAAAATATTACTGTTTTTCCTATGCCCTATGCCCTATGCCCTATGCCCTATGACTGTTTTGAGTACCCGTTCGTTTACGGTTTGAGTTTGAACTCAAATGACGAGTCGGCATTTTCTGAGATTTCGGATGGCGTCCTCGACGATTTCGGCGATTTGATCACGCTGGTCGGCACGGATCGGGACGCCTTTTTTGGTGATGTTCAGGTGACCGTTTTGAATCTCTTTCTGAATTTCCGTAACATGCTCCGTAATGGAACGGCGACCGTCGCACAGTTTCATCAACTCACACGAAAGAAGGTCGGTCTTCAGGATTTCAAACATGGAGTTGGGAAACGTCTGAGCATTGCGTTTGAGCATTTGCCGCAGGAAAGCCCGCGTGTAAGGACGTCGTGGATCGCTGGTACGGTCCGTCGGCGGACGCAAAACGATTCGGGCAAATTCCAGTCGCACCAATTGATCGAACACTTTTGTCAGGTCGTCACGACAAACCTTTCCGGCGAGAAGATGCGGCTCCAGTTGCGGAAAAATGGCGTCCCAGATGTTTTGGAACGTGAAAAATCCGCTCCGGTTGCCGTTGAGATACTCGCATACCGAATCCATCAACGGGCTGCGTGGAAGCGAGACTTCCATTGTCCCGCTCCGTGAGAAATGCCATTCGGGCATGACACCGTTCGATTCAACAAGCGTAATGACGCAATCGTTGGGAACGAAAAAGTGATACCGGTTCACAAGATCGTCCCGTAAGCGAATCTCAATGTCGCTGTGGCAAATCACGCTGGAACGGAATGTCCGGTTGACGATGAAATCCACGTATTGTTCCGAAACGATGTTGTCTTGCGTTTTTTCGATCAGGCACCTCAACAGCGGGTCTTTTTGCCAGGTTTGGTAGTTGGTCCAATCGAAATCGGAGACATGCTGCAACCCTTTTTCCTGAAGTCTCCGGCAAAATTCAAGAAAATAGCAGGGGGCGTTTTCCGATTCGAGGTATTCATGGAACAAATAATGGTCGTCAACGCTTTTGATATGTTCCCGCATGGCCTCGAGGAACTGGGTGAAATAACTTGGACTTTGCCTGGCGACGACCTCGGCGGTGAAATCGAGAAACGCTCTCGCTTGTTGAATTTCCGTTTTTGCGTCGAAAAACTCGTTCGCCCGCTTGGAATGGAGTAGCATGAGATTTCGGGCGCATTCCTTGAAATGCCAGCCGGGATACGTGTTGTACGAAATCATTGCAAGTCCGTTGGGACTGAGATTCGTCTGGCAAATCTCCAGCATTTTTTCCTGAACGGCTTGCGGAACCCAGGAATAGACACCATGGGAAATGATATAGTCGAACTTTCCCCAGCTTGCGTCAACCTCCATGATATTTGCGGCGCGAAGTTCGATGTTTCTCAAATTGAGCGAGCGGATGAATTCCTTGCCTGTTTCGATTTGGGTCGGGGAAAGATCGATGCCGAGAAACCGGCTGTCGGGAAACTCTTCCGCTTGCGGGATGATCGTTTTTCCCGTTGCCGTGCCGAGTTCCAGAACGCGGCAATTGGCCGTATCGACCGGTTCGACGCCGTAAAGATCGCCGATGGTTTCCAAAAGCCGCAAATTTCCCTGCTTATGAGGGAGTTTGTCGTAAATCACCTTGTCGTAACTACAGCTATCGTGAATCTCCTGAGTATTTTGTATCTCTGACATATTTGTAAACGAATTGGTTATGAAACACCCAATCAGAGCCGCGCACGCAGTAAGCGGTGATCCCGACGGTAACGTGAAAACCGCTTACTCCGTGCGCGGCTCTGATTGTGCGCGGCTCTGATCCGTGCGCGGCTCGTTGACGTGTTCAATCAAAATGTCACTTTATTGACGGTGTATGGTATAGGGAATAAGGGAGTGGATGGGTCTACTGATACTGTTGCGCCATTTCTTTGGTGGCACGGAGGTCCAGTTTGCCGGTTCCCAGCACGGGGATCGATTCGACCGGATAAAAATGCTGCGGCAACGGAATCCAGAGGTTCGGTAAGCCCTCCGATTGCATTCTTTTGCAGATTTCGTCCGGCGTGAGCGGGAGCGGACGATGTAAGACGATGACTTTTTCCCCTTTCTTTTCGTCCGGCAATCCGACGACCGCGACGAGCACTCCCCCTTCGTCTTCGTTCGGCAACTCCGCCCGAACAATCCGGTCGATCATTTCCTCGATCAGGATGTGCGGCACCATTTCGCCGCCGATCTTCGACATGCGACTTTCGCGGCCGGTGATCCAGATGAAACCGTCTTCGTCGATTTTCGCAACGTCGCCGGTCGTGTACCAGCCGTCCTTGAGAACTTCCGCCGTTTTCTCCGGCTCCTTGTAATAGCCGAGCATTGCGTTGTCCCCTTTGATCTGTAACATTCCGGGAGAGTTCGGCGGCAAAATCGTTCCGTTGTCCAGATCAAGCACACGGGCTTGTATGCCCGGTAAGGGACGCCCGACGGTTCCGACCCGGAGCCAATCGGCGTAATCGCTTCGGCGCGCCTCGTTGATGTTTACGGAGACGACCGGCGAAAGTTCCGTCGTTCCGTACCCTTCGACGAGCGTGGTGCCATACTTTTCCTTCCACGCTTCGATGAGGTTCAGCGGAACTTTTTCCGCGCCGCAAACCACGGTTGCGACTTTCTCGAAGTCTTCTTTCGGGCAACGACGGAGATAGCTTCGCTGGAACGTTGCCGTCGACGGGAGTAAGGACGGCGCGTACTTTCTCGCCATTTCGCCGACCTTCTTGGGATCGAGCGGGTTGAAATGGTAAACGGCTCCGTAAGGTCCAACCAAGGCGATCCAAATGGTCGTTGTGTAACCGAAGGAATGAAAAAACGGGAGAATCCCCAAGATACGGTCATTTTCGACCAAAAGCAGATGCTCCTTAAACCCTTCCGTGTTTGCGGCGATGTTGCGATGCGAAAGGCAAACCCCCTTCGGCGTTCCGGTGGAGCCGGAGGTAAAAATGATCGAGATCGGATCGTCCTGACGGATTTTCGTCAAGCCGAGTTTCCATTCCAAAATCGGAAGCGGCATGAGTTTGGCGTCGAACCAGCCGCAGAGTTTGTCGAAAAGCGAAACTTGTTTGACGCAATCTTCAAGCACAATGAGCTGGGCGTCGAGCTTCAGGTCGGGAAACCGTTCCAAAAACCGCTTCGTAGTGATGACGTGCTTGATTTCCGCTTTTTTGATACAGTAATTAAGCGTTTCCGCATTGAACGTGTAGTTCAAGTTGACGGCGACCCGGCGATCCATCGTGATGGCGGCGTTGACGAGCGCACCGTAAACGGAGCCAGGGAAGAGAAGCCCGACGTTTTGTTCCGACGGATCAAGAATTTTTCGCAAAAGACGGCGAATGACCATCGTATTGACGAGCGTATCGATTCCGTTGAGTTCCTTGCCGGTCGAATCGGCAAGTTTGAGCATGTACGGATGATTGCGACAAGCGCGAATCATCCGGCGTGGGGGAAGCAGATAATCGTGGGACATAAATTCAATCGGGAAAAATAAACTCGAAGTGGGAAGAAAGACGCCGTCATTGTACCGAACGTGGATTGAAAATACAATCCCAGTTCGCTGGTTTTCCAATTAACCTCAAGAGAACTGCATTGTTTAAAATAGATCGAAATTAAGGCCCCCCCTGGGAACGCAGGCATCTTGCCTGCCCCCGGGTTCGCAGGCTTCCAGCCTGCCACGCGCAGGCAAGATGCCTGCGTTCCCAGGGACTTTGCAGTTCT
>CAZNVM010000475.1:0-5130 GCA_964576215.1 uncultured Planctomycetaceae bacterium
GGTGACGAAGGAAACGTGTTGATCGGCGCGATCAACCCGAACTTTGTCGAGGTCAAGGCGATCGCCGACATCAGGCCGTACAATCAACATCGCGCGTTTCACGGGGACGTGAGCAGTCCGGCGGCGCTCAAAGCCCGTGGCGGACTGATGGCCAAATACGGCTGGGCGACGGAACATGAAGCCCGCAAACATGTCAAGGTGTTTGCCGATTATCGCGAGTTGCTCGACAACGCGGCGTCGCTCGGGCTTGAGGCGGTGATCATCGGTTTGCCGTTGCACCTGCACGCCCCGGCGGCGATTGCGGCCATGAAACAAGGGCTGCATGTGCTGACCGAAAAACTGATGGCGCACAGCGTCAGCCAGTGCAAGGAGATGTCGCGGGTTGCCGCCATGACGCACAAACATCTGGCAACCGGTCACCAGCGGCATTACAACATCCTGTACCAGGAAGCGGTCGACACGATCAAACGCGGCGTGCTGGGGGACATCCATTATATTCGCGCCCAATGGCATCGCGGCAACAAGCCCGGCGGCGACAGTTGGCAAATGCCGATGCCGAGCGCCGTCAAAAAAGACGACCCGCAAGCGGCACGACTTTCCAAGGAACTGGACGCCGCGAAAAAAGAACTGGAATCGGCGACAGGTCGCGAGATCGACGCCGCTTACAAACGTTTGGCGTTGAAAAAAGCGCAAATGGCAGATGTCATCCTGGCAACCGGCGGCAAAGACAGTGACGACGTTGAAATCAAAACAGCGGCCGATTACGGTTACCAGGATGCCAAGTTGTTCGGCGTTTATGATCGCCCGGCGGCGGAAGAACTGCTCCGTTGGCGGTTGTTCGAACGGACCGGCGGCGGCCTGATGGTCGAACTCGGCAGTCACCAGCTTGATGCGGCGAGCATTTTCCTCACCGCGCAACAACAACGCAAAAAACCGGACTTCGAAGGCAAAGTGCACCCGCTTTCCGTGCTCGTGTCGGCAAACCGGAACATTTTCGGCGCCGACCGCGAAGTCGCCGACCATGTCACGGCGGTGGTCGAATTCCCGTCGTGGGACTATGACCCGAAATCCGAAGTCGGCCGCAAACGCAAAATCTGCGTGCAATACTCGACGATCAACGGGAACGGGTTCGGCGGTTACGGCGAAATCGTGTACGGCACCGAAGGAACGCTGATCCTTGCGACCGAAGCGGAATCCGAAATTTTGAAAAGCGGCGGCGGTGCCACAAAAGTCTCGGCGGGCGGCGGTCCGGCCCTCGACACGCAGGCAAGCGGCCCGGCACAAAAAGCGGTCTCTTCATCCGGCAAGGCGGAAGTCAGCCGCGGCTACCAGGAACAGATCGAACACTGGGCTTGGTGCATCCGGGTCAATCCAAACAACGCTCCGGACAAACCGCATCCGCGATGTTATCCGAAAGTCGCGCTCGGTGACGCCGTAATCGCCTTGGCGACAAACCTCGCCGCCGATCTTGGACGAAGCGTCGAATTTAAGGAAGAGTGGTTCGACATCGACAGCGACGCGACACCGGAATACGATATTCTCAAAGACGAAAAATTCAAACCGGATGTCAAGCGAAAAGAGTACCAGGTCTGATAACGTGGGGTTATTTGTGACCGTTCTTGCCAAAATGCCGGGGACTTATTGTTCGGCGGGCTTCACAAACAACGCCCGATAAACCGTCTCGCCGTGAAGCCGGGTTCGACGCTCGAAATGCGTGTGGTAATCCATGTCGTGTTGCGGTTCGTTTTCCGGAATTTCGTGCGGCCCGGAAAGTTTTGTCGCCGAGGCAAGCAAAGCGAGCGTCGTTTCGAAATACTCCTGAACGTCGGTACGAAAATGAAGCGTTCCGCCGGGGCGAAGGTTTCGCTCGATCAGTTGCACGACCTCTTCACGAAGGATGCGGCGTTTTTTGTGTGCCCGCTTCCACCAGGGGTCCGGAAAGTAAACGTGAACCGCATGAAGCGAGTTCGGCGTAATCCACTCGTCCAGCAATTGAGCCGCGTCGCCGCAGATCATCACGGCGTTGGTCAGATTCGCTTTGGCAATGCCCGCTACGGAAAAAATGGCATACTTCTTTCCGATTTCGACGCCGAGAAAATCGTGCGACGGATTTGATCGGGCCGCCGTCCGGAGAAACAATCCTTTGCCGCTCCCGATTTCCAGTTCCAACGGTGCAACTCGACCGAACAACTCCGCGAAAGCGAGCGGTTTCGGAACCTCTTCCAGCGGCCTGTAAAACCGCGAAAAGTCCGGCTGTTCATTGATTCGAATTTTGGTTAGTGCCCGACGGCCCATTTTAATTACGAATTACGAATTACGTTACAAAGGACGTCCTCTATCCTCTATGGTGCTTCCCTGGTGATTTTGAAATCACTTTGGAGAACGGTCCACTTTGCCCATAAGGCCAGTACTGTTTCGTGAGTCATCTGTTCTTCCCTTAACATGTAGGTACATTCCTGACCATTGGCGTACATACGTCCGTCGTCAAAACGATTTTGCAGTTCCAGGGATCGGCGTGAATAGAGGTTTTCCCAATAAGCTCCGCTGTGGGAAAGCCCTGTGTCCGCCCCATAAGCGTGAATCACGGCACCAAATGCCCCATGTGTTTGATACCGGCATGGCCCCCAATCGTTACCTTGCGGGAAATAGAATTCCGCATTCTCCGGTTGATAGATTGTTCCACCGGGAGCGGCATAAGGAGGCGAAGGATAGTTCCACTCGACGAGCGCACGATAAACCTTGTCGACGTTGAAGAACACGCCTTCCGGCGTCGGCTTGCCGGCAAGCGTCAAAACCGACGCATTCCACAGTTTCAATGTCGAGCTGGTCGAATAGTCAGGGTGAATAATATTGTGATTGACGACCGCATGGTTTTCTTCCGTGTTCGAACCACCCAGCCATTCTTTGAGCGGTTTGCCGTTGAAAATGGTGTCACTGTCGACATCTTTGGGGTGTGCATGGGCGGAGATAACGAGTTCCACCGCTTTTTTGTACCATTTGTCATAATTCTCATGGCGGGGCATCATGGCGCAACCGAGAAACAGAACGTTGGAATTCCAGGCGTTTTCCTCCGCTTTGGTGTCGCCGGGAGTAACGATGGTGCCATCCTTTTTCCGGTAATAGGGCACGGTGTAATCCATGCGTCGATTGGCCTCCCATTCGACCATTTTTCGGATCAATTCCCTGTCTTTCCCGTTGTACAATTCCCAGGTGAGCCAGCCGGCTTGTCCCGCAATCGCCGCCCAGAAATCATCCTGCCAACCGCCGCCCCAACCACCTTCGGAGTTGACTTTATGGGCGTGAGCGACGGATCGCACAAGTTTGGTGCAAATGTCAAGGGCCGCTTGCTGCGTAACGCCGGTGTATTCGGCGTCGTACAAGCCGAGTTTAATGACCGTCGCAATACCGTGAGCCTGCATGGCGGGACCGCGAACTTGAAATTCCCGATTCCCTGGCCCTGGGACATTGAACAAGTCCAGATAATACTCGTCGGTGGACTGTGAGCCGTATCTTTCGGCGTACCAACCGTTTAAGGCGTATTTGATCGTGTTTTTTGAAATCGTTTTCTGGAGTTTTGCGTTGGTGTCATCCGGACAGCCGACGGTGAATCGACTCCAATCGATGGGAACGACGGCGTTTTCCGCTGCACAAACAACGGGATGAAAACCTGCCGCAAACAACAAAACGGCAGTGAGGAATGTCGATTTCATGTCGTCTGCTCCTACAAGTTTTTGGTGTACCAATCGATGGATCGTTCGAGTCCTTCGTCAAAATAGACGAGTGGTTCGTATCCGATTTTCTTTTTGGCGAGCGAGATGTCGGCAAGCGAATGTTTCACGTCGCCGACGCGAGGGGCCTGATAGATTGCTTTCACTTCGACGTTCATCAGCGTATTGAGTTTGCTGAGGATTTGATTGAGTGTTACGGCGGAGTGGCAGGCGATGTTCATCGGTTTGCCGTCACAATTTTCCGCCGGGGCATGAGCGGCCAACCAATTGGCACTACAGACGTTTTCAATGTAACAGAAATCCCGGGACTGCTCTCCGTCGCCGAAAACGACGGGGCGTTCCTTTGTCAGTAGCTTGCTCACGAACGCCGGAATCACGGCGGCATACGCGCCGAACGGGTCTTGTCGCGGACCAAACACGTTGAAGTAGCGAAGCGAAACCGTTTCCATTTGAAACACGGCGGCGTAGGCTTGCAGGTAGGCTTCACAGCAGACCTTGCTTGCCGCATACGGACTGATCGGAGCGGGAACCATTTCTTCTCGTTTCGGCGAGGTCGGTTGATCGCCGTAAGCGGAACTCGACGCCGCGAACACGATCCGTTTGACACCTAAAGCGCGGGCGGATTCGAGAACCGTGATCGTTCCGTTGACGTTGACGTCGTGAGACGTTTGCGGATCGTTCACGCTCCGGGGAACGGAACCGAGTGCGCCCTGGTGAAAAATCGCCTTGCAACCGGCAACCGCGCTGTCAACGGTTTTGCGATCCCGAATATCCCCTTCGATTAACGTGATTCGGTCCTTGATCTCTTCGAGGTTTTCCCGTTTACCGGTTGCAAAATTGTCGAGTACGACGACGTCGTGTCCCCGGTCGAGAATATAACGGGCTAAATTGGAACCGATAAAACCGGCCCCGCCGGTCACGAGATATTTGTCAGACATCTTCGATAAACTCCAAGTCGAATAAACGGACAATCAACAAAACAATGCACGTAACTATTCAGTGGATTTTTCGAGAGGACTCTCCGGTGGTCATTCTGCGCCCTTAGTAGCAGAGACCGACCACCAACACTCGCGTCCTTATTCCCTTATTTCTGAGGAAATAAGGGAATAAGGGCGCGCCGAATGAGGGCGATTCCGTACTACTAAGGGCGCACCTAATGAAACATTTCACTATTACAATTCCACTGAATAGTTACCAATGCACAATATAATTCGAATGTTGCTTCTTGGCAAGAAGGCCGTTTTGGTTTGCCGGAACCGTAACAGGAGGATTGCAAAGTCCCTGGGAACGCAGGCTTCCAGCCTGCGCGAAGGTTACGGAATGGAGTCTCCGCCCTGCGCAGGTAGGATGCCTAAAAACTCACTGGCAGGCTAGAAGCCTGCGTTCCCAGGAAAAAAGCGAC
>CAZNVM010000476.1:0-2212 GCA_964576215.1 uncultured Planctomycetaceae bacterium
TTGACAGATATTTCCAGATGTACTATTTCGATACAACGTGACTGAAATACTTTACTTTCAAGGTCCATTATCTACTTTTCTGTTCCACATACCTCAAAAAACCTATTTTTTTACCCACAGATTCTGGTGGGGAACCTAAAAAAATTTCGTGACAAAGCCAGAAACAAGAGAATCGTTTGCCTTTATATCGATGACATTTACGGCCCGATGGAAGCATCGTTGATTGCCGAATTGCGATTCAAACTCGCACCCTATCTCGAAATTCCTGAGAAAGTGGGTAACACTCCTTCTTGCCCAGATTGATTTGTGTTGCGGACCAATCCGGGGACTGCGCGGAGTACCGCTCCGTCCCCGGCTCCTTGTTTTCCTTTTTTGAAACAAAAATGTTAAATAATACTCTAAAATTCGCATTACTCCTGTTTTTCATTCCGCTCACATTATTTGGGGCGGAGCGTCCGAACGTCGTGGTGATTATCGTCGACGACATGGGTTTTTCCGACGTCGGCTGTTACGGCGGGGAAATTGAAACGCCGAACCTTGACACCTTGGCGGCCGGTGGGATTCGGTTTACGCAATTCTATAACACCGCCCGATGCTGGCCGACCCGAAGTGCTCTGATGACCGGGTTCTATCCGCAGCAGATTCGCATGGACCCTTATCAAGGGGGAGATCGATTGCCGAACGGTATCCCGCTTTTGCCGCATCATTTGAAACAAAACGGGTATCGTTGCTACCATTCCGGCAAATGGCACGTCAACGGTGCCCCGCTCATTTTGGCCGATGGCGGGTTTGATCGTTCCTATCACCTGACCGATTACGACCGGAATTTTTATCCCAAAAAACATCACATTGACGACAAGCCGTTGGAGGCGGTTGATCCCAATGCCGGTTACTACTCGACTTGTGCAATCACCGATTACACACTTGAGCAACTCGACGAACATCAACGGGAACATGCGGAACAGCCGTTTTTCGTTTATACCGCTTACACGGTGCCCCATTTTCCGCTTCAGGCTTTGCCGCAGGACATTGCGAAGTATCAAGCGCGTTACAGTGTCGGTTGGGATGTCATTCGTGCCGAGCGACTTGCGCGGCTTCAACAATTCGGAATCGTTCAATGTGATCTTTCGCCCCGGGAAGAAACGTGTGGTCCGCCTTACCGTCAGCCGAGTATTTTAGAGATACTCGGGGAGGGCGAAGTTTTGTTCCCGGTTGCCTGGGACACGCTTACGGAAGAGCAGCAGCGTTTTCAAGCGATGAAAATGGCGATTCACGCCGCAATGGTGGATCGGGTGGATCAGGAAGTCGGACGAATCCTTGGGAAAATCCGCGAGATGGGTCAGTGGGACAACACGATTCTTTTCTTCCTTGCCGATAATGGTGCCTCGGCGGAAATCACGGTTCGCGGCGACGGACATGACAAAAGTGCTCCTCCCGGCTCGGCGGCAACCTTTTTGTCGCTCGGCCCCGGTTGGTCGACGGCGTCAAACACCCCGTTCCGGCGACACAAAATCTGGAATCACGAAGGAGGCGTCTCGACACCTCTGATCGTTCATTGGCCCAATGGTATCAAACGACGGGGGCGATTGAATGAAACGCAAGGGCATGTCGTCGATTTGGTCCCGACGATTCTCTCTTTGACGGACACAAAGCCGCTTGCCGAATACCATGAAGAAGCGGTTCCCGGTTTTCCCGGCGTGGATTTGAGTGCGGCGATTTCCGAAACGGAAAATATTACTCTTGAGCGGGGAGCGATCTATTTCGAGCACGAAGGGAACGCCGCTTTACGCCGGGGGGACTGGAAATGCGTCTACACCAGGACCGGCGAGCCGAAAGAGCGTGTCGGTGCCGCGAATTCGGAAGGGACGACCGGTTGGGCACTTTACAACATGAAACTCGACCGGGGCGAGCAGAACGACCTTGCCGAAACCGAACCGGAGCGTCTTGCCGAAATGGTGTCACAATGGCGGGAATTGAACCGGACGTTTCGGGAACAGGAAAGATAGGCGGTTGGTTTTGGCCACCACGTCCTGTACGACGATACGACTCGACATCTGACGTCGACGGACTGACAGGAGGATTGCAAAGTCCCTGGGAACGCAGGCTTCCAGCCTGCGCGAAGGTTACGGAATGGAGTCTCCGCCCTGCGCAGGTAGGATGCCTAAAAACTCACTGGCAGGCTAGAAGCCTGCGTTCCCAGGAAAAAAGCGAC
>CAZNVM010000477.1:0-7784 GCA_964576215.1 uncultured Planctomycetaceae bacterium
TGTCGTTCGTGTAAAGCGTATTGCGAAAAGTTTGTTTCGTCACGGTCATTATTCTCCAAAAAATACTCTATTTTTCATCATCCGTTCTCGGGTCTCAATTTTCAAGCGGAGGTATTCCATCGGGCGGTCCCCTTTGATTCGGTTACAGGAGCCGCAAAGCAGTTGGTAGTTTTCGTAATAATCGCCGCCGCCTTTGGATTTCGGGACAATATGGTCGATTTCAAGATGGCGGTTTTCCATGTCCACTCCGCAGGCGTTGCATTTGCCGGATTGTTGTTTGTACAATCGCTCTTTGACGGCGGGGGACGGTGAAACGATTGTCAAATCGCTTCGCTTGGGAATTTGGTCCGTCGCAACGAAATCTTTGAAGAGACCGGCATCGTCACTTAATCGTTGAACCAAAACCTTTGCCGCTTGCTTTTCGATGTCAATACCGATCCATTTTCGGTCGAGTTGTTGGGCGGCCACGCAGGTCGTCGCACAGCCGCAAAAAGGATCCATCACGATGTCGCCTTCGTTCGAGGAAGCCAAAACGATTCGTTTGATCAATTCAAGCGGCTTCTGCGTCGGATAGCCGGTCCGTTCAGGGTCGTTGGCGTTTAATATGTTAATCACCCACCAATCCTCCGGTATCTTGCCAAGCGGGTGCGGCTTATACACCTTGTCTGTTCCCTGGTGTTTTCCCCACATGGCATCATCTTTACGATGGATTCCTTCGGCTTGATAAGGTACACGTACCGCATCGGCGTTAAAAATCGGTTCATTACTCTTGGAGTATCGAAAAATGGTATCGTGCCGCCGTCCGAAATCGTTTTTTGGTGAACCGCCGCCACGATAACACCAAACAATTTCATTACGAAAACCCTGTTTGCCGAAAATACAGTCAAGCAAAAGTTTCAGGTAATGCCCTGCCGTCGGATCACAATGTAAATAGAGGGAGCCCGTTTCTTTTAAGACCCGGTGCATTTCGACGATTCGTTGGGCCATGTAAGTCAGATACGCCATCATCGGTTTACTGTGAATGGCACCGACACTGGCGATATACGTTGCCAAAGCGGGAAACTGATCGGCCAAGGTGTCAAGATAATATTCGTCGACGTCTTTCCACGTCCACATATCCTTAAAACTCGCCCCGGCGGCTTTGGTGCCGACAGGGGCGGAGTACATCCGCTTCGAGTTGAACGGCGGATCAAGGTAGATAAGATCGACCAACCCGCTATTTAGACCCGACAAAACGTACAAATTGTCGTTTGTGTAAAGCGTATTGCGAAAAACGGATTTCGGCATTGTCATGTCGTGCGTCTTGTAGACCGATAATTTATCCTCGTAACATGGCGATTCGACCGGTGCGGACCAGTTCCTGGATGCCATAGGGACGCATGACGTCGATGAACGCTTCAATTTTCGACTCTTTTCCTGAAATTTCGATCATCAGCGAGTCCGGATTAATGTCGATCACTTTTGCCCGAAAGATTTCCACCAACTCCAGGATCGCACTTCGTCCGGTATGGTCCGCTTTCACTTTAATCAGCATCAGTCCCCGTTCGACGTGATCGGCCCCGCTGATGTTGTCAACGCGAACAACGGTAACGATTTTCGCCAGTTGCTTGCAGACCTGGTCCAGAACCGTTTCGTCGCCGACGACCACAAAGGTCATCCGGGAAAGCGAATGGTCCTCGGTCTCTCCGACGGCCAAACTATCGATATTGTACCCACGGGACGCCAACATGCCTGAAATGTGCGACAACACGCCCGGCACGTTCTGCACTAACGCTGAAATAATGTGATACATTGTTCTCTTTCGGTTTCTAAAAGAATCGATGGGAAAATGCCAATTTACCGGAAAGCCGCCCAAACAACAATGGGGTGACGTAACAAATGGAAGAAACACGCAAGGCTTTTTTCTGGTTATGCCGTTTTGAGTGGCGTAAGACAATATTAAACTGGGCAAAAAATACAAAAAAACGAGGGGGTGATTTAAACCGCGAAACAGGTTGCCGGTTCCACGCATTTCCATTTCAATGGTATCGCCCGTGCTACCATTCTTTCGTAACTCCTTGTAGGGCACAAGGATAGATTCCGTCCGCCCCCGGTTTGGAACGGGGGGCGGCGTCCCAAGCAAGGCTTTCCGGGAAAAGATCATAATTCGAGTTGAACGCCTGCTCCCATGTAACACGCTGTCCGCTGTAGGACGCCATACGTCCAAGAATCGCGGTCATCGTCGCAATCGCTCCAATTTCACCGAGGTTCATTTCCTTGTGGTTGGCAATCGCGTCGAACATCACGTCCATTTCCGTCTGGTGCCCGTCAATCGGACGGCCCCACTTGGCGACGGGTGTGTTATTCCCCTTTTTGTACATTTTCACTTCTCCGTGTCCGTCCATGTCGACGTGTCCGTCGGTGCAATACGCATGTTCGCTGAACGCATCCCAGCAGTTCGGAATATGGCGGCAATTGCTAAAGCCTTTGACACCATCGGCGAACGTGTATTCGACGCTGTGGTGGTCGAAGATTTCGCCGTATTGCGGTCCGATTCGCACCGCCCGGCCTCCCATACCGTTCGCTTCAACCGGGTGATTATCGCCGCAAATCCAGTTCATTACGTCAATATCATGAACGTGTTGCTCGACAATGTGATCACCGCTGAGCCAGTTGAAATAGTACCAGTTCGTCACTTGGTGCTGCATTTCCGTTTGCGACTCGCTTCGTGGGCGGACCCAAACACCGGCGGTATTGAAGAAAATCCGGGTGTACATCAAACGTCCCAGTTCGCCGGCGTGGATTCGCTTGATCGATTCGATATGCTTTTCCTCGAACCGCAAATGGTGTCCGACGCAAATCACTTTTCCTTTTTCCAAAGCCTTTTTGTTCGCTTCCATGAACATCCGAACGCCCGGTGCGTCGGTTGCGACCGGCTTTTCGGCGAAAATATGCTTTCCGGCTTCGACGGCTTTGGCGAAGTGCCGCGGTCGGAATCCCGGTGGTTCGCAAAGAAGCACGACATCGCAGTCCGTTTCCAAAACCCGGTCGCAGCAATCGAGACCGGCAAACCGGCGTTCTTCCGGAAGATCGACCTTTTGGGGAAATTCGCCGGACAAAAGCTGTGCTGTCCCGTCAATCATGTTTTTGAAGGCGTCTCCCAAAGCGACGATTTTGATGTTCATCGTCCCCTTATTACTGGCAAGAGCGTTCAAAGCGGCACCACGACCACGCCCACCGCAGCCGACAAGTCCGACTTTGATAAGATCGTCCCCGGCGGCATGGGCACTTCGTGCAAGTGAAAGTCCGGCAGTGATTGCCGACGCTGAGGCGGTTGCCGCAAGAGTTCTTTTTTGTGTCTGCATCGATTGATTCCTTGAAAAATGGAGAAGTACGCGAGCAAGAAGAAAATGGACAAGGGGAAATATAGCAGAATCCCCACGGAAATACAAGACACGTCAAGAAAACTTCAAGTCCAGGGGCAGGCCGTCGATAAGTTTCGTTTTTTTGCGATCTCACGATTGCGGCTGTGGAGCACTCATTTTTCAAACGCCTTCAGTACGGCGTCGAGAATTTTTCGCTTGCTTTCTTCGAGCGTACAAAAGAGGGTTGCGCCGGCGGCCCGTTTGTGTCCGCCCCCTTGAAACATCGCGGCCAGAAGACTGCAATCGACATCGCACCGACTTCGAAAGCTGGCCTTGAATCCGCCGGTGCGCTGCTCAACGAGCATGAAGGCGAATTGCGTCCCGGCTACCCGGAGCGGCATGTTCACAACGTCTTCACTGTCGCTGGGCAACGCCTGAAATTCGTCAAAATCCTCAAGAGTGAGCCAGGAACCAAGAATCGTTCCGTCGAGATACGACTCGGTTCGTTCCAAAGCGCGACCGATCAGGCGAATTCGGGCAAGCGATTCCTGCTCGTACAAAAGCCGGTACATTTCGTCAGGCCGTACCCCCGCTTCGACCAATTCTGCGGCGGCCTGGAACGTTGAATCCTGTACGGAATGGAAGCGAAACCATCCTGTGTCGGTTGCTATCGCAACGAAAATCGGAACCGCCAGTTCCGGCGTCAACGAAAGCCCAAGCTCTTTGACCGCCTGCAAACAAAGCGTTCCGGTCGCTTCTGCCGTCGGATCGACGAACATGTCCGCACCAAGATCGTTGCCGATTGCGTGATGGTCCAGAACGATTTTTTGGGCCGACGACTGTTTGAACAGCGACTCCATTTCGCCGAGCTGCATCCAGGACGAAGTGTCTACAAGACAAATCAGGTCGATGGTGTCAACCCATTTCCATTCGGATTTTTTCAGGTCGGCCAACCGCAAAATCACGTTGTCGGGATCGAGAAAACGCAAATCCGGCGGGATCGGGTGGTCGTTGATGATTCGGACTTCCTTGCCGAGCGATTGCAAGGCGTGGTACATGGCGATTTCGCTTCCGATGCTGTCACCGTCCGGCCGTACATGCGAGGTGAGCAAAACGCGCTGCGCCGTTGCGATTCGCTTGCGAAACAAAGGCCAATCGATTTTCACCGGGGCCGCAATTCTCGGTGTGTGATCCATTTATCGAGGAAAAAAGTAGTGGGATGAAACGGTCTGTTGGCGATAAACGGTAACGGAACAGCAACGATTGTAGCGTTTTATGCGGTTTTCGGGCAGGGAGTCCGGAAAAAACGTGAAGGACTGGCCCAGTCCGTCGACAAGTTTGTATCGAGACCGTCATTTCGCGATGCTCCATTCCGGCTTTTATTCTTCTCCCCCAATAAAAGCCGGAATGAAGCGAAGCGAAATGACGGTAAAATCAGTAAAAATCGTAAACTTGTCGACGGACTGGGACTGGCCCTCCGCGATTTTTCGTTTAAAGGTCTTTTGTTTTTGAAACATCACCGTTATAATTTCCTGTTGTTTTTCACTTGACACTCGATTTATTCAACAAACTGGGAATTTATGGAACGTCGAAAAGTTGTTATTACCGGAATGGGAACCATCAACGCCTTGGGAAATAATGTTGCGTCTTTTTGGGAGGGAATTCGTACCGGTCGTTGCGGCGTGAAAACGATCACGCGGTTCGATCCGGACGGACTGCCTTGCCGGATCGCGGCGGAAGTCCCCGATTTCAAGCCGACCGACTATCTTGACCATAAACTCGTCCAGCGGACCGCACTGTTTAGCCAGTTTGCCCTGATCGCTGCCGAAGAAGCGTGGAAAGACGCCCGGCTCGACACGAATCCGGTTGCGAATCCTGAGCGAATCTGCGTGCTGCTCGGGACCGGAATCGGCGGTTTGGACGTCGATACGGAAGCCCAAAAGAGACTTTTTGAAAAAGGACCAAACCGGATTCCGGCCATGACGATCCCGAAAATGATCGCCAACGAGGCCGCCGGAAACGTTTCCATGCACCTCGGAATCAAGGGGATGGCTCACACCATCGTAACCGCTTGTGCGTCCGGAACCGACGCAATCGGACACGCTCTTTCGGCGATTCAGTCCGGTCGGGCAGAGGTCGTTTTGACCGGCGGAACCGAGGGTTCGATCACGATGTTCGGAATCGGCGGTTTTTGTGCACTGAAAGCGTTGAGTACCGGTTACAACGAGGCGCCGGAGAAAGCAAGCCGACCGTTCGACAAGGACCGCGACGGGTTCGTGATGGGAGAAGGGGCTGGGATTCTCATTTTGGAGGAACTTGAACACGCTCAAAAGCGGGGGGCGACGATTTACGCCGAGCTTGCCGGGTTCGGAGCGACCGCCGACGCTTACCATTTGACGGCCCCCGATCCGGAAGGGGAAGGTGCATCGCGGGCAATCAAACTCGCTCTTCTCGACGCTGGAATTCCCCTCGAAGAGGTCGATTACATTAACGCTCACGGAACCGCGACGCCGACGAACGATCCGGTTGAAACCGCCGCAATCAAGCGGGTATTCGGCGAACACGCTTACAAGCTCAAGGTTTCGTCCACGAAAGGGGGAACGGGCCATTGCCTCGGTTCTGCCGGTGCGATTGAGGCGATTATCTGCGTGGAAGCGATTCGTAACGGATTCTTTCCGGCAACGCTGAATCTGGACGAGCCGGACCCGCTTTGCGATTTGGATTACGTTCCGAAAATCGGTCAGCACGGAACGATCCGGGCCGCGATTTCCACATCGCTCGGTTTTGGCGGACACAACAGCGTGTTGGCGATTCGAAAAATGGCGTAATTTTTTTTCCGGCCGCGCCGCACCACACCGTGTTCAAGTCCGGCGGCGGAACTTGCATCCGCTCCATTCCGGTTTTTCCGCCGTCTACCGTTTCTGGAAAAGTTGGCTAGAATCTATTGTACTTCCGATTGCTGTTACCACTTTTGCTTTTTTCCATGAATCGATTCGTTTCCTGGTTCCTCAACGTCGCTTACGTTGGGCTGTTGGTGATTTTTTCGCCGATCATTCTGTATCGGGCGGTCGCTCACGGAAAATACCGCCAGGGATTTCGACAAAAATTCCTCGGTCTCGTCCCGGAATTACCGCAATTGCAAGCACCCAAGAGGCGAATTTGGTTTCACGCCGTCAGCGTCGGCGAAATCAATCTGCTTCGTCCGCTTTTGGCAATGATCCGGGAAGAGCGGCCTGACTGGGAGTGTGTCGTCTCCACGACCTCGCTGACCGGAATGCAACTTGCCAAACGGCTTTACGCGGCGGACCATAAGGTTTTTTACTGTCCGCTCGACTTTTCCTGGGCCGTGTTTACGGCAATACGGCGGATCCGTCCGAATATGCTGGTGCTTGCGGAACAGGAAATCTGGCCGAACCTGTTTTATGCGGCGAAAAAACATGGCGTGAAGCTCGCTCTCATCAACGGTCGTTTTGGAGAAAGCGGTTACCGACGCTACAAAAGGTTCCGCCTCTTTTTCAGACCGATTTTGCGGATGTTGGATGTCATTGCCGTACAAAGCGAAACTTACGCCGGTTGGTTTCACAGCGTCGGCGCGTATGGCGATACGATTGAAATTACCGGTTCCATGAAATTCGACGGAGCGCAAACGGACCGAAACAATCCGAAAACGGTTCAATTGGCGAACCTTGCCGGAATTAATGTTGATTCGGAAATCGTTTTTCTTGCCGGAAGTACGCAGGAGCCGGAAGAAGAATATGCGCTGGATGCGTTCGAAAAACTCAAGGACTCCTGGCCGCAATTGAAGCTGATTTTGGTTCCGAGACACCCGGAACGGTTCGAAGCGGTCGCAAACCTGCTGGAATCGCGAGGCGTCGACTGGATGCGTCGAACGCAACTCGATTCGCAGCCGGACAAAAAGGGGAAGCGTGTTCTTCTGGTCGATTGCGTCGGCGAACTTGGTGCGTGGTGGGGGGTCTCGAAAATTGCGTTTGTCGGCGGCAGCATGGGAAGTCGGGGGGGGCAAAACATGCTCGAACCAGCGGCGTTCGGCGCGGCGGTCTCTTTTGGTCCGAACACGAAAAATTTCCGTGACATCGTTGATCTTCTTTTGCAAAACGACGCCGCAATTGTCGTTCACGACTCCAATGAAATGTTCAAATTCGTTCAAAAATGCCTGGAGCAACCCGATTTTGCCCGGCAACTCGGCGACCGGGGCTGCGAACTGGTCAAGCGGAATCTCGGTGCTACGAAAAAGACGCTTAATCTGCTAAAATAGGATAAACTAAGGTAGCCGGGGGTCAAGAGAACTGCATTGTTTAAAATAGATCGAAATTAAGGCCCCCCTGGGAACGCAGGCATCTTGCCTGCCCCCGGGTTCGCAGGCTTCCAGCCTGCCTCGCGCAGGCAAGATGCCTGCGTTCCCAGGGACTTTGCAGTTCT
>CAZNVM010000478.1:0-7445 GCA_964576215.1 uncultured Planctomycetaceae bacterium
CCATCGGCGACGATACACTCTATTTTATCGCCGATGGTCGTCTTCACGGAACATTCTATCATTTACTTGACTTTTACGTCGATACGAACATCAGGAACTACTTCTCGCATCCCTTCGATCATCAGACGCTTGATCGTTTCGACGGACTCGGTATAATCCGACTGCTCCGGGATTTCGATGAGAAATTCATCGTGAATGTAATTGGCGATCCGAAATCCGGCTCGCATAAGTTTCCACATCGCCAGTTTCGCACCATCGGCGGCAAGACCCTGAAAAATCGTATTACGCAAAGCACAGAATGTAGCATTGGCGCGGAGACGACCGCTCAATGTTAGCACATCCTTTTGGCAGGCAAGGTCCGAGATGGCGGCGGCAATATCTGGCGATGGAACACGGTGTCGAACGGAATCACAATGTTTTTTGCTCAGGCGGTCAGCAATCGTGTCAAGCCGCGACCAGAAGTAATTGCGCTCCGCTTCTGTATAAAGACGCCCTGTACCGGTTCGCGGAGCAGGATCACTAAAGACCTTTTTCGCCATCCCGCCAAGCATTCCGATTTTATCCGGCCCAGGCGACATATATTTCCCCGTTGCATGAGAATAATCGTCGCAGTTGATTCCGAGCAATCGGGCAATCCCTTCACCAGGACTACTGTTTTCCTCAAGAAAGCGTCGCATTTCCGGGAACGTGTCGAACCAAATCTTCTTAGATTCTTCCGCCTCGGCCTCGGTCATGTCGATACCGTAGGTTGCTTTGGCGTGCTCTCGAAACCTCCTTGCCCCCATACCACCGGGAAAACCGAAATTGACCGCCTTTGCCTTGCGTCGCTCCTCATCGGTAATTTCAGCTTCCGGTTTCCCGGTCAAGCGGGAAGCGGTAAAACGGTGCAAATCCGCCCCGGAATTGATCGCATCGGCCATTGCAGACTTACCGCCAAATTGCGAGAGAGTCGCCTGTCCAAGTGTTACCATCTCAATGCTCGAATAGTCCGCTCTAACAAAAACATGGCCGGGAAACGGCGCACACTTATCACGAACCCGTTCATCACGAGGAAGGTTTTGCGACGATATGTCACCAAACGCCGAAGTCCGTCCCGTGCTTTTCAGAATGTCGAATTCGGGGTGTAACACTCCTTTTTGCATTTTGTCGAGAAAGGTACCAAGCAAGTATTTAGTTTTCTGAAACCGCACATACAAGTCGATAAAAGGAACACTTACTTTATACGGCTCAAGATGTTCGGCTTTCGTTGATATTCTCCCAGTCGGTTTTCGAGTAAACCGAATGTTATCATTATTCGATTCTACTTGAAGCAAAATCCGCTGCAAGGACTCTATGCTCCCTTTGCCGGGACGATACCCGTAGGCGAGTAATTTTTCCGAAATGTCCTGCTGCTCCTTTAGAAGCTCTTGCCGAAACGCCGCAAGCCGGGACGTATCAAAACGAATACCGTTTCTTGTCACAGCAGACAAGACAATAGCCGACTTGAGCTGGATATGATGCGTCAATGGCCCATACAATCTCCAGGCCTCACAGAGTCGTGCCTTATCGATAAAACCAAAGGGGCGAGCTTGGATGATATCGACTCCCAACTGTTTGTAGAGCAACTTGAACTTCTGGAAAAGCTGATACGTGACAACAATATCGCCGAGAAGATACTCAAGGTAGACCGCCGGAAGATCGGCAGGCCGGTCAAGCCACAGTCCAAAATTCTCACGGACGCTTTGCCCTGATTCGTCTTTGATGTCTTTTTCCACCTCAATCTCAAGATGTTCCCGACAAGACTTTTCCAAAGACGATCCTTTCCACTCGCCGCTTCCTTTTATCGCCAGATCATAAAGCCGGTGCAAAATTTGCGTATCCCGAACTTTCCCCGGCTCCACCAGGGTATATACGTCAAAGTCCTCGGCATCTCTCAAGGTAATTTCCTGATGGATCACCGCCAGATCGAACGCTGCATTGTGCATAATGACAATCAGATCGGCATGAATCCGTAAAAATGCCGCGATAATCCTTGGGGTCAGAAAGTACGCCTTCTTCCCGTCGTAAACGGCGGCAATAACCATCCGAGGTATTATCTGCGGTTGTTTCTTGTCAACCTTCTCCGTCTCCGTATCAAGAGCATAACACTCGCCCTCAAATACCCGGCCCTCTTCCGGCTCCCAAAACACGACCTGATCCAAGTTTAGCTGCCCAAGTAAATTATTTTCCATAGTTGCACCTCCGAATTAACAAATTCTCCGGCAAGGAAACACAAGTGCTTTGCCTGCCGGATGACAAAGCAATGACCTAAAGAGGTAGGCTATACCAATCCTTCGGAGGTTGCAAATTTGCGCGCTATGGCTTCAGAAGAACCTACAAAACAATACCGTGACCCGCAGAAGTTGTTTACGCAAATGCACTGACGGAACACGACGAAACCGATCTCAAAAACGAATTTTCCGCCAAATTTTGCGAGTCGAGAAAATTGCTCGATTCATACAGGTCGATTCGACCTGTATGAATTGTCCACGTGCGTGGACAATTCATACCGTTTCCATCATATTTTGGCGATTTTTATGCAAAAACCAAAGAACAAACAGACATGAACATGGCGAAATCTGCCAATGTGATTCACTACTGCGATGTCTGAAATAGAAAATCAGACCTCACAGTAGTGAAACGAAAAAAAAACCGAAACAGGTTATTGCCAAACAAAAGGGACGTGATACGATGGCACCTGCTTGGCAATGACGATTGCCAGCCTTGTATTGGGCAGAGGATTGATCCCCTCGTTGTTTGTTCCCGCTTGTGACTTGAAGCGCAAATAGGAACAAACAGCCCAATCTTTATTCAAAACTTCAAGAGCTTGAAAAAAAAATAATGGATCGTTATTACGTTTTTTTTATGTGCTGCGACCGGAGTGAATACTACCTTGGTTGCGTAAATATCGGCGAATTATCGTCAGACGAACTGGAACGATTTTGTGATATTGTAAAAAAAATCGATCTTGCCGGAAAAGAGTGTTGCCTTGATGAGAAAAATCGCAATATCACGGAGTTAGCCGTCCATGAGAATGATTTTTTGATACAAAAGGAAAGAACAACCTATTCTTTAGAAGAAAAACTCAAGATAAAGCAGATAGAGGCGACTACTCAGAGTAGTCGATATGGCCGCAACCTTGCTAATGATTTATATAAAATAGCCGAGGGGATTCGCGCAGAACGTAAGGGCAGCGACACGACACCGCAAAAGAAGTCACGCCGCAAAAACAAGAGTACGCAGACTGACGATATAGAGGACGCCATGCCGTTGGCTTATATGGCGGCGAATACACATAAAGGAGGACAGATAATCCCGTTCGAAATATGCGGGGAAGAGGTAACAATTGAACCGGCTGATGAGCCGCAAGATGTTCGTCTTGCCAGCTTTGGTCCCGAGGCAAAGACAGACCTACGGGAAATCGTAAATGAAGCTGTACGGGAAACCGTAAATGATGCACTGAAAAACCCCCAAGACCTAAAAGACAATAAAGAGCCGCAAACCATTGAAGCCCCCGACAAGTCCAAAGGCAAATGGGTTTCTTTGGAAGAAGCCGTCAAAATCCGCAAAGTATCGAAAAAAACATTAAGTACCTATCGAAGGCTAGGATCAAAAAACGCAGATGGTCTTTCTGGTATTGATTCGATGGGGTATCACTGGCGACGGCTACGACCAAACGCTCCTACGGAGTATTTTATTCTAAAGTGACTCCTATAGGGGGTAAGTCTCTCTCCGAAAAAACTCAAAATATTTTTCTTTCTTTTGCCTCTGGAATTTCAGAGGTTTCTTTTTGCGAAGATCAATCAGATTAAAAATTTCCGCCTCCGATTGCCTCCTATCGGAATTTGACGGCTCTTTTCCTCTGTGGTATCGTCTTCTCCGTGCGTGTCGGCCACTTGTCGTTCACGCCGATTTTGAAATCTAACCAATTAGGAGAAAAACTCATGTCAGTAATCATTGTTCCACAAAAACCGCCTACACCAACGCCTGCTGAAAAGCTCGCTGTTGGCCAACGAGAGGCTGCCAAGCTATTGTCGATCAGCGAAAAAACGCTGAGGACTTGGACACGGCAAGGCCGAATCAAGGCGATCAAAGCCGGGGGTAAGGGAAGGGTTCTCTATCCGTTGTCCGCTTTGAAAAGGTTCCTTGAAGGCGATTCCTCTGAATAAAGAAAGGGATCGACTCTGAAAATCCACTTCAATAATCGTCCCCCTCAAATCATCTAACTACTATTATATCATGAAAGAACCATTACGTAAAGACAGGATCAAAGAATTGGCAAGAGGCCGTGAAATTGAAATTTTAGTAAACGTCGCCGGGATAGGGGAGCGTTTACTGAACAACAAGAAAGAGCACCCCTGCCCGAAATGCGGCGGGAGCACGCGATTTCGCCTCATAAAACCTGACGCCGGGGCAGTACGCTGTAATCAGTGTTTCTCGGAAAAATGCGGTGATTTCATCGCCGCTGTCCAATGGATGAAAGAAGTCACGTTTCTCGAGGCTTTGCGATTGATTGACGAGTACCTCAGTAAGACGCCAGAACCTGAGATACTCCCAAAAACAACGGAAAAGCTAACGCCGAAAAACGATTTATGGGAACCCGATAAAACGTCAGACGAAAAGGCCATTTCAAACTGGTGCAGAAAACACAAGAAAGGGACAAGCCCCAGCAGTGTGTTACGATGTGGCGGCACAACCGGCAAGTACAAAGGAAACCCAGTTCTCGGTTTGCCGATGCTTGGAGCTGATTTGAAAACGAAGACGGGTATGGCGGTTTATCCTCTTGACGGATCCAAGATCAACGGCAAAAAGGTCATCAATACCCTCGGTTCCATAAGTGGTATTATCGGTACGGTAAGAGCGTTATGGAAATTGTTGGATGATCGCGGGCAAGATACCGACGCCCCAATAAAAAACGTCTTCAAGGTGGAAGGCCCTTCGGATGTACTTGCATTTGCCAAAGCGATACCAGAATCGGAGCGTCAAAACGTTGCTGTTTTTACGAACGGATGCGGAGCAAGCGAGAACCCGGATAAAGAGCCATACAAGGAGTTGCTTGATGCAATCGCCGCTTACGGTTGCAAGTTCATTGTGATCGGTGACAATGACGAACCCGGTCAAAGAGGCGTCGCAAGATGGAGCGAGTGTGCTCTCCAAAAAGGTTGTGATACGCGGACGATCACGCTACCAACTACGATAAACGATTCTCCAATCAATGACCTGCGGGATTATTTCCTCGCCGGTGGAAAATTCGCCGATCTGCTCAAATTGGCAAAACCGTTTAAGAAGGAGCTTGCCACAAAGGAGTCAGCACCACAACCGCTAGAGCAATCGTTCAAAGACTGGATACCCGATCCAATACCAAACGAAGAATTCATCGCCGAGTGGTGCCCAAACCATGAATGGGGGACCGACCTCGACAGTATCTTGCGGTTTCACGGAACAAGCGGCTGGTATAACGGAAAGCAAACTATCGGCTTTCCGATGTTTGGGAGTGATTTTGAAACAATATTGGGCTGGACAATCTGTAACCCCGACAGAGCCATGATTGGTAGCAAAAAAATTATCTGCATCCCTGATCCTATAAGCGGTATTATTGGAACGGTGGATGAGTTGCGCCGATTACCTGAAGTACGTAAGGTCCACTTTATGAAAGAACTTATGGACGCCATCGTCTTTGCAAAATTTACCCCAGAGCTGGACCGGAAGAACATCGCTATCTTTACAAAGAGCTGCGGAGCAACCGAAACCCCAGACGGCTCACCGGACAAGGAAATGATAGAAAATATCTCCAATGCAGGTAGCGATCTCATTATAGCCGGTGATAACAGCATCGCCGGTGAAAAATGGATTGAGGAATGGGGGAAGTATGCCGTACAAAAGGGTTGTTCGACATGGAAGATTGATTTACCACCGGCGATTTACAAGGACCGGATCGGTGATATAAAGGATTATCTCTATTGGACCAGAGACTTCACACGTCTAACTAATCTCGCGAGACCATTTGTTACAACTGTATTCGATTCCAATTTCAATAATGAACTTTTGGAATGGATACCGTATCCCGTTGACACGTTTCCGGAGTCGTTACGGAAATACATTGTAGAATCAGCGGCGGCACGAAGCGTTGATCCGGCTTATGTAGGACCATTTGTATTGGCCGTTATCGCCTCGGTTATCGGTTCGGGTTGGCGGATCAAACTGAAAGAAACCTGGAAACAACCCGCTATCATTTGGTTGGCTACCGTCGCCACATCTGGAAGCGGAAAAACCCCCGGCCTTGATGCCGCAATAGAACCACTCCGAACCCTCCAGAAAGAAGCAGACAAGCGATACGGAGATGCTCAAAAGGAATTCGAGAAAGAACTGGTTCGTTACGACCAATCTTTTGCTTTGTGGAAAGCAGAGCAAAAAAAGAATCCGTCGCAAGAACCACCCGAAAAGCCGACTGAGCCGATCTTTGATACCCTTATTGCTGATGATACCACACCGGAGGCTTTGCTCGAAATACTTGAGCAAAATCCTTTTGGAGTTTGTCAGGTCAAAGACGAATTGTCAGGCTGGTTCGGCGGCTTAGATGCTTACAACAGAGGGAAAGTGGAGAAAGACCTTGCCTTTTGGCTACAATTGCACGATGGACACCCTTGTCGAGCAAACCGTAAGACAGGGAAAAAATTAGTCAACGCCACCACACCTGCCGTTTCCATTTGCGGCGGAATTCAGCCCGGCATCCTCAGTAAGATTTTGACTGAAAACAAGCATTTTTTCGACGCGGGGCTCGCCGCAAGAATTCTCTATACAATGCCCCCGGATGTGTCGCAACGTTGGACAGACGTTGATGTAGACGAGGCAACAAGATTTCAGTATCAAAACACGATAAAAAAGATCATTTCTTTACGATCCGGCAACAAGCCTCTCACCCCAGAAGACCCTTGTATTGTCACACTTTCGAAGGAGGCCAAAGAGTTATTTGTTAAGTTTCAAAACGCAAACGCCGACGAGCGAGACAAAATGACATCTGATACACAAAAAGCGTTATGGCCGAAACTGACAGGGTACGCAGTAAGAATCGCCTTGGTGTTCCACGTTGTCGAATGGGTCAATGGCAACACCGATCAACTGGCCGTAAACGCAGCAACAATGGAAAAAGCAATTCGACTCGCACAGTGGCACAAAAGGGAATCGCTCAGAATCGTTGAACTGACCTTAAAAGAAGCTGCACAAGTTGATCTCGACGTTACCGCAATCCTTGAAACAATCAAACGTAAGGGCGGAGAAATTACGGTAAGGGAATTGCAACAATCCAAACGCTCCTATCGCTCAAAGGGAGGGGCAGAACGTGCCACAACGAAACTCAATGAGATGGTCACCAAAGGGTTATTGACCACCCGTTTTGAGCAAAGCGAGCACGGACCGGGAACCGTTGT
>CAZNVM010000479.1:0-7495 GCA_964576215.1 uncultured Planctomycetaceae bacterium
TGGGGCGGGTTTTGAAGGCAGGATATTGTCGTTATTGAATTTGGTGCCATCGGCGTAAATCCATTCAATCGACAGGCTGGTATCGTCGCCCTGCCGCAAAACAAGCATATCACTGGACGTTTTCGGAACGCGTTTTTTCAGGTAGAGCTGCTTGCCGTCCTTGTCTTTCATCAACTCGCCGGGTTCTCTTGTGCAGTCTTTGCCGTCTTTGTCCTTGTATTTTTCGTCGCCGTAATAAGTTGCCTTGATCGGCGAGTAGGTCTTGCCGGGCAGCTTGATGGAGCCAAGACACTCAAACACGTTATCGGCAGGCACAAGTTTTTTCGGCTTGCCCGGTTCAGGTTTATCCGGTTTATCACTACCGCCGCCGGGTTCCACGTTCCGAAACAGCGGACGACGACACGGTTCCTGTATGATACCGGTTTCGCCGGATGTGGTGGTGCCGCCGCCACCGAGAATAATTGTCCACCGGGAATTGATATAAACGAGAACAACGGTCGTGTCTTTTGCAATGGTTTCCCCACTTGCCAACACCGGACAGTACGCCTCGACTTCCTCGTCACAAAGTTCTATTCGCAAGCCGTCTTTTTCGTTACTGTTTTGAAAATCTACAATGTGCAGCTTGATCTTGGCTCGTCCGGTTCCATGCTGATTCTGTCTGAATTCCTCTTGCAAGACGCCGGTACGCGGTTCTGGCGAGTCGAATAAAACCGGTTCGTTTTCATCAGGAAGATTCGTCAGTATCGAATCCGGAAGACTGGCCCCCTTCATTGCGCCACGGATAAAACTTTTTGCAGACGCGGCGTCTTTAGCGGCGAGAAATACATAGTTGTCTTGTTCGCTATTATCGCTCATAATTATCGTGGTAATCCCAATGGTGCAAAAGGCACAATATCGAACGGACAGCCTTTAAGATAGATCGGCTCTTGCCTTCCATCGTCCTCAAAAGCAGAAAGTTTTTTTCCATTTTTTGAAATAAACATTGGTTCCGTCACCGCCTGAAGCGAAAGCGCATCTACTTTACCTGCGTTGATCTGTTTAACTAATCCGGCTCGTGTTCCGTAAACAACTTCACCTGCTTTGACATCATCAATTGTTTCCTTATCGTCTTTTTTTGTATCGTCTTTACTCGCGTAATTTGCCGTCCAAATTTGTTTGCGCCCATTTTTTGTGGCCACAAATAAACCGACATTGGCGTACTCTGTTAAAAACGTGTTCGGCTCGCCGATAAGCTGTATTGCGATTTTTTTATAACTATTGTCGTTTCCGTCTTTGTCTTGCTGTTGAACAATACGGACCGAGAGTGAAGCCACTCGCAACTGTAGCGGAGCAAAAGAATAGCCGCACACCACAACCGGGTCCGCATTGACTTTACCGTTATACTGAATTGCAAAACTTTCTGGATATTCCAGCGGCATGTTACACGTAAAACTCAACACCAACTGTTCATGGGTATAAGTTCCAACAAGCGGCGATCCTGCGGTATTTTCAAATGGCACCAATTTGAAGCCGCCGTTCTCTTTGTCTGGCACCCAGATTTTGACCATTGACTTTTCGACAGATTGCGTGCCAACGGACAAATCTTCAACGGGATACAGCCAAGGCGGAGTATCCGGCGTCATTTTGTCGCCGTTACGATCTTCCTCCTCTGCTTTTTTCGTTTCCCAGAGAACATCCACTTCCACGATGTAGCCGCCTTGTATGTCCTGACGCGGAAAAACATTCGTCACCGAGACCTCATTGCAACGATACTCTTTGTATTTTGGATGATGGTCGTCGTATTTCGGCAGGAAATAACTGTCAAGCAATTGTTTTATGTCATTATCGCCATCGACGACCCAGACGCTCGTTTCCGTAAACGAGCAAGTTTCGCCCGTCTTACCGGTTTTGATCGTTGTTGTGGTGTCGGGATTACTGAAAATTGCCATGATGCTTAGTTGACAAGTGCAACATTGATTTTAAATTCTACCGGATTCTTTGCGTCTTTTACATTTTTGGCAACTTGATCGATACCGGTATTAACTTGTTTGAGCATTTCGTTGCTTTTCTTTGTTTCTATCACCTCCTCTTTTTGATATTGTGCAAAAACACGGTTTTCGAGTTCTCGTGCTGCGGTGCTGTCCCGTGTAATCGCCGCTTGAGCACTCTGTGTCGTCCTTGCTTGCGGCGGAAGTGTCGCCGCTTCAATTGCACGGTTTTGTTCGGCAAGATTGTCCGCTTTTTGGAGCAATTGCAATTTTGCGTCGTCACTGGCTGCTACATCGACAAGTTTCATCAACCTGTCGAATTCCTCTGCGATTCTTTTCATCTGTTCCGGCTTAGTCTTGATGTCCTTCATGTCACGCGAAAATTGGAAATCGGCAACGGACTGTTTGAGGTTCCACTGTCTTTCATTTTCCGATTTTGCCATTTGCTCAAAGCTGTACGCTTGTTTGAGGTGCTCAAGCTGTTTTGCCGGATCTGTCTTTGCGAAGCCTTCGGCGGCCTCCGTCATTCGCTTCCATTGTTCCGTGATTGCCGCGATTCGTTCCGGGTGCGACGTGAGCGTGTTCATATCCTTCTGAAATTGGAAATCGGCAACGGACTGTTTGTGCTGTGTAATAGCATTTCGCAATTCCTCCTCTTGCCGTCGCCACACAAAGTCGGTGTCTTCATTACTTTTGTAGGTGTCAAACAACTTGTCCTTGTCGATCCCGTGCTGTTTTGCGAAAACAGCGAGTGCTTCTTCTCGTTTTTTGTTGATCGCAGTAATTTCTTCTTGCAAGTTGTCGTACAATTTTGAAATGTTTATTTTAAGACCAACATCTATGGACTTCTTCAGTTCCTCATCCGAGATTCCAAACTTACTTCTCTCTTTTTGCGCCCTTTCTTTTATTATCTCAATATCCCTGTCGAATTGCTCCATCATTCCTTCATAACTGGCATTAAAAGTTGCAAGACCACTCCTTTTTTCACCAATGGATTTCAGTTTACCCTCGTCTGACAAATGTTCGAATTTCCATGTTTCTTGGTTTTCCTTTCGTAATGCCACAATATTATTGTGCAATGGTTGTACTGCTTGACTGGCTTCTGTGAGAGCTTTTGCATATCCATCCTGTGCTTTTTGAAGCCTCTCATTGGTGGCCTTTTGTTGTCTGACCCATGCTTCACTTTTTGCAACAGCTTCTGCCAATTTTTTATCTAGTTCTCGACCTCGCGCAGTTTCATTCTTGAACGTTAAATTTGCGGCAATGTTACCACCTGCCTTGTATGCTTCTTGTCCAATACTTGCACCAAGATTAACGACACCTTTGGCAACGGATGTGATACCATTCCACAACGTTTTGAAAATTTCCTTAAATCCATCTATGATGTAGGACCATTTAAAATTTTCAAGAACATAATTCAGTGCTTTCAGACCATATTTAAGCAGTTCGGCACCGGTAAGCACAAGTCCAACAGGGCCGAGTATTCCTTTCAGTGCCAATCCGATACCTTTAGAAATAAGACTTCCGAACATACTGAAAGATGGCGCAAGTTTTGCGAAGATGCCGAGCACATAACTTGCGGCTTTTCCAATCGGTCCGAGAATCTTTGACGCCAAAGCATCAAATGTAGGCATACCAAGTTTTGACAACAGTCCGGTCCCTTTTGTAGTGGCGGCTACTGTAGCCGCGCTCGTGCCGATGTTCGCCGCTGCACGCTTAACCAATCCGTTTGGTTTCAGAGTTTGTCACAGGCATACCGCGACCATTCGAAATAACCAAGTCTCTCTTCATTTCAAAAGGGATACAACTTCCCCCATTCCTAAAAAAACCTGATTTTAACAACTTTTTACCCACTCATTTTGTAAAAGAACCTGCTTTTAATTCCTCTTTCGTTTTTGCTTGGTGTGATTTCAGTTCATGGCATTTCAAGTGATTCCATTGACATCCAAGACAAGACCAATGTTGCGTTTTTTTTGAAATGACCTATACGACATTGACTGACCGCCGTTCAGGTACATATTTCAAATTGATCCGAGGAATGGCCAAAGACGGCAGCAATTGTTATCGGGAAACATCCTTCAGGCTGTTCGATCCGGTCGCTACGCCGCGCTCTGTTCCCGGCTACCTACTCCATCACCACGCGGAATCCGACGTTGTAAACCTTTTGCCACGGTTCGTAATAGCGACGGTATCCGCTTCGGGCAAATTTTGGACGGTCGTTCCAGGAACCGCCGCGGACGACTTTCGGCAAGCTCGAACCTTCCGGACTCGGTGTAAACGGGTACGGCTCGTAATCGGACGCCGTCCATTCGCAAACGCCGCCGTGCATGTCATAAAGTCCCCAGGGATTTGCCTGGTACGCCGCCATTTTCTCCGCGATCATCTGGCCGTCGTTGATCCCTTCGGCTCGCGGAATGAACGCTTGCCAATCCTGATGCGGAATCGGTTGAGGATTTATCCCGGCCACTACAAAGAGCCGCGTACTCTCGTCGGAAAGATTCTCGAACGTTCCGAAATCCGTGTCCAGCGGACCGTACCACATCGGCGTTCCGGTTCCGGCACGAGCCGCCCATTCCCACTCCGCTTCGGTCGGCAGACGGAATTTTTGGCCCGTCTTTTCGCTCAACCACTTGCAGAAATCGGTCGCCTCGTTCCAGTCAATCCGAATCACCGGTTGGTCCGGTCGGTTCGCAGGATAACCCGGCGTCGTATGGTCCTTGTTCCACTGGTCGATGAACCGGGAATCGTGGGCCGGGTCGTATTTATTGTACAAGGCGTTGGAAACTTCCGTCGTAAGCATCCAAAACGGTTTTTCGATCACCGTTTCCGAGCGGGGAAGCTCATCACGATTTCCTTTGTCGTCCCCCATCACAAAGCGTCCGGCGGGAATTCGCACAAGATTCAAAACGGTTTGGTCGTCCAGTTTCACGTTTTGCGTGATCGACGAAACGCCGTCCGATTGCATTTTTTTTGCGGTCTCCACGTCGAACGGCCAGTTCGCCACCGTCGGAGCGGTGTAGTCCGCTTTCGGAAGTTTTTTGGGTTCGACAAACGCGATTTTTTCCTTTTGCCTTTCCCCAAGATAGGAATCCACTTCGTAATCAAGCTGGACATTGGCGTACAATTCCCGGAGTTCAACGAACCGCTGCTTCACTTCCTGAAGCCCAGACTTTTCTCTGCCGCGATGCGCTTCGGCGACTTCGAACCAGGTTCCATAGTACGGCGCATTCAGATCGACCCAAGTGTAAAGTTTACGGAGCGATTCGTCGTCGATCTGCACTCCGGCGTGCCCTTTCCCCAATTTTTGAAACAGTTCGCTGGTCGAGGCGTGATACTCCATCGGGCGGAGCATGTGAATGTCGCTTTCCGGGCCGGGCCGACGAACAAACCGGGCCACGGCGTGGTACGAATTCGAGAAATGCATCGGCCCCTTGTTCGTATCGGCGAAGTTCGGAATGTGTTTGTGTTCTTCGTCGCCGTTGTGACAGCCGACGCAATACTTGTCCAAAACTGGTTGCACTTCCGCCTCGTAAGTAAACGGTCGGGCCGGGCCGAAGAACGGTTCAATCACCGTCGGAATTTTCGTCCGGGCAATCGTCGATTTCGACGGCGTTACGGTATTGGACGGTTCATGGCACCCGATGCAGGAGACCGTTTCGCCGGGCATTCCGACGAACCAGCTTCGCATTAACTGCATTGCCCGGCCTTGTTCGTCGAGCGGTTGCAGAGCAATCGGCGTGTTGGCCGGAATCGTAAACATTGCACTGCCGTCTTCGTACACGGGGACTTCGCCCAAAATTCGCTTGGCGTCCCAGGAACTTTCCATCCCGAAATACTGGTGTCCGCCGATCCCGCGATAAGCGAAACTGTACTCGAAAAGCCGGAGCTTTTTGACCGTTCCACGCGGAACGTTTTTCAAGCCGTCCCCGATATAAATGTCGGTGAGAAAAACGGTCGCTTCCGTTTGGTCCGGGTCAACACGGGACGGAATCACCGGCGGCATTGGTCGCTTGACAATCGGCGTCGGTTCCAGAAGGAAGTAACCCGGCTCTTCCCGGAGGAGGAGCAAATTGTCAAACGTATCGACCAGATAAAGCCCCCAAGGGGAGGAAGCGTTCATTTGACAGGAAACGAGAGAATAGTTTTCGTCGAGCGGTGCCGGAAACAAAAACTTCGGCCAGGAATGATCGACGAGTTGATCGTCAATGATCGGTTCGACCTTTTGCCCGTATCCCGGGATGCGTTGTACAACGCCGTCCGCTTCTTTACGCCCTTTTGACGGATCGAACACGACGAGTTCCCCCATTCGGGTAACGCCGTGGTGTCCCGAAACGATCCCGATGAATTTCGTTGGGTGATTCGGAATCGGTTTTGCGTAGAACAAACTGTTCGGCCAAAACGAATTGCTTCCGTAATGCTCCACCTGGTTCGTTCCGTCCGGGTTCATGCTGAAAAGAATCCGCGAGAAATAGTGGGCAATATCGGTGTATTCCCAACGGAGATACATGATTCGTCCGTTCGGCATCGGGACGGGACACCAATCCTGATCTTGCTCAAACGTAAGTTGGCGAACCGTTTTGCCGTCCGGTTCGAGTCGGTAAATGTTGCCGACTTGCGAACTCCCGTCGATGCACGGAACGCCCATCATGGAAGCCGTTGAGATGAACAGCACGGCCCCATCGGGAACGTAACACCCTTCGGCGTTGTCAATGTCGGTTCCGATGGACGGCGTGATTTGTGTCAGGCCGGTCCCGTCGATGTTCACTTCGAAAACCTGCCAGGTTCGGTCGTCCGAAAGTGCGGTTACAAGCATTTTTTCGGCGTCCCAGTGAAGGGCGATGTCACCGATAAAGGAACCTTTGGGGCCTTCGAGCACGGTTTTCATCGGCCCGGTCGGATCGGTCGGGTTGATTGTTACCAAAGCGTTTCCGTAGTTTCCTTTTCCGCGAGCACAATTGGAAATCCAGTTCTCCACCAAACCGGGGTTCTGAGCGCGGCGGAACAAGAGCTTGTCGAATTTCAACAGCGGATTGGCAAGTAACGCTTCCCGGCGAAATTCGGCGAATCGTTCGGCCAGGCCGGAATTCTCTTTCACGGCAGCGAATTCCTTCTCGAACGCTTCCATTTGAGCGAGATATTTCTTTCCGTCGTAAGCGTCGGGAAACTTTTGAGAAAGGTCTTCAATCGCAAGCCGAAGCGAAGCGAGTTCCTTTTCGAGTGTGTTTTGAGCGGAAAGAACGGAACAGGAAAAAATCGTGAAAAATAACGCCAGTATCAGTTTGGTTCGCATGGGATCGCTTCGGAAAAAAGAAAGTGGAAAAGTAAATCAACTTCTCCCCCATTGTAATCGGAAAACGATTGCAAATCAATTACACTTTGAGAGGATTCAGGAGGATTGCAAAGTCCCTGGGAACGCAGGCTTCCAGCCTGCGCGAAGGTTGCGGAATGAAGTCTCCGCCCCGCGCAGGTAGGATGCCTACGAACTCACTGGCAGGCTGGAAGCCTGCGTTCCCAGGAAAAAAGCGACT
>CAZNVM010000480.1:0-6891 GCA_964576215.1 uncultured Planctomycetaceae bacterium
GTCCCTGGGAACGCAGGCTTCCAGCCTGCGCGAAGGTTGCGGAATGGAGTCTCCTCACTGCGCAGGTAGGATGCCTACGAACTCACTGGCAGGCTGGAAGCCTGCGTTCCCAGGAAAAAAGCGACTTTGCAATCCTCCTGCTATTTCCGACGAATTTTTATGAATCGGAAGTAAATTGCTCAAATCGGCGCAAAATTTGCATGTCTCACCCGACAGAGGCTGTCTCTTCTCTCGAATTTTCTTTCCCACGGAAAAAACAACGATGTCCGTTTGCAGGTCCTTACTACAAGAGAACTATTTTTTCGATGCGATTGACCGATACGTTTCGGAAATGGGGACCACTTCGTACCATGAGGACGAAAAAGAGCTCCGTGTTTCGGTTAATGATTACGTCGAATATGTCGAACCCTTTGAGGATTTGTTCGAATCGAATTCCGAGCTTGACATGGAAAGGCGCGACGACCAGGACGATCAGGTTGAGGAGGATCAGGACGAAGAAAACCTGATCAACAGCGGAGACTCGGTTCGGCTCTACTTCAAACAAATGGGAAGAACCCCTTTGTTGACCCGGCAGGAAGAGTGCGCCGCGACGGAAACAATTGCTCTAAAACGAAAACAGTACCAGGAATCTTTTCTGGAGAATGATTTTATTATTACTCACGCAGTCAACATTCTGGAACAAGTTGCTCATGGAACGGGGCGTGTGGATCGGACGATCGACATTCCGGTCAACGACAAGGCGGCCCGATTGCACATTCAAAAAATACTGTCGCCGAATTTAAAGACACTCCGCGGGATTCTCTCACGAAACAGAAAGGATTTTTGCATTGTCCTTCGCCGCAAGAGTTCGCAACTTGAGAAAAAATGTGCGTGGAAACGGATTCGTCAAAGGCGAAAACATGCCGTAACCCTTCTGCTCGAACTTCGGTTGCGTTTGGACTTGCTCAAACAGGCCGCTGACCTGATGAAGCGGATTTTTGAACGAATGCTCCACCTGCATGAGAGAATTCGGCAGAAAGAAGGCTGTCATATTCCCCAGTTTTTCGAGCAATTTGAGAGTTCCGCTTCAATGGAGGAGCTTCGTTCGGAACTGCGAAAGTGCATGAAATGGACGCTGGAAACCCCTTCCACGTTCCAAAATCATATCGCAAAAACCGAAAAACTCCAACGCGAATACGAAGCCGCCAAAAACGAATTTTCCATCGGGAATTTGCGTTTGGTGGTTTCCATTGCCAAACACTTCCAAAATCGGGGGCTGAGTCTGTTGGACCTGATTCAGGAAGGGAACACCGGCTTGATTAAAGCGGTCGAAAAGTTCGATTGCAAAAAAGGGTGCAGGTTTTCCACGTATGCGACTTGGTGGGTTCGACAGGCAATCAATCGGGCGATTGCCGAGCAGGGGCGTTTGATTCGGGTTCCGGTCCATGTTCTCGACCTGATGAATCGCGTTGTCAACCTCGCGCGAAGCGATTTGGCTTCAAAGGCGACTTCGCAGGCCGCTTTGGGACAGACGGCGAAAAAAGTCGGAATGTCCCAAGACGATTTGACGTTTATGCTTCAAATGGGAATACCGCCGATTTCTTTGGACCAAATCGTGCCGTTGCCGGATGCGGGGGCGTTTGGCGATGCTTTGGAAGATTACCGGGCGGAAAGCCAATTGACCAGCCTTGACCGTGAGGAACTCAAAAAGAGAATCGATTTGGTTCTTGGGGACCTCTCATTGCGGGAACAGGAGATTCTTCGTCTGCGATACGGTTTGGATGGAGATTCTTACACCCTGGACGAGGTCGGAAAAAAACTTTCCATTACCCGGGAAAGAGTCCGGCAAATTGAAATCAATGCCGTGAAAAAGCTACAGAATCCGGCCCAGTCCAGTAGACTTCGCAGTTTTGTCGATGATCCCAAGGAAATTCTGGTGGAAAAACGACCGGCTAAGTCTGCAAGATCGAAGACCGGTTCTCTCTAAAATCATTTCTTGACTGTGACACATGGCTGTCAGTCTCTTGTTCGATAACGGAGGACACAGGGCGTTACGGCTTGGGGTACTGGTCCCTGAGCCGTTCGCCGCGTTTGTTTTTCGAGTGGTTCAAGACATGTCTTCTGATCTTTTGCCGGAAACCTTAGTGATTATTGGGGCACGAAAGCTCATCGGCGAGTCGCTGCGTGCCGTTTTTACGACCGCTAACGTCTTTTCCAGAGTCCGGGTTGCCGACAATTTTTCGGCAAAAATCGACGGACCGGCCACATTTTTGGTTGTTGCTCATTCCTACTTGCAAACGCGCCAAACCCTCCAACAGATTCAAACCGCACAACCGGACGCAACGATTGTGATTCTCGACGAGCAATTTCGTAGCGGCGGAGGAATCCTGACATGCGACGCAATCGTTCACGGATATTGGACTTTTCAGGATTCGGCCCAGGAAATCCTCAACGGGATTGTTCGGGCAAGGCACCGATGTGCTTCCATTTCGCCGTATGCAATCAACGATTTGCGACATTCCCGGCGAAAAGGGGTTCAAATTGGCCTCAATTTGTTGGATCACCCTCTTTACAAACTGTCCAAGCGGGAACGCCAGTTGTTTTTTCTCATTGCCGGCGGAAAAAAGATCGAGACATGTGCCGCAGAAATGAACATTGCCAAAAAAACCGCATGCAATCTTCGGGAAAAATTGATGAAAAAGTTTGGCGTCCAATCCGGGACGGAACTCGTGTGGAAAACAATCGAAGCCGGTTTCGTCGACCTTGTCGGATCGCCCAAACGACCTAAATAACGACGGCCCCTCTTACAGGGGGAGAAAACGAATTACAATAACAAGAGTCTGTTGATTGTCCCTGTTTTCTCCGTTCTTATGTCAAAACATTTACTCTCTGGAAACGAAGCGATTGCCCGAGGAGCTTGGGAAGCCGGTGTAACCGTTGCCGCCGGGTATCCCGGAACGCCCTCGACCGAAATTCTCGAAAACGTCGCCGCTCATTACAAAAACGAGATTTATTGCGAATGGTCGCCGAACGAAAAAGTTGCGTTCGAAGTCGCCGCCGGAGCCGCGTTAACCGGGGCGAGAGCAATGGCAACGATGAAACACGTCGGTCTGAACGTCGCCGCCGACCCGCTGATGACGCTTGCATACACCGGAATCGTCGGTGGTTTTCTCGCCGTCGTTGCCGACGATCCTGGGATGCACTCGTCGCAAAACGAGCAGGACACCCGTCGCTTTGCACAGTTCGCCAAGGTTCCGATACTCGAACCTTCCGACTCTCAGGAAGCGAAAGAGTTTGTTAAGTACGGTCTCGAAATCTCCGAGCAATTTCAAATCCCGGTCATCCTTCGCACCACGACCCGGATTGCCCACTCCCGCACTTTGGTCGAACTTGGCGAACGTAAGGAATCGGAACGCCCTGTCGGGTTCGTCAAAGACCCACCGAAATACGTTGCCATTCCCGCTTGGGCAAGGCCGATGCGGGTCCGCTTGGAGCAGAAGCTCGTCGAAATGCGGCAAGCGGTGTCAAAATCGCCGCTCAACCGAATCGAATGGCGTGACAAAAAACTCGGAATTATCACCTCTGGAGTCGCCTACCAATATGTTCGTGAGGCTTGCCTGGAAGCGTCTGTGTTGAAACTCGGTTGGAGTTTTCCGTTTCCGGACGACCTGATCCGGGAATTTGCGGCGGGGGTCGAAAAAGTTTTCGTGGTCGAAGAACTCGAAGATTTTCTCGAAGAACATCTCAAAGCACTTGGCATCGCTTGTTCCGGAAAAGACGTTCTTCCGAACATCGGAGAGTTTTCACAGGATATTCTCTCTACTTCCCCCACCCCGCCCTCTGCTGTTCCTCCACTCCCGACTTTACCGCCGCGTCCGCCGGTACTTTGTGCCGGCTGTCCGCATCGGGGAATTTATTACGCTCTCGGCAAGTTCGACGTCGTCGTGGTCGGCGATATCGGGTGCTACAGTTTGGGGACACTTCCGCCGCTTTCCCGAATGGACACTCTTTTGTGCATGGGGGCGGGCGTTTCGATGGCGCACGGGATGGACAAGGCAAAGAACCCGAAAAAAATCGTCGGGATCGTTGGCGATTCGACGTTTTTCCACTCTGGAATCACCGGCCTTTTGGATATTGTGTACAACAAAGGGGAATCGACGATCATCGTCGCGGACAACCGGATTACGGCGATGACCGGGCACCAGGAGACCCCGGGAAGCGGACTTACGCTCATGGGCGAGAAAACCGCCGCCGCTTCCATTGAAGAGATCGGCAAAGCGGTTGGTGTCAAGAACACGGTCGTCGTCGATCCGAGAAACATCAAGGAAACGGTGAAAATCCTGAAAACCGCGATTGAATCACCGGAGCCGTGGTTGATCGTTTCGCAATCGCCGTGTCCGCTTCATCTCCGTGAGCCGATCGGTCCGCCGCTTGTTGTTGATTGCGACAAGTGCAAAAAATGCGGTCTCTGTTTGAAACTCGGCTGTCCCGGTATCGAAAAAGACGGCGAGCGAATTCAAATCAATTCGCTCCTGTGCGCCGGTTGCCAAATGTGCCAAAACCTTTGCCCGACGAAGGCGATTTCGCAGGTGATTCGGAGTCGTGAGTGAAACACGCAATTCGTTGTTTCCGTACAGTGATGCCCTTCATGGACCGTCGTGATTTTTTTCAGTCGTTTCGCAAAGCCGAGTATTCGGAGTTGGATTCGGTATCGGTTCCGCTTCTAGTGGTGAGCCGTGAAGCGATGGCCGGGGAGTTTGCCGTCTCCTTCGACAAAACGCTTTATCCCTGGGGGACGGAGATCGCACTCGCCGCCTTGGACGAAGTGCAACGTCTGGAACGGAAACTTTCGGTCTTTTTACCTGATTCCCAGGTCTCTTTCATCAACAAAGTCGCCTCCTTTAGCCCAGTCTCGTTGGACGAAGAACTGTTCGACTTGGTCCAATTTTGTCTGGATTTAAGCGAACAGACAGGTGGTGCCATCGACATTACCAGCACGCCGCTCTGGAAACTTTGGGGCTTTGCGGACAAAAAGGTTCGGATTCCAACGGCGGGCGAAATTGCCGCCGCGCTGGAAACCGTCGGAACGCGATTCGTGGAACTGGACGAGACCGCCGGAACGATCCGGTTCACCAAACCCGGTGTTCAACTGAGTTTCGGCTGCGTCGGGAAAGGGTTGGCTTTGGACGCCGCAAGCCGGGTTCTCGAAAACGCCGGGATGCGTGATTTTCAGATTCACGGCGGATTAAGCAGCGTTTTGACACGTGGTAATTTTCGGCGGAGCGAACCGGGCTGGACGCTTGGGGTTGCTCATCCGATTTATCCTGAGCAACGGCTTGCGGAAATCCGGCTTCTCGACGAATCGCTTGGCACGTCCGGCTCGCAAAAGCAATTTTTTCTGCATCAAAACCGCCGATACGGTCACATTCTCGACCCGCGAACCGGCTATCCGTCGGAGCATACTTTGATGGTAACGGTCGTCGCCGGGTCAGCGATGTTGGCCGATGTACTCTCCACTGCGTTTTACGTCATGCCGCCAACGGAAGTGGAGACCTACTGCGCAGCCCATCCGGACGTTGCCGCACTTCTCGTTCTCGCATCCGATCAAAACCCACAATTTGAGGTGCGTTCCTTTGGATTACCCGACGAGAAAATCAGATGGATTACTCCGTCGCAAACAGTCGACGAACAAACTCCACTAAGCGGGGGAGATCGGGGTTAAATCGCTCCAAACTCCACTTCCGGACGGATACAAATGCAGCCAATCGTGTTCATTTCCTTTTGAAGCCGTTCGAATTGTTCCCCGGTTTCGCAAACGCCGATGATTGCGCCGCCGCTTCCGGCAAATTTTGCAGAAACGCCGGCTTTTCTTGCCGTCTCAACCATTGCGATATGCTCTTTGGGCAACTGACAAATCGACCGGCGTAAATCAAAATTTGCGTTCATCAATCGGGAAAGTTCCGACACCTCTCGTTTCTCGATTGCGGCTTTTGCGGCATCCGTCAATTCGGCGAATTTTTTCATGGCGTCAACGACCGCCGGTTCTCCCTGGTCGAAGCGGAACCGCAAGTTGTTGTGAAACACCTCCGTCGGCTCGCTGTACTCGGCGGAAAACGCAACGTAAAGCGGCGGCAACTTCGCCGGATCAATCGGTTCGTACCGACCGCAGGAGAACCCGTCAATCGTTTCCATGTTTCCGAAATCCATGTACACCGCCCCTTCGTATATCTGGATGACACGGTCCTGCAAACCGGCGGGAATTCCCAACTGTTCCCGTTCAATGGAAAGAACCAACGACGGAAGAATCCGTTGCGGAATCTCAACACCGTAAAAATCGATGAGTGCCCGGAGCGTCGCAACAACGATTGCGCTCGAACCGGCCAAGCCGACCTGTCGCGGGATCGTCGTTTCATAACGGATTGAAAAATTCCGTTCGTGTAACGATAATCCCCGCTGCGTACAGTAGTCGGCAAATCCCTTGATCGCCGCTTTGACCAAACGGATACCGCCATAATACCCGTGAAGTTTTACGTCCTGGGCCAACTCGTGGATCGAACGGAACACGGAATCGTCATTCCGGGACGGCACGATTTCCAAGTGGTCCCATTCATATAGGGTCACTTGCGCCCGGTAATTCCGGAGGATTACGGAAATCGTTTTCCCGCCGTAACCGTCGGAAGGATTACCAATAAGCCCTGCACGGGCAAATGCTTTACGTCGAATAAGCTCCATTTTAAAATCTCAAATTGTAAACGTATACCAGCGGTCACAATAGTTTGACTGTATAATAAAATTTTGTTTGTAACCCATTGTGGTACAATAAGTTATGGAATCTCCTGTTTTTTTGCTGTTGACCGTGATTTCGCGTGTTAAAATGGGCAATTGGGGATAAATACTTGAAATTCCAACGTT
>CAZNVM010000481.1:0-5362 GCA_964576215.1 uncultured Planctomycetaceae bacterium
TGCTCCCTTCCTCCCGCCGTCTACCGTCTGGCGTCTGCCGCCTACTCCCTTCCCCCTGCCGTCTGCCGTCTGCCTCCTGCCGTCTACTCCCCTCCCCCTGCCGTCTGCCGTCTGCCTCCTGCCGCCCTCTCCCTTCCCCCCGCCGCCTGCCGTCTGCCTCCTGCCGCCTACTCCCTTCCCCCTGCCGTCTGCCGTCTGCCTCCTGCCGTCTACTCTCCGCCTCCTGCCGTCTGATTTCTTTCTTCTCTTTCTCTAAATTTTCTTTTCGCGTCAATCGCTTGATTCGAGACGATTGCCGGATGGCGTTCGCTTTGGACGGGTAAGGGGAAATAAGGCAGTGCGGCTCAAAACCGATCAAATCTTCACGTCCGGCTTCTTTCAACGCCGTTTTGACGTCGTGGTAGTATTGCGGATCGTAATACAGCAGAAGTGCCTTTTGCAACCGCCGTTCCCTCAATCCGCGCGCAACACGAACCGACTGTCCCGTAACGGGATCTACACCAGTATAATACATGCAGGTTGCCAATTCAAACGGGCCGGGAATAAACTCCTGAACTTGTTGGGGTTTGATTCCGTTTTTATGCAAAAATTCGGCAACTTCGGCCATTTTCGGCAACGTTGAGCCGGGCAAACCGGCGATCATGTACGGAACAAGGTACTGCTCTTTGCCATTTTCCCGGCTGATTTGTGAAAAAATCTCACAAAATTGGACGTAGTTCTCAATCGGCGGCTTGTTCATCAAATGGAGTACCTCCGGGTCGGCATGTTCCGGAGCGGTTTTCAAATGTCCGCCGACGTGATGCTTGACCAATTCCTCGAGATAACGGCGGTCCAACTGGGCGAGGTCGGTTCGGACTCCCGACGCGATGAACACCTGCTTGACGTTCGGCAAATCCCGGACTTTCCGCATGAGTTGAATGAGTTTGCCGTGATCGGTCGCAAGGTTCGGACAGATGTTCGGATGCAAACAGGAATTTCGTACACATTGTTCTTGCATCTGCGGGTTCGTGCAACCGAGCTGGTACATGTTTGCCGTCGGACCGCCGAGGTCGCTTACCATTCCCGTAAATTCCGGTGAGTCGGCAAGTTTGCGAACCTCCGCGCAGATCGATTCTTCGCTACGGCTTTGGACGAATTTTCCCTGATGGGCTGCCAGGGAGCAGAACGCACAGCCGCCAAAACAGCCGCGAAGAATCGGGACGGAATCCTTAATCACGGTAAACGCAGGTATTTCTCCCGTCTCTTCGCTGCCGTAAGCCGGATGCGGTTTTTTCGTGAACGGCAACCCATAAAACCGGTCCATCTCCGCTTCACTTAGTGGAAAAGCGGGCGGGTTGACGATAATCGCCTCCATATCGTGTTCCTGGACCAAACGCTTGGCGTTGTACGGGTTCAGATTTTCATAAGCGAGCCGGGTCATTTCGGCGAATTGCCGCTTGTTTTCGGCAACCTCTTCGCAACTCGGAAGATGCAGCGTGTTTTCATCTTCTTCCGGGAGGTCTTCCGACGCTTTGAGCCGGTAGACCGTGCCGCGAATGTTACGGAGTTCTTCGGACGATTTGCCCTCGGCAAGAGCGTGAGCGATTTCCAAGAGCGGCTTTTCCCCCATCCCGTAGACGAGAATATCCGCTTTGGAGTCCATGAGGATCGAACGCCGGACTTTATCGCTCCAATAATCGTAATGGGCAAGCCGACGGAGCGACGCTTCCACGCCGCCGGCGATTACCGTAACACCGGGATACGCTTCCCGGGCACGTTGGCAATAGGCGAGCGTTGCGCGGTCGGGCCGCAACCCGATTTTCCCGCCGGGACTGTAAGCGTCGTCGTTGCGGACCTTGCGGTTGGCGGTGTAGTGGTTAATCATCGAGTCCATGTTCCCCGCACTGACGCAAAATCCCAACCGGGGTCGACCGAACGTGGTCCACGCTTTACAGGAGTGCCAATCGGGCTGGGCAAGAATCGCGACCTTGAATCCTTCGGCTTCCAATACCCTCCCAAGAAGGGCCGTGGCGAAACTCGGATGATCGACATAAGCGTCGCCGGTGACGAACACGAAATCGACCTCCTCCCATCCGCGAGCCTCCATCTCGGCACGGGTCATCGGAAGAAAGTCGGTAGGGAAAATGTGATTTTGCATGGAATAATTTCTGAACCTTTGATTACGCGGATTTTCTTGATTAACTATGGTTGTCTGAACCTTTGATTACGCGGATTTTCTTGATTTACTATGGTTGTCTGAACCTTTGATTACGCGGATTTTCTTGATTTACTATGGTTGTCTAAACCTTTGATTACGCTGATTTTCTTGATTTACTATGGTTGTCTGAACCTTTGATTAAACTGATTATCTTGATTTACTATGAAAATAGTGATTGAATCATAGTAAATCAAGATAATCAGTTTAATCAAAGGTTCAGAATCTGGTTTGCGAGACCACTTTGCGGATTTGCTGATGAGTCGTTTCAACACTTTCCGATGCGTCCAAGAGAATATAACGCAGCGGATCAAGTGCGACCAGTTCCAAAAAACCTTGCCGAACCCGTTTATGGTACTCTTCTCCTTTACCTTCCATGCGGTCCGGCGTTCCGCGGGAACCGACTCGTTTTTGGGCGATTTCGTAGGGCAAATCCAGGACGAACCCCAAATCGGGCAAAAGTCCGCCGGTTGCGACTTGACCGACATTCTGCATGGCGTCAAGGGAAACGCCGCCGCCGAAACTTTGATAGGCGAAATTCGAGAGAAGGTAGCGGTCACTGAGCACGATTTTTTTCGCTTCGAGAGCCGGGCGTATCACTTCTTCGACCAATTGCGCCCTTGCGGTCATAAAAAGGAGCATCTCCGCCGTCGTACCGATTTCAAGGTCTTTGCGGCGGAGCAAAATTTCCCGAACGGCGTCCCCCAGCGGCGTACTTCCCGGATCGCGGCAAAGCACCGTCTCGATACCACGTTCCCGCAACCATTCCGCAAGAAGTTTGATTTGCGTACTCTTTCCGCAACCGTCCCCGCCGTCGAATGTGATGAACATTTTTGTTTGTGATTATCAAAACCGCGAGATCAGTCCGACGTCGAGCGAGATCGCCCAGGCCATCAGACCGAGAATCATCAGTAGCCCAATGTAACTGAGGCCGATTTGAACGGTTTCGTTCGGCGGCTTGCGGAAAATCGCTTCATACGTGAGGAACACCAAATGCCCGCCGTCGAGTACCGGGATCGGCAGAATGTTCAACACCGCCAGGTTCGCCCCGATGATGCAAAGGAAAATCAAATACGGGCCGAACCCCTGCGAGGCAATTCTGTATGCGACGGTAACAATCGTAACTGGTCCGCCCATCGCTTTGGCGGAAACCTTGCCGCCGATGTTCGACAGGAAGCGGTAAACGGCAAGCGTTCCGTAAACAGTTTTATCAAATCCGAGCTGTACTGCCTGGCCAAACGATTCCGCTTTGGCAACGAACTCTTCCGGACCGAAATTGAACCCGCGATTCGGGTTGAACCAATCGTTCGATTTCCGAACGACAAGACTGTAAACTGCGCTCTCTCCTTCGAACGTCGTGTGCAACCGGACTTTGGTTCCCTCTGGGGCAATTTGTACGAAATTATCGAGAATAAAGGGAAGCTGTACTTTTTTTCCAACGTCTACAAACTGGAAGCCCTTCGTCCAAAAGCCCTTTTCTGTAAAAACTTTGAGAAAAGACGCTTTGGAAAGCCAAAAATCGGGAACGAAGTCGGGAAATTCAACGCTTTCAACAACTGCCCCGATAGGGATGTTTGCGAAAACGTCCGGGTCAACACCGGCGACGACGTTTTTTACGTTGTACGCAATTCCCAGAGCGGAACAAGCGACCGCGTCTCCCGGCGAAGAGGTGTACAAATTTTCGTGATGCACGACGAGCGGCAGTTCCAAGGCTATGGTAGGACCGTTCTCTATTTCGTCTATTTTGACCGGGATCACGGATTCCGGCTCGTTGATCGCTCTTTTTGCGAGGATTTGCGGCAATTTCAACGGGTCAAACGTTTCCAGATCGCCGGTGCCGACTCCGACGAGCGTACCGCCGGGTTTGATTCTCGCTTGTTCTGAAGCGTAACCTTGCCTGACGGCGGTGATTTCCCCCATTTGAAAGCGGATTCCCAGTTCCTTCATTGGAACCGGCGGAACCTCAACGACGACCGTTTTTCCGGACCCCCCCTGGAATTTATACGTGAGCGGCTGATCGGCGAAGGTTTCCTGGATGCGAACAATATCGGCGTAACTTTCAATCGGTTGATCGTTGATGGCGACGAGCCGCCGATTTTCTTGCAGCGAAGCAACAACATCTTCCGGCAACGTTTTTTTCAAGTCCGCAGAAAGGGGGGCGTCTTGAAATAATTCCGTAACCCGCCCGGAGATGATTCCGATGGAGGGAATGAGTGCCCCTTCACGTTTGGAAGCGACAATCACCTTTTCAATCGGTTTTTCTTCACCGGGCCGCTCAATGGTCAGCCGGACGCCGTTTTCCGCATCACCGTCCACGAGAGCGTCCATGATTTCGGCAAACGCCTTCAGTTCCTTACCGTCGGCAGTAACGATACGGTCGCCGATTTGCAAACCGGCAACCCAAGCCGGCGAACCGGGAACAAGTGCTCCGACCACACACGGTTGCTGCGTAAACCCGACCATAAACGCCGCCGTTGCGCAAATCACGGCGAAAATCAGGTTCGCAATCACCCCCGCCGAGATAATCGCCATACGCTGCGGCACGCTCTTGGAAAGATAACTGTCCTTCGCGTACAACGCTTCTGCCATGGCTTCCACAGACGGCTGACTGTAGACGGCCGTCAGCAGAGATTCTTCTTCTCCTGAGATTTCTGCGGCCTGCTGTCTCCTGTCTGCGATCTGCCGAGCTTTTTCGATTTCCTTGGCGATTTGGCCGGGGTTATCTTCCTGGCCGAACATTTTCACGTATCCGCCGAGCGGGAGAATACCAAGCCCGTATTCCGTGTTTCCCCATTTGAAGCGGAAGAAACGGAGACCGTAAATATCGAACCAGATATAAAACTTGTCGCACCGCACGCCGCACATCCTCGCAACGATGAAGTGTCCGAACTCGTGAACGATGATGAGCGCGTTGACCCCGATGAGTACGAGAAAGATATACCAAACGATTTGTGCGACTTCCTGCATGATCCCTGTGAACGGTAAATGATGAGCGGCGGACGACCGATTGCGTATTCTAGTTGTTTGAAGGGAGACTGTCAACAAGCCGTCCGGGGCATTCAGGAGGATTGCAAAGTCCCTGGGAACGCAGGCTTCCAGCCTGCGCGAAGGTTGCGGAATGGAGTCTCCGCCCTGCGCACGAACTCACTGGCAGGCTGGAAGCCTGCG
>CAZNVM010000482.1:0-22597 GCA_964576215.1 uncultured Planctomycetaceae bacterium
GCACCAAATTGCGACAGTTTCTCAATCGCTTCCAATCGTGTGCGGCGGACAAACGGGCGAGGGATTATTTTCGGATGTACACGACCGGCTTGATTTCCAACTTGCCCCGGAAAAATTGTGAAACCATCGCCTTGCAGGCAAACGTTCCCGTGCGATCCGTACAGTGGTTTCTCTCCAAACAAGTCTGGGATCACCAGCAAATGCGGAACAAATTGCAGAATCTGGGTATCCAGTTTACTCCAGCACCCTTGAAATTCAAGAGTGAAATACACACCGAAAATTTTGTTAAATCAAGGGTTGCCTTAATATGTAACACATTGCAATTAAACGAGTTGCGTGTAAAGTCAATCAGTATTTCGTGTGAATTTTGCTGGAGTAAACTAGATACCCAGAATCAGTAAAAATCGTAAACTTGTCGACGGACTGAGGGTTAGCCGGGGTGGGCGGTTGCATCATTTGCATTTTTTACTTATCATTCTTTGTTCCTCTTTTTTCATTTTTTTATGCGTCAAACTTTGTTATACCTTCCGGCAACGGTACTCGGGATTCCGTTGTTCGGATTCGGCATTTTATTCTGGACGGTTTTGGTGTCCACGGTCGTTGCCATTGCCGCTCGAATCCGTAAACACGGAATGGACGAGGAAGCTTGGGGTTATCTCCCGATGTTGGTGGTCGCTGAGGCACTGATCGTTTACGTCGTTCCGAACGTTTCGACTCCCGACGGTTTTCCAATTCGCGGTTACGGCGTCTTTTTGCTCCTGGCTATCGTTTCCGCCGTCGGATTGCTCATGTATCGCGGAAAAAAACTCTGGAACATGCCGCCGGACACCATCATTTCGCTCTCCCTGTGGAGCGTGATTTGCGGACTGGTCGGCGCACGGCTGTTTTACGTGATCGAATACTGGCCGGAAATCCGCAAACCCGATTTTATGGCAACGCTTATCAGCCTCGTCAGCATTACCGAAGGCGGTTTGGTCGTTTACGGCTCAATCATCGGCGGAACCCTCGGAGCAACCGTGTTTCTCCTGAAAAACAGATTGCCGGTTCTCGCAACGCTTGATCTCTTGGCTCCGGCACTTTTGCTCGGAATCGCAATCGGACGGCTCGGTTGCCTGATGAATGGTTGCTGTTTCGGCGGCGTGTGTGATCTTCCCTGGGCAATCACTTTTCCGCAAGGAAGTCCCGCTCACTTGCATCAATTGCTTCACCATCAGACGTATTTCGGCGGTCTGAAATTCCGGGAAGAACGAACGGACAAAACGTCGAGGCTTAGGATCGAGGCCGTTCGACCGGGCTGCGAGGCGGAAAAGATCGGACTCGAAAAGGAAATGACCGTTCTCGCACTGGGCTGGAAGAACCAGGAGCAGGATCAACTTTTTCCCGTAAGAGAAGAGCGGGAACTTTTCGCGTTCATGAACGACGCAATTCTCAACCGGCAGCAGGAAATTCTTGTCGTAACCGATTCGCCGCCGCCGTTCCACCACTACATGATTCCGTTGGTCCTTGAGGTGTTGCCGGTCCACCCGACCCAGATTTACAGTTCGCTCTTCGCGGCGTTCGGCAGCGGTTTGCTTCTGTTTCTTTCGCCGCGATGCAAAAAAGACGGACAGGTTTTTCTGCTCCTCATCACGTATTACCCGATTGCCCGATTTATCGAGGAAATGATCCGAACGGACGAAGGTTCGTTTCTCGGAACAGGCTTCACCGTTTCGCAAAACGTCAGCCTGGCCGTGTTAGGCGGAGTGGTGCTACTCGGTTTTTACCTGAAATCCCGTTCCACGAAAAGGGCTTACGAAGGACGATTTCCAATGAAAAGAGAACCATGAGAATATCGAACCTGCATCCTCTTTTACGGCGTCAAACTCGTTCGCAGCGGATTTTTCAGCTCGATTGGGTGAAAGGAACGGGGGACAAGACACATGAAACAAGAGACGAACAATTTTTCCAAGAAGCAATTGTTTCTGTACCGAAAGAATCGGACGATTCTCGTTGGCAAAACCTGAAGCGAACGGACGAACTTGCCCGATTGGAGTCGGTGCTTTTTTTGGCGAGAGAACCGCTTTCCAGCCGGAAATTGGCCCAATATGCGGAAATTGCCGACGCCGGTCGCGTTCGCCGTTTGCTGAAGGAATTGGGGCAAGCGTATTCGAAACAGCCGTGTGCCTTCCAGATTGTCGAAGTCGCCGGAGGATTTCAGTTGAGGACCCGGTCCCAATTTGCTCCCTGGCTGGTTCGACTCCAGGAAGTGCCGATTGAAGTTCGCTTGAGTACAACCGCAATGGAAACACTTGCGATCATTGCGCTGAAGCAACCGGTTTTGCGGGCAAGTGTCGAATCGGTCCGTGGAACACAGTGTGGCGAAATGATTCGGCAACTCATGGAAAAGAACTTGGTGAAAATCGTTGGCCGCAGCGACGATCTTGGACGCCCGTTTCTTTACGGGACGACCAAATACTTTCTTCAGGTTTTCGGCTTGAGGTCTTTGAACGAATTGAAATCCGAACCGCAAAGGGGGGCGTAAATCCCCGGTTGCGCGATTGGGGGGATTAGGTAAAATTGGCAATTTGCCTTGGCTCTTCACCGATTCCGGGTTGACGATTTGGCCAAAACATAAAACCGACAATAATATCTGCCTATTTTACCAAAAAGTCATACGTAAATCAGCTATTTTAAGTCTTTCCTTTTTTCCTTTTGTATTCATGACAATTTGGGTAAGTTTTACACCATAAATTCCATCAACCCGGAACCGGGTAAGAGCCATGATTTTTATGCACCCGACTGATTTTCCCTCTTGAAAAACGTGGACGGCGCGGTAGGATGTCATGTCATGGCTGAAGACATTACACCAAAATCTGATCAGTGACTCAGAAGCCCGCACGACAAGTTCGGACGAAATTTCCTGCAACGCAAGGCAATCGCGTTTGATCTACTGGCGTGCTATTGGGTAATAAGGTTGGGGTTTCGTGGGTTTTCGTCGCTAAGGTTGTTTTGTCAAGAAAAAATAAGGTGGAAATAAGGTTGTTTCCCCAGTTTTCAAAACGAAAAACTACCTAAAATCGTAGCGACACCCAAATGTTAGAAACAATTTCACCAAGTATGTTACGTGACGGCTTTGTACTCGGCGAAGCGAAAGGAAAGGCCGAAGGCGAGGCGAAAGGCGAAATACGGGCCATTCTCAGGTTACGATTTAAAGAGGTTCCTCAAGAAATCAAAGATGTGATTCAATCCATGACAGACTTGGTTACTCTTTCTGAAAATCACCTTTTCGTCCAAAATCATTTGAAGAACGGGAAAATCCAATGAAAAAAATCCATTCCTACGGTTTCGCATTACTTTTGTTTGCGATGCTTGCTTTCGGTCTGTTTTTAGGTCGCCATCCGGTTCCGGAGCGGAACATTCAGGCGGCGGCGTCCGATCGCTCTGGTCGCCTCATACTCGCAACGGGTTACGTCGCTCCGGACGTGGAGGCCGTGTACTGTCTCGATCAGCTCACCGGTCGGCTTTCCGCCGGGGTGTTGTCCAAAAAAGAGGGGAAGTTTCAAGGGCTTTACGAACGGAACATCAACAGCGATTTGGCTGAGGTTTTACGGTTGAAAAACGTAACCATGCCGCTTTCCGTTGCGCCGCAGTACACAATGGTTACGGGCGAAGTCAGTACGGAAAGTCAGGGCGCATCGCTTTGGCAGGTCGCCAAGTCGGTCGTTTACATTGCGGAAGTCAACACCGGGATGCTTTTGGTTTACACGATCCCCTGGCAGCGGTCGCTCCACGGCGGCGATCAGTCGGACACCGCGCTGCTCGAACTTTGGACCGCCGAACAATTCCAACCGGGAATTTTGAAATAAACTGTGCGGGGAGCTTATGATTACGACACTTTCCGATCTTGAGCCGGAACAGGAGGCGGATGCTTTTGTGTTGCTGACGGAAAAGCAATTGATTACGCCGAAAAGCGGGAAACCGTTCTTTTCCGTCGTGTTTCGTGATGCGAATCGGGAAATTCCGTCGGTCCCCATCTGGGCCGACTCTCCGCTTTACGGCGAATGTCAAAAAAATTGGGAACCGGGCAAGTATTACAAAATTCGGACGAAACTGCGAGTTACGGAAAAATACGGCAAGCAGTTGGAAATTCACCGGATTCGTGAAACCATGCCTTCCGACAAACAGGATGGGTTCGATCCGGTTCTTTGTCGGCCCAGCTCGCAAGTTTCACCCGAAGCGATGTACGAAGAACTTCTCGCGCTTGCCAAAAAACATATCGGCAAAGGGAAATTGTTGAATCTGATCACGCTCGTTTTCAAGGATTATCGACATGCAATCCAGGAAACCGCAGCGGCTCGGAATTATCACCATGCGTTTGTCGGCGGGCTTTTGGAACATACGCTTAACGTTACGAAAACGGCGGTTTTCCTTGCGGACCATTATCTTGTGGCGTACCCCAAGTTACCGGTTCCTTTTTCCAAACCGCTGGTCGTTGCCGGCGCGATTTTGCACGATATTGGCAAAATCCGGGAGTTGCAAACCGACGCGATTTCTTCGCATCACACAACGGAAGGGGACTTGATCGGACACGCCGTTCTCGGACGGGATTTCGTTCGGGATTACGGCAAGCTCGTCGAGCTGGAACCACAGGTGCAAACGCATCTGGAACATATCGTCTTGACGCATGCCCGATTTCCGGACTGGGGCGCACCGAAACCGCCGATGTCGCTCGAAACTCTTTTGGTCCATTCCGCCGACTACTGCGACGCTTTGTTCGGTTCTTACGTCAATGTGTTCCTGCAAGACGAAACGGTCGGCGAAATCACTTCCTCCAAAAACCGGCTTGGACACGCACTCTATCGGGGAAATGAACAAACGCTTCCGAAACCAAAAACGCCATGAACTTTCGCACCGTAAACTTTTCCGTTCATTCCGCTTTTGGCGTTTTTTTTATACCGAAACAGGTTTTTCAACAAGCATGATCACTCAAACCGTAAACGAAAGGGTACTCAAAACAGTCAAGGGCATCGGGCATCGGGCATAGGAAAAACAGTAGTATTTTCCACCTTTTCCTCGTCGGTAGATGAGAGTCGAACAAGTCATAATTGGCCCATAATTCTATGCCCGATGCCCGATGCCCGATGCCCTTAAATTTCAACACTTTTTCCGGCCTCAAAACCAATCCGTTTACACTTTGAATACCATACAACCGCTCATTCTTCAAATTTCAAAGAATAGAGGTCGGCATCCTTCATGACGATGCGAATTTGTACGATTTTTCCGGCCAGAGAGGAGACATCGGTACCGCCTTGCCACGAAACGTCCCTTGCGATTTCGTCGCCGATGATTTCCTTGCAGTCGTCCAACGAAAAGCCGGGATAGGGCGTCCCGTCGCTTTGTTCCAGTTGGACCTTCAATCCCCCCGCCGCCGAAGTCGAAAAATTCAGGGAGAGTCTCTTTCCCGAAAACGTTAACGGCTTACTGACGAACGTTCCTCCCTGGTAGGGTGCGTGGAGCGACGCGAAACCATCAAGCCGGAAAGTATAACGACGCAATTCAGAGTTCGGCGTCGCATAGTTGGCGTTGACGTAAAGCGACATTTCGGTCTCGCCGGTCGGAACGATATTTTTCGCCGGATAATTCGTTCGTGACACCCAATTCTGAATACCGATTCCCGGTCGAACGAGCGGTTCCATAAACGTTCGATCATATCGGTTACCGCCGCGTGAAGTCAACAATACGGCGTCGCTACAATCCTTGAAATAGCCCGGATTGACCTTTGCTTCAGCGGCCTGTTCGGCGGTCAAGACCTGCCGCCCTTCCATGAATCGGGCCGGAGTTGCCACGTAAATGTGCGGCGCACGGAAATAAACGCCGGTCTGGTTGGTGTAGAACTGCTCGAATGGTGCCGGTTGACCATCGTGAATCACTTCCATCGTTTCCACGTTTTCCCAATGGAGGAAATCCGGACTGGTTGCACGACCAATGTATCGTTTGAACGGGGACAACACGACACGGAAATAAGCAACGTAACAATTTTCGCCGGGGGACCACATCGACACGTTTTGCGAATCGTAAGAGTAAGCGTACTGTTCGAGTTTTCCGAGAACCGGTTCTTCGGACATTTTTTTCCAAACCAAACCGTCGGGCGACGAAAATGCAAACAGACCGCCGGAGTGCATGGTGCCCGAAAGTGCTTTATAACGTTCTTCCGCAGGAACGCCGGGCCGTTCATCAATCATCGGCGCAAAATTGTGCATTAAATGGGGAATGTTCGTCATCACGACGTTGTTTTCCTTCGAGCCGTCTTTTTCGACCAAGCCAAGTTTCGGTTTGGTCCAATGAATGCCGTCGTCGGAAAAGGCAACGCAGAGTGCTTCCGACGGATCGCCATCTCTTCCTTTCGTCGGACCGCCCCGGTAGTAGGCCCGGTATTTTCCGTTGTCGTGAATCATGGTCACATAGCCGCAATACAAACCTTCCCAGGGCAGGTCAAACTTGAAACAGACATCCCGTAGCACTGGCTCATGCAGTTGAAGGGACAAGTTGTCAAGTTTGCCGATCAGGTAGTCATCGACGAACAACTCCCGTTTCGAGCCAAGATCAAGCGGTTCCTGTGCGAAAGCGGAAAGACAGAAACCGGCGAACAGAAGAACGGTCAATAAGTGTTTCATGGAAATAGGAAATAGGAGTAAGACGGCAGACGGCTGATGCCCGCTCCCAATCTTATCGTTTGGTGCTTTAGTCCACAATCACTTGCGAAAAAAAACGGAGCGGGTAAAATACGGTCGACGGGGCAGTTACTTTCAACAATCACTTAAAGAATAGGATTGAAACAACGTGTTTAGCGCGATTACCAACCTTGGGTCGATGATAAAAAAGATGCACCAAATCGGCGATAAGGTCAAAGAGATGAACGAAAAATGCCGGGAAATTCGAGCTATCGGAGACGCCGGTGCCGGATTGGTCAAAATCGAAGTCAACGGACTTTACGAAATCCTTAACTGCACGATTGATCCGGCGGTTTTTTCGCAAGGAGACGCCGAATTGCTTGAAGACCTCTTCATTACCGCGATGAGCGAGGCAATGGATCAGGCACGGGAAAAACACTCGGAAATGATGCAATCCCTCGCCGGAAGCATGGACTTGCCCGAACTCGGCGGCTTGAAAGAATTGATGGCCCAAATGACCGACCTGGAGGATGAGTAAGACGGCAGACGGCAGGCGGCAGGCTTCAGGCATTCAAAAAAGAGATTCTGCCGTCTGCGACCTGCCGTCTGCCGTCTTACTCCGATGCTCCATGCCCGATGCCCTATGCCCTATAAAGTGTTATCCCAATGATTACCTTTCGTTGCCAGTGCGGGAAGACGTATCAAGTCAGGGACCGGCTTGCCGAACGGAATATCCGATGTCAGTGTGGCCGTGATCTCCTCGTCCCGTTGCCGGATGCGGAACAAACGCACTTGTCGCCGTCGCAGTCTGCATCCCACGTTGCGGTCGATGCCACCATCGAACATACGTCTTCCTCGTTAATGGTAAAACCACGGGAATCGGCGGATCACAGTGAGTACGGCAACTATCGGGTCGTCCGTTCGCTTGCAAGCGGTGCGATGGGACAAATCAGCGTCGTACGAGACGAAAATCTCAATCGTGAAGTCGCCCTGAAGGAGCTTTTCGAAAGTGCCGCAGACCGCGAAGAACTCGTACAGCGGTTTTTTGACGAAGCGGAAATCACGGCCCGGCTCGAACATCCCGGTATTGTCCCGGTTCATACTTGCGGTACGGACACGAAAGGAAGACCGTATTACACCATGAAGTTGGTGCAGGGCAAGACGTTTCAGGAAGCGATCCAACAATGTCACGCCCTGCCGGCAAAGAGTGAAGCCAAAGCGGCGGCGTTTCGTGACCTGATTCGCCGTTTTGCCTCGGTGTGTCAAACGATGGGGTTCGCGCACGACAAAGGGATTATTCACCGCGATTTGAAACCGGCCAACATCATGCTCGGCGAACACGGTGAAACGCTCGTCATGGACTGGGGACTTGCCAAACCGTTTGCGGAAGGTGGTGACAGCAAGGTGGGGGATATTGCTGCGGAAAAATTACACAACCGGCCTGACATCACCGAAGCGGGTAAAGCCATTGGCACTCCGTATTACATGTCGCCGGAGCAGGCTCTGGGCGATCCGCTTCTCATGGGGCCGCAGTCCGACATTTATAGTCTTGGCGTCATTCTTTACCAGATACTGACGGGCCAGTTGCCTTATAACGGTGAAACATCGTTGGAAGTCATTAAAAAAATTCTCCGGGAAACGCCGCAAAACCCGTCGGAAGCCGTCAAAGGGGTATCAAAAGACCTTGAGGCGATTTGCCTGACGGCAATGGCCCGGGAACCGAGCCGGCGTTATCGAACGGCGGCAAAAATCTATCAGGATTTGCTGAACTGGCTCGACGACCTGCCGGTGAGCGTGCGAAAAGAGACACACCGGGAAAGAATCTGGCGTTGGATACGAAAAAACACGGCTTTGGCAACGACGTTGCTTTCCGCAATGTTTGTACTGCTGGTCATGCTCGGCGTCGGGGCCGTGATACTCGAACATGCACACTCGCAAGCCGCCGATGCAACGATGCTTGTCAGAATGAAAGAACAGGAATTGAAATCGCTTCAGAAAAAACTGAAACTGCTGGACAAATCCCCCAACACTTCGGAGTATGAGTACCTTCAAACCCGTATCAACGAGCTGACCGATGAGATTGATTTGCTGAAAGCGGAACCTGAACCGCCTCCGCAATCACCGACACCCACGACGGACGAATCCGGGAAATCGAACTAACATCTCCTGACGAACAATAACGCATGCCAACCGATCCCACAAGACCACCGAAACCGCCTGCGGTGTCATTCGACGTCGCTCCCGTGCGAAGAAAACCGGGCGGATTTGCGCCGGGGAGCGTGCTCGGCGGCAATTTCCGTCTCGAATTTCAACTCGGTCGCGGCGGGATGGGCGAAGCCTGGAAAGCCTACGATCTGACCGCCGACCGCTTCGTCGTTCTCAAATTCGTGCCGAAAGAAATCCAGCATGTCCAGGAAGCGATGGAAGGGGTGCGCGACTCGTTCAGGAAAGTCCATGAGCTTCAACATCAACACGTTTGTCCCGTTTACGGTCTGTTTACCGATCCGCAACACGGTTACTACCTCGTGATGAAATATATCGACGGCATTCCGCTTGACGAATACAAACGGAAGCAGGCCGAAAAACGAGGCAGGATGCCATCCGCAGATGCCATTCAGATTCTTTGGGCCATTGCCAAGGGGCTCGATTATGCGCACGGAATGAAGGTCATTCACCGCGACATCAAGCCGCAAAACATTATGATCGGCAAGAAGGAAGGGGTGCAGATCATCGATTTCGGACTTGCGGAAGAGATTCGGACCAGCATGACCCGGTTCAGCGAAGTCGAAATGAGCACCGCCGGAACACGTCCTTACATGGCACCGGAACAGTGGCGGGGTCGGTTGCAGGATGCCCGAACCGACCAGTACGCCTTGGCGGTAACGGCATACGAACTGCTTGCCGGGCATCCGCCGTTCATGGGGAGTGATGCCGGTGTTCTTCGGGAATGCGTGTTGCATGACGAGCCGGAACCGATTCCCGGGTACCCGGCTTACATCAACGAAGCTCTGCGTAAAGCACTTGCGAAGAAGCGGGAAGACCGGTTTCCCGATTGCAAATCGTTCGTCAAGGCCCTGGCGACGAAGCCGGCAGAGGCGGAATCCGAACCCTATATATCGGAAATCGACAGGCTGCTGGGCCTGTTGCCGTCGGATCAGGAAACAGGAAAAACGGTACCACCGGCCTGGTTGCCGTCGTCCCGTACGAACAGTTCACTAATCCCGGCCCATTTTGATTTCCAAAACAAAAAAGGTTGGATGATCGGCGTTGCCGTCGGTTGCGTGCTGCTGTTCGGACTACTCGGTCTCTTTCTTGCAAGGTCGCCGTCAAGACCGAATCTTGTTGCCATGACGGTGGCACCACCGCAGAACTTGTCAACGCTCTCCAACGACGAGAAGCGGATGTTGCAAGAAAAATATTCCGAACTTGACTGGACGGACGCCAATATCATCGTGTTGCCAACGCCGTCGGAAAACGGCTTGCGCCAGGCTCTTGCTCAAGCGGCGGAAACAAAGGCAAACGATTTTATTGTCGTGAGAACGACGAAGGAGAATCGTCGGGTTGTGTTGAGCGGCGATCCCCTGAAGATTGAGCACAACGCAGCAGAAAAAGGGGGCGTCGCACTCATCGCTCTCGGCCCGGAAAAGTTGGTGTTGGATGGTGGCAGGAAAGATCGGATTTTTACTGTCCGGGACGGTGCCCATGCGGATTTTGCCGGTGTCGTTTTTACAAACGGACAGGTGGTCGATGAACATGGTGGAGCGGTGTCTATCGACAAAAACTCGACTGGCCGGTTTTTCCATTGCGATTTCATCGACAATGCCTGCATTCCCGTTGAAAAGCACAGATGGCATTCCCCTTTTGGGGGTGGTGGAATTGGCTGTAGAGAAGACTGTACCCTTGTCTTACGCGATGTACTTTTTGAAAGGAATCGAAATAACGATCCTGATATTTTTGAAGAGTCGAAAAAGGAGGGTACCACGCTATACACCGATAGTTCGGCAGGAGTGCTTGCAATAAATTCTTCGATTTTCGCTACCAACGTCGTCCTGCGCAACAATTGTGGCGGCGGTATGTATCTCCACAACATGAAAGCCGCAGAGTTGCAAAACATATCGCTTCTCAACAACAAGTCAACGGGACATGGTGCAATACACCTGTATGGCAGTGATGACGAACAAACCTATAAAATTGTCAATCTCTTCGCGGTCGGCAATGCGAGCGGCCAATTCGGTGGTGCCCTCCAGATTGGCGGAAGAGGCCGGATCATTTTAGATCATTTGACTCTGGTGGACAATTCTTCCAGTCAGCAGGGGGGTGGTCTCTGTGTCGGCGGCGGTGGCGGCGAAGAGAGGCTCAATGCCAAGGAGGTAACATTGTCGAACTCCATTATCGCGGGAAATCACGGAAATATTCCTGATATCATTATTAATACTACCACTCACAATAACACTGTTGGAAAATTGAATGTTTTCAACAATATCATTCATAATCAAGCCTATAATCAGAATAACCTATCCCTGGCACTTCAAGACTTAAAACTCGGCGAGCTTAAGGATTTTGGTAACGGTATTCCGGTGATGCCGCTACTGGCAGGGAGTCCGGCCATTGACGCCGGGGTTGCCACGGAGACGACGCCGCAAACCGACATCACGGGCCGGCCTCGCAACGTCGGCAAGGCCCCGGACATCGGGGCGTTTGAATTTCAGTAACCGGGTACAAATTGTTTTTTGAAGGGGTGTTTTTTTGCTTGAACTCGTCAACGAACCACAAACAATCAGAGCCGCGCACGGAATAAGCGGTTTGCACGTTACCACCGGGGTTACCGCTTACCGCGTGCGCGGCTCTGATTGGGTTTACGGTTAGTATACACCCTGTAGCCTCTCCCTTTCCTGCCACCTGCCGTCTGCCGCCTGATGCTTGATACCGCCAATTTTCAGTACATTAAACGCTACCAAATGGTTTACGATCTCGGTCGGCGGCCGGTGGAACATCCTGCGCTGCCGGTCGGGTTCGTTTGGGCACCGTGGTCGCCGATACTTTTGAACGTTCATGCGGAAGTCAAGTACCGCAGTTTTTGTAACGAAAGGGACGCCGATCTTTTTCCGTCGTTTTCCACGCTCGACAACTGCAAGCGGCTCATGGACACGATTGTATCCCGGACCGGTTTTCTCCCGGCGGCGACCTGGTTGATCGGTCTGACACCGCAACCGAACTCGCGGCGGCGGGAATACTGCGCAACCATTCAGGGTTTGCAACATGCGCCGGACACGGGCGGGATTCAAAACGTCGCCGTGCTACCGGGTTTTCGGCGTCGGGGACTCGGCGAAGCGATTGTGCGCAAAGCGTTGTTCGGATTCCAGCAAAGCGGCATTCGCAAGGTCGTCCTGCACGTTACCGCCGAAAACCACACCGCCGTTCAACTTTATTTGCGCATCGGTTTTCAAACAATCCAAACGGTTTACAAAGAAACAATGGTCCAAGAGGACCTTGAATAAGTGATAAGTGATAAGTGAAAAACGTTCTCCGATTCCCGATTCCCGATTTCCTATTCCCACCAAACAGAAAATGCTCCGAAATTTCATTTTTCTCGTCCTGTTTTTCCTGGCCGGTTCCGTTTTCGCCCAGCAACTGAGTACGCTTCCCGGTCCCGAGTACGACGACGCTTGGGAACGCTTTTCCAACGGCGATTTCGATGACGCCATGCGAAACTTCAACGCAATCCTCACCCGACGCACCCTCGGACGAAATCCGTGGATCGACTCCATCTGCTATTACGCGATGATCGGTGAATGTCAGTTTCAGGCAGGAAACTATCAACACGCCCTGGAAGCGTACGATCAAGCTCTCAACGTTTATTTCGACTTTCCGGATTGGGCAACGTATTTGAACGTCAACAGCAATGTTTCGCCCGTTCCCCGCCGACAAGCCCCTTGGGGAATCTCGAACCGAATGAATCCGTTCGGAAGTTTTCCGGGAATTTACCATATCAAAGTCGTTGCGAACCAAAATATCGTCCGACTCGAAGGGAAGGTCGGAATTATCAAGGAAGATATGCTCGTACCGATCAACGCCCCGGAAATCTTCAGTTGTTTGGCGAACGCGATACGACACCGGGCGGAAATTCTCGGCCCCATGTCGAAATTCGACCGCCGCAACGACGAGTTGGTCGAAAAACTGGCCGGTCGACCCGGCCTGGCGAACCATTGGTCCGGAACCTGGGTCGAAGTGCTTTACGGACTCGCTCTCGCCGCCGCAGGAAAAGACGAAGAGGCGTATTGGGTTCTGGAAAAAGCAAGCGTGATGCCCGGTCAACTGGAACACCCCCTGACGGCAATCGCCCTTTGCGAAATGGGACGAATCCAGCTCCGGGCGGAAAAAAGAAAAGAAGCGGCAGACCTGTTCTACGAAGCGGGAATTTCCGCGTACCACTTCAACGATCCGATCACGCTGGAAGAGAGTTTCCGATACAGTGCGATTTGTCAGCGGCTTGTGGATCGAACGAAGCCGTGCGGTTTTCTCGTCCCCGCTCTGGAACATTCCGCCGGCGTTCTGAACCGACGGGGAAAGAACGCTTGCGCCAATATTTTCGTCCTCGTTTCTTTGATGGAGGAGGCTGCCGACGAAGCGTTGACCTTCGGGAATCCCGTTGCCGCTCAAAAGTACCTGAAGGACGCCGAAGGCATAATGAAAACCAGTGCTCTCCGGGAAGGACGGTACGGCGGACGCTGGAATTACCTCAAAGCGCGAGCGGCCTACTTTTCGGGACGCCCCGGCGATCTGGTTGAAGGGAATAAATACTTGACCGTCGCAATGGGGTACATGAACAAATGTTCACTTTGGGTTTCGCAAATCAAACACCTGGCGTTTTTGCACTCCTCGGGCCGCGTTACGACGACTGGAGCGTTCACGACACGGAAAGCGTTGGAACTTTACGAATACCTGCTCCGGGAGCCGACCGCCGAGGACTGGATCGTTCAACCGATGGATTCGCTGGCCGTCCAGAACGCTCTTCCGCCGACGCCGGCCGGGGAAGATATTTACGAACTCTGGTTCGACACCGCCGTCAGTCTTTCGTATACCGAACAGGCGTTTGAAATTTCGGAACGGATACGCCGCAAACGGTTCTACTCGCAGATTCCGCTTGGAAACCGCTTGATTTCGCTTCGGGCGATTTTTGAATCGCCGGTTTCGGGTTTATCGCGTCAGAATCAGCTTGACCGTCAGGAATTGATGCTTGCGTTTCCGGACTTTGCGAAACTTTCCCAGCAGGCCAAAACGCTTCGCTTGCGGCTTCAATCGCTTCCCTCGGTTCCCCAGACGGAAGAACAATCGAAACAATTGGCGTCGCTCTACGGCAACCTGGAAAAAGTCAGCGTTTTGCAGGAAGTCATGCTCCGCTCGATTGCGCTGTCCCGGATCAAATCGCCGGTCGTCTTTCCGCCGTTTTATACGCTCAAAGAGATTCAGGACCAACTTCCCGAAGGAACTTCCCTGCTCGTTTTTTTCGCGGCAAGAGGACGGCTGTACGGATTTATGATTAACCGTAGTGACTACGAAATGTGGCCGATTTCCGCGAAGATCGACGCACTGCGTCCACCGATTTCCGCGTATCTTACGGCTCTGGGAAACACCGGTCCCGTCAGGGAAATCGCCGCCAAAGATTTACGGGAAGACGTGAAACGGACCACCAATGAAGAGAAAAAACTCGAATGGAAAAAAAGAGGCAACAACCTGTTCAAAATTCTGTTACAAACGGCCAAAGAGCCGAATTTCACCGAATTGGTCGTCGTTCCCGACAATTTGATTTGGTACGTTCCATTCGAATCGCTTTGCGTAACCGACACGGACGGAAAATTACGACCGTTCATCGCGGCCAACAACGGAAAATGGTTGCTCCGGTACGCTCCGACGGCGTCGCTCGGTGTACCGGTTAATCAGGGGCACGGTGTCGATGTCGAAACGGTTGTCGTTGCGGGAAAACTCTTTCCGAAAGACGATCCGCAAAAAGCGTTGACCAAAGCGGCGGATATGAGCCAAAATATTGCCAACCTCACAATTTTGTCGAGTCCCAAAGTCCCGGGTAAGGACACACTTTTTGCAACACAGTTGAAACGGTTGGTCGTGCTTGGCGACGTTCCGCAAAGCAAAGCCGGTCCGCTTGCATGGAACCCGTTCGGCTCGGAGGCGAAACTTTCCAGCGGAATCGCATCTTGGCTTGAACTCCCCTGGGGCGGTCCGCGATTGATCGTTTTGCCCGGTTTTCATTCCAGTGCCGAAACCGCAATCAAAACCGGCAATGGCAGCGAAATTTTCTTTTCCGTTCTGGCAATGCAGGCCAACGGAGCGCACACGATTTTGTTGACCCGCTGGAATCAGGGGGGAACGGTCTCTTACGATCTGGTCAGCGAGTTTTTGCGGAACTACCAAACGGAGACCGCCCCGAAAGCGTGGAAGGAGGCCGTGATGACCGTTGCGAATCGTTCGATCCATTTTGACGAAGAGCCGAGAGTCAAAACCGTCGCCGGAGAGGAACCGCTCAAAGCGAACCACCCGTTCTTCTGGAGCGGTTTCCTGCTGATCGACCAAGGGGAACTCGCTGGAGAAGAACTGCCGGCGGAGGAAAACGAGGAATAGCAGGTGGTTTAGCCGCCGCACCCTGTGCGGTGAAATGATTTCTCATTTCTCATTTCTCATTTTTACCGTTCCCCCTTGCCAAAACCGGACTTGACAGTATCCTGTTACTTTTCCCAGTGAAAATATACCGTTCCCCTTTAGAATAGATCGTCATTGAACAGAGGTTGACAGATGGACAAAACGTACATGGCTAAGCCGAATGAGGTCGAGCAAAACTGGTGGTTGGTCGATGGAACCGACAAGGTTGTTGGGCGTTTGGCAAGTGATATTGCGATGATTCTTATGGGAAAGCATCGCCCGACCTACACACCGCATGTCGATACCGGTGATTACGTTGTCGTTACCAACATCGACAAAGTCGTTTTCAGCGGTAAAAAACTCGACCAGAAAAGATACACCAGGTACACCGGTTGGACGGGACTTCGTACCCAATCCGCCCGGGAACGGATGGAAACCAGACCGGAACTCGTCTTGAGCGAAGCGGTCCGCCGGATGCTCCCCAAAAACAAACTCGGCCGCAAAATGCTGACAAAGCTGAAACTCTACAAGAGCAACGAACAGCATCCGCATCAGGCTCAAATGCCCAAAGCTCTCGAGTTGGCCAAAAAGTAGGATTTCTCATATCTCATTTCTCATTTTTCACTTCAAAAAGATGGTTAAACTGGGCGATTTCATTATTGACGGAAACGGTAAGAACGACAGCCTTGGAACAGGTCGCCGCAAATCGGCGGTTGCACGGGTTCGTATTCGTCCCGGCGTCGGCAAGATCAGCATTAACAAGCGGGAACTTGAGGATTTCTTCAAAACGAAGCAACAGCGCCAAGCGGTTTTGGCCCCTCTCAATGCAACGGGAAAAACGTCGGAAGTGGACGTGATTATTTCTGTCAGCGGCGGCGGAACGACCGGCCAGGCGGATGCTTGCAAGCTCGGAATTGCCCGTGCCCTCAAGATATTCGATCCGGAAACCGAAGCCAAGCTCCGCGAGATGAGCCTGTTGACCCGTGATGCTCGTGAAGTCGAACGCAAAAAGTACGGTCTTCGCGGTGCCCGCCGTGGAACCCAGTTCTCGAAACGTTAATCGTTACCGCTTTGCCGGTGTTCTGTTTGATAGACCTGTAAAACGCCGATCACATTGCGTTACGGTAATTTTCCGCCGGCATTGCGTCCCTACGGGACAAGAAAATCAAGCCACTCAAGTATACCGATGATTTTCCGGCGAACATCCTAAACGAATTTTTCAATCGGCGGTGTCGGAATCGTTTCGAGAAGTTTTTCGATCACCGCTTCGTTGGACATTCCTTCAGCCTGGGCCTGAAAATTGGTGCTGATTCGATGTCGCAAGACGGGAATCGCTACGCTTTGAACGTCGTCGATGGAAACGGAAAAACGTCCTTCCATCGCGGCAATCGCTTTGCCGCCGTGAATGAGGTACTGTCCGGCTCGCGGTCCGGCCCCCCAATCGACCAGCTCCTGGATCATTTTCGGAGCCGTCGGGTCTTTCGGTCGGGTTGCACGGACCAATCGGGCGGCATACTGGACGATGTATTGGCTTACCGCGATGCTTCCGACGAGTTTCTGTAAATTCGAAACGACTTTGCCGCTCATAATTTTGCGAATCTCCGCTTTTTCACCGCGAGTGGTCGTCGATAAAATCCGCTCTTCTTCCTCCAGGGTCGGGTAATCGATTTTGATGTTAAACATGAAACGGTCAAGCTGCGCTTCCGGAAGCGGATAAGTTCCTTCCTGCTCAATCGGGTTCTGCGTCGCAATCGTAAAGAACGGGTCGGGCAGTTGATACGTCGTCTGCCCAACGGTTACTTCCCGCTCCTGCATCGCCTGGAGCAGGGCCGCTTGCGTTTTCGGCGGCGTCCGGTTGATTTCGTCCGCAAGCAGAATGTTCGTGAACACCGGCCCCTGGACGAAACGGAAATTCCGCTTCCCCTTATCGTCTTCGTCGAGGACCGTCGTTCCGGTAATGTCCGACGGCATCAGGTCCGGCGTAAACTGGATTCGCTTGAAATCCATGTCGAGAATTCTTGCGATTGTGCTAACCATGAGCGTTTTCGCAAGACCGGGCACCCCTTCGAGCAGGCAATGCCCCCGGGTAAAAATCGCCGCAAATATCTGCTTGATGACCGCTTGTTGGCCGATGATGACTTTGCCGAGTTCATCCTGCATCAAGCGGCAATGCTGCCCGAACTCCTGAAGAACGTCGTTAAGATTTCGGGTACGCTGGCCGGGTGACGGGTTCGGAGAAAATGTTTCGCTCACAAGTTTTTCGCAGGTTAGATTCACGGTTACCAAGTCCGATTGGAGATTATCCCTTATTCCACCATTTTAGTAAAGAGCGGTATCGGCAATATTTCGGTTGAGGAAATCGGAAATCGGGCCTGTTGCCTGATACCTGATACCTGATACCTGATACCTGATTAAAACAGCCGTGCTTGCCAGGATTTGCCGAGCGGTTTGGCGTTGAAACCGAGATCGTGCAAGCGGTCGACGAACGAGTCCGGACCGTGTGTACAATAAACGATTTTCGGCGCGACCAATTCGACCATGCGAATCAAGTCATCGTAATCGGCATGGTCGGAAATCGGAAACGCATAATCGACGCCGTAACGGTATTTCGCGTTTTTTTCAATCGCCCAGCCGGTAACGGCGAACGTAACCGGCTCCGTTTCCGTCTGGATAAGATCATTGCGTGGCGGAATAATCAACACGCGGTCGTTGGCGGCGATTCGCTCGTTCCACGGGACGACGTCCCCCAGATCGACGCCGCATGCTTCGTAAATCCGGCTGATTTTGTAAATGTCCCTCTGTTGTCGTACGGGAATCCCCGCATCGGTCAGGATTTTCGTGATTTCCTGACTTTTGCCAAGCGTGTAAGCGTAAACGACCGGCGTTCGTTCCTGTTCGAACGTGTTACGAATTTCCTGGAGAAAAATTGGGATCGTCTCTTCACGCGGCGGCAAGCGGTGCTGCGGCGTTCCGAACGTACATTCCATAATCAGTGCGTCGGCGTAAACGGGAACGGCTTCCTTCGACGTTGCCGACGGTCCGAGCTTGAAATCGCCGGTGTACAGGAGCGATTCACCGGTCGCTTCGTCAACGGCGTGAAGCATCGCGCTGCCGAGAATGTGCCCCGCCGGATAGGTTGTTAATTTCAGCCCGTCCCGGAAAATCGGTTCAAAATACGGCATTTTTTTGTACTCTTTCGCCCCCTTGCCTTTCCTTTTGAGCCGGTATTCGCAAATTGCCGCAGTTTCCGGCGTGCAAAGGATGGTCTCGTGCTTGGCCAAATGATCCGAATGGGCATGAGAAACGAACCCGCAAGGCTGCCGACGTATAAAGTCAATCGCCACGTCTCCTTTGACCAAACGCAAGCCGTTGTTCCAGATGAACATCTCAAACCGTAAACAAATGGTGACTCAAAACAGTCAAGGGCATCGGGCATCGGGAATAGGTGATAAGTGAAAAACTTCCTGCAATTCCCGATGCCCAATTCCCGATTCCCGATGCCCGATGCCCTCAAATTTCAACACTTTTTTTCCGTTTCATTACCATTTCGTTTACACTTTGAGGTGGTTATTCCACCGCTTTTTTATCGTTTTTCAAGCTTTCGAACCAAACCGGTCCGCCGTATTTTCCGGTGGTTACGATGTCGAGCCGACCGTCGCCGTTGAGGTCGCAGACGATGATGCTCATTCCGGCCCCGATCCCTTCGTCGTAAGTGATAATGTGCTTTTCCCAAACGACCTGAGTATTATTGCATTTCGCTTTGTAGTAGTAAATGCCGAGCGGCTCGAACTCGCCACGGTCGCCGCCGTTGTGGGCCATGAAACGTTTGCCCGCGACGATCTCAAGTTCGCCGTCCCCGTCAAGATCAGCAACCGTCACGGCGTGAACCTGCGACCACGATCTGTCGATGACATGCTTTTTCCAGGTGATTTCGTTGCCGCTCTTGACCTGCTCAAACCAAAACAGCCCGTAATCGTGGGCCGAACTTGCGATAATGTCCGGCAAGCCGTCCTTGTTCACGTCGAGAACGTAAAGCTGGGCCGTGTCCTTGTTGGGCATCTCCGGCTCGTCGGCGAAGAGGTGGAGCGGATGCTCCTTCCAAACGCCGCCGCGAATATCGACGGGAGCTTCAAACCAAACATCGGGCCGCAAAATGTCAGGCCGTCCGTCGCCGTTTATGTCTCCGACACCGCCGCCGAACGTTCTCGGCTTGTCGGAAACGACGTGAATTGCGAATTTGCCCGGTGCGGTCTTTTCGTACCACACGGTGCGCGTCACGGCAGGAAGAATCTGATCCGCTTTGCCGTCGCCGGTGATGTCATAGAAATCGGCGGACTCGAAATTGCCGTTTTGCTCAATCAGATGCTCTTCCCAGAGCTTACCGCCGGATAAATCTTTGCCCGGATTGCGGAACCAGACCGATTTTTGGCTGAACCAATCCACGGCGATCACGTCAACGAAGCCGTCGTCGTCAACGTCCATCGGCAAATTGGCAAAATCGTGCGAGTATCCTTTGCCTTGTTCGTCAATATCGCTGGGAATCGAACGAATTCTGACACGCTCCCAATCGGGTGCGAGGTAAACGTATTCCCCGGCAACGATATCGGGCTTGCCGTCGTTGTTAAAATCGGCGACGCCGCAGGCTTCCCTTCTTGCGGTGTCGATGCGGTGCATCTGGAATCGCAGAGTTTCGCCCGCCGGAACGGTCGCTGTTACACAAAGCAAAAAAAGGCAGAATGGGAACAGTTTGAACATTTTTTTGAGAGGTGAACCCAATCAGAGCCGCGCCCAATCAGAGCCGCGCACAATCACTTGATTTCCTCTTTGATCGCTTCGCCGACGTCAAACGTCGCGTTGTTCTTCCCCTTGGTGACCGTAATTGAATGGGGAGTTTGAGTCTTATCGTTGTATTCTGGTTTGACGAGGCTGTATCGCGGAACTATTTCCGTCTCGACATTACGTCTCCACTCATCCCAAGCTGCAGGTGCCGCTGTCGCACTCTCTGTCGGCGGCGGAAATTTCGACGGCGCAGACTCTGCTTTCGAGACACAGACCTTGTACGCCCCTGCCGGCACACCGTCATAGATACCTTGGGTCTTGATTGTTGCAATGCCCTTCGCGTCCGTTATCCCGGTGATAGTCCAGCCAAGAGCCGCTTCTTCCGGTGCCAAGTCAACGAGAGCGTCTTGAAGTGGTTGTCCCCCTTGAGTAATCGTGATTTTACACGAAAAGAGTTCAGGCATGCCCGCAGGACGATTCTGACCGGGGCATCCGGTGAAAAGGCACACGACGAACAACGAAATAACGAATAATCTGAGTTGCATAGTTTGCTGGGTGTTGGATGGATTGAAGGAAGGAAGTTAAATGACAACTGTCTTGTTCTTACCAAACAAAGCCGCAACCGTGAGACTACGCGAAAACCAACGCAATCTTACGATTACGGCTCTGTTCATCGGAAACTTTGCCCCCCTCCCTCCCAAAGGGAGCGGGGGGACGCCAACTATTCTTCTCCCCAATGGGGAGAAAAACGTCATACCCGATTAGGGATTGTGGTTGGTTTCATTGCCGCTGATGGAACCCAATGCTCCCCAAACACCGTAAGGAGACGGGCCACTAGCAACAGCAAGCATACCAAGACCTCCCGTGGAGACCGTGTCGATCGAATCCCTGATGAAACTGACCGATCCGTCAAACTTCAGCGCGTTGATACCGCCGGTATGCATACTGGAAGCAGAACTGAGAATCCGTTGGAGCGGATTCGTACTGAACCCGTAGCATGACGGCGAGTTCGGCGGAAGGATCGTCGAAAACGTGCAGAACGCAGCGGCTGATCCGTCTGCCCAAGAGCAAGCGATTTCGCCGGAGGCACTGTATCTGTACGTTTTTCCATCAAGACTGACGGCGGACGACAAGCAATTACTGGGAACGCCAGAGACCGTCGGACTATCCGTATTATAAGGCGCGACGGCAACGCTCGCACCAATAGCGTAGGCTCGTTTGAGTAACTTCGGTTGACCTTGGGCTCCTTGGAACGTTGTGCTACCTATGATGGCAGTATTGTCGCCGTTGAACTCACCGATACATTTCTCCGCGACGGCAATCGTGTTGCTCGATCCATCACCGATGTCCCCAAACGTTTTCAGCTTGTCTACGTGTAAGGTCGGCGGGGTTCTACTCATCCACATGATGTTTCTGTAAACAAAGGCAGACCGCGGGTTAACTGTATAATTTGACAGTCCCACAGTCGCACCTTGGGATACTGTGGCGGACCCCCTTACCGAGTAGGGAGAAGCATCCGGCCAATCCCCCGAACAGGCCATGTAACTGTTTTGTCCAAGACCGGGCTGGCTGGTACCGCCGCCACTAGGCTGGAGTTCGGTGGGCGGATCCAGTGTGAACACAATGGGATGTTTTCCGTCCGAGGGACAGAGAACTCCGGGAATCTGCTGGTACCACGGGCACAATCTCCGCTGTGCCGCATTGGGGTAGTAATTAACGGCAAGCGTAACCGCGTAGCACGGATCTGTAGGCGAAGACCCCGCAGCGGCCGACCATCTTCCGTTCGATGTGATGGAGGTGGCAGGAGCATCGGAGAACGGACAGTAATTGAAGAACATTTCCCACAAAGGCAACTGTTCCATGTAAGGCAGAAGTGCCGCCATGTAGCTGATCCGCCCGTAGTTGTAGGTGTCCGAGGTACCGCCCTGGCGGTAATAGGTACCTTCTCTCTGCATCACACTGTTGCTCGGAAAGCCGAAGAGTACATCGTGGTGGTTCTGTAACGCAAGCCCGATTTGTTTCAGGTTATTGACACACTGCATCCGGCGAGCCGCCTCACGAGCCGCCTGGACGGCGGGAAGTAAAAGGGCGATCAAAATACCGATGATCGCAATAACGACCAAAAGTTCGACAAGGGTAAAACCCTTTCCATTGTTTGTTTTTCTCATTGAAAAGCCTTTCTGTTAAATTGCCTAAAAACCACATTTTAAAACAAAGAAGCCTTAGGGTACCGTTGCTTGCGATCTTCCCACAATTCCAACGAACCACCCCAGAGGCCCACACAATATTACGACGAATCGCTATTTTTGTCAATAAGGGTGGAATAAAAAACAGAGGAAAATCAAGAAAATTCCCCTTTTTTTTTCGGGAATCAGGGTGCGGCAAGATTAAGCCCGCAGAGAGGAGTAGAGTCATGTAAAAGTCAGCATGTTAAAGCCTTTCATGAGAACCTTGCAGGTTGAGCCTGCGCGGTAAGGTTTGACCAACCGCCGGAAGCGAGTTTTGCATCGTGA
>CAZNVM010000483.1:0-7064 GCA_964576215.1 uncultured Planctomycetaceae bacterium
TCTGCTTGCTGGACAAGCAGACAGGTTCTTACACAATACTTTTCTGTTCCACATACCTCAAAAAACCTAAAAAATGACCGGATACGCCTAAACGGCGGTTTTTACTACCAACTTTTACCCACTGATTCTGGTGGGGAACCTTTTTTTCGTTCGGCTTTGAATCGTTGTCCGCTTGTGCCATTCGGGACATCTTCAGTCCAAATCTGGTGACACCATGAAAAAGTTATTCGGCCCCGTGTTGCTCGGCTTTTTGGTCGTTTTCGCAGTCTACGTTCTGGCGTTGACGGTGGAACCGGTTCGGACGATGTTCGAGGGGACTGTGTTTGAGCGTTTTCTGCCATCTGACCACGATCATGATCACAATCATGCGGAGACCGTTGCCCCGTTGCTTCAGAGTCAGGTTGTCGAAGTTGCGATCAGCCCGGCGGCGACCAGGAATATCGGTCTGGACGAGTCCGCAATGATGACGGTCCGTGCGGTCGATTTTTACAAATCGCTCACGTTTCCCGCCGTCGTTGCCGAGCGGCCCGGCTTTTCGATGATTACCGTGCCGTCGCCGGTCTCGGGAGTCGTTACGAAAATTCACCACGAATCCGGCGTTGCCGTCGCACCGAACGAACCGCTGTTCGACATCCTGCTCAACCAACAGGAATTGGTGAAAACCCAGGCGGAATTTTTGGCACTGCTGAAAAAGCGGGAAATCAACGCCGCCGAACTGGAGCGGCTTGCCAGATTTGATCCGCTGGTTGTTTCGGGACAACGCCGGGAATTGGAGTACGAAAAAATCAAAATCGATTCGGAAATCGGAATTCAAAAGAACATCCTTCTGCTCCAGGGCTTGAGCGAAAAGAACATCACGGACTCGCTGGAGAAAAACGGCACGATTATTCGCACCATGACGGTTTACGCGCCCCCCATTGAGAATGAGGAGAATATCGCCTCCGCCGCCCATGCGGACGAAGAAGAGCATATTTTTACCGTTGATGAGTTGTATGTTTCCACAGGCAAAAACATTGCCGTTGGCGATTCGCTTTGCCGATTGACCGATTACTGCAAACTTGCAATCCGGGGCAAAGCCTTTGCGGTCGACGAAAAAATTCTCGCAAGTGCTTTGGCGTCGAAAAACCGTGTTTCAGCCGTCTTTGAAAGGAACGACACCCGTGATACCATCGATGGATTGCTCTTGCGTTCCATCGACAACAAGATCGACACGGCCAGCGGCACGCTTTTCTTTTACGTCGATTTGAAAAACCGTTTCACCGATTATGAGGTGGACGACGAAAGCAATCCGCGCCGGTACATCCAGTGGCATTTCAAACCGGGGCAACGTTGCGAGCTGAACGTCGAAGTCGAACCGTTGCCGAACAGCATCGTCCTGCCCGTTGATGCCGTCGCCAGGGATTTCCAGGAGATGTGCGTATTCGAGTGGGTCGGCAACGAGGACGACAAGAAAATTTGGCGCAAAAAGACGGTTCATGTGATTTATCAAACAAAGGACGTCGTCGTCATCGCCAACGATGGTGCCCTATCTCCCGGCGCAAAGATCGCCGCGAAAGGAGCAAGTTTCCTCCTCGCCGCTCTTGACGCCGCGAACCAGAAAACCGCCGGCGGTGGTGGCATCCAACACGGCGACCATGTTCATTAGCCATCATGCACATTTGCGCAATCTTACGATTGCGTCTCTGATTTATGTTCAACTACTTCATTAAATTTTCGCTCAATAACCGCTTTATCGTTTTGGTGTTTGCGGCCATATTACTCGTTGTCGGCGGTTACCAGGCGACGCAGTTGCCGGTGGATGTGTTGCCGGACCTGAGCCGACCACGTGTGATTGTTATGGTCGAATGCAAGGGTATGGCTCCTGAAGAGGTCGAAACACTCGTTACGACGCCCATTGAGACCTATCTCAATGGCGCGACGGGCGTTACGTCGATTCGCAGCAATACGACCGCCGGGCTTGTCGTGCTGACCATCGAGTTCGACTGGAGCATGGACGCGATCCGCTGCCGCCAGATCGTCGATGAACGGTTGCAACTGGCGACCGGTCAACTGCCGAACGGCATTGTGCCTCGCATGGCGCCGATGGCGTCGATGATGGGGCAGGTCATGTACCTGACGATTTGGGACGAAAACGACGAACTCTCGCCGATGGAACTTCGTTCGCTGGCCGACTGGACGGTACGCAAACGGATTCTCAGCAGCGGCGGCGTCTCGGAAGTGCTCGTCATCGGCGGCGATGTCAAGCAGTATCAGGTGCTTGCCCGTATTGACGACATGTTCCGGTATGGTGTTACCTTCGACGATCTCCAGCGTGCCTTGGAAGGAAGCAATCGTAACGTAACCGGCGGTTTCCTGACCGATCAGGGGCCGCAGGAAATACTCGTCCGTTCGATTGGCCGTGTGGTAATGCCGGACGAACTGAAAAACCTTGTGGTTAAGGGGGACAGCGATCCGCCGGTTCAACTGCACCAGGTGGCCGACATCACCGCTGCGCCGGCCCCGAAAGTCGGATCAAGCGGCGTTTACATCAAGAATACCGATGGTACGACCATCAGCCGGCCCGCCGTGGTGCTGATCGTCGAAAAACAGATCGGTTGCGACACGCGAAAAATTTCCGAACAGATTTTGCAGGTTGCTGACAACATCCAGAAGTCGATTAACCTGACGCATCCCAATGTCCGAATCGCTCCATTATACCAGCAGAAAACGTTCATCAACATGGCGGTTGCCAACGTCGAGGAGGCACTTTACTTTGGTGCCATTTTGATCGTGATTGTGCTTTTCCTGTTTCTGATGGATTTTCGCACCACGCTCATCACGATAGTGGTGATCCCGATTTCCATCCTGATCACGTGCCTGACGTTTGCGTGGTTCGGACTGTCGATCAACACGATGACGCTCGGCGGTTTGGCCGTCGCCATCGGGGAACTCGTCGATGACGCCATCGTGGACGTCGAAAACATTTACCGGCGTTTGCGGCTAAATTTCCAGAAACCGCCGGAGAAGCGTGATGCGGCCATTCACGTCGTTTATCATGCCAGTGCGGAAATTCGTAACGCCATTGTTAATGGCACGTTTATTACCGTAATCGTGTTTTTTCCGGTCTTTTTCCTGAGCGGCATGGAAGGCAAGATGTTCGCTCCGATGGGCATTGCCTATATCGTTTCACTGGCCGCCTCGCTCGTCGCCTCGCTGACCATAACGCCGGTGCTTGCGTTCCTGCTGCTACCGAATAAGGCCGAGCGGCACAAACACAAGGAGACGTTTGTTCTGAAAATCTCGAAAATTTGTGCAGAATGGGCGATCCGGTTCAGTTTGACATTCCCGAAAACGGTTCTCGCTGGTGCCGCCTTCGTGCTTGTTGTTACGACAATGATTTTCGTTACGCTTCCACGGGATTTCATGCCGCCGTTCAATGAGGGTGCGCCGCAGGTCAACGTTTCGCTCCCGCCCGGCACTTCGCTCAGAACCAGCGAGAAATTCGGTACACAGGTTGCCGAAGAGCTGTTACAGATCGATGGTATCACCGCCGTCGTTCGCAAGACAGGCCGGGCCGAACTCGACGAACACGCCGTGCCCGTCAACATGTCCGAAATGATGTGTACGGTGGACCTGAATTCCGGTCGCGGCATCGCCGAAATTTTCGCCGACATCGACGAGGTGATTTCGTCCGAAAATCTGCCGGGCGTCGTTGCGTTTTACGATCAGCCGCTCCAGCACCTGATTGCCCATTTACGTACAGGAACCCGGTCGAAGATTGCGATCAAGATTCGCGGCGATGATCCAATCCTGTTGCGTCGCCGGGCGGTACAGGTTCAACAGCTGATTTCCGGGATTCCCGACATCGGCAACCCGCGTATCGATCCGATCCAGAAGGACATCCCGCAGGTCCGGTTCAAATTGAAACGCGATGAATTGGCGACTTATGGCCTTATACCCGAAGAGGTCAACGCGACCATCGAAACGGCCATGCAGGGCATCGTAACGACGCAGATTCTGGACGGGAAGCGCAACATTGACGTTGTCCTGCGCGCGGCGGACAACTACCGCGAAAATCTGGAAGCCCTCTCTCAAATGCCGATCCAGACGCCGGGCGGAACGCTCATTCCGCTCTCCGCCGTCGCCGAGATTGATGCGAACGCAAGTGGGCCGAGCCGCATCGACCATGAAGCGGGCCAACCGCAGATTACGGTCCAGATGAACTCGCTTACACGTGGAGCGGTTGACGTGAAGAACGACATCGACCGGGCATTGGCTCCTTACAGGAACGAATTGACCGCCGATGGTGTCCACCTCGAAACGACCGGGCTTTTCCAGAGCGAACAGGAATCGTCACGAAAGTTGATCCTGCTTTCTGCGGTATCACTTGTCTGCATTCTGCTCGTGCTTTATCGGATGTTCGGTTCGATCAACATGTCGCTCCAGGTCATGTCGGCCCTGCCGCTTGCCCTGATCGGAGCCGTTGCCGCGATTGTTTTGACCGGTCAGAGCCGGTCGATTCCGAATCTCGTCGGCATGATTTCGCTTTGCGGCATTGCTTCTCGCAACGGCATTTTGATTATCGACCATTATTTCCACCTTGTTCGGTATGAGGGCGAATCTTTCACGAAGGAAATGCTGGTCAAAGCCGGTCGGAACCGCGTCGCTCCGGTACTGATGACCACCTTGACAGCCATGTTCGGCTTGTTACCGATTACGCTTTCGCCCGACACGCCGGGCCGGGAAATCCTCTACCCGATAGCCACCGTCATCGTCGGCGGATTGATAACGTCAACGCTCATGGAATTTTTCGTCCGCCCGGCCCTGTTCTGGGTCTTTGGCCGAAAAACGGCGGAAAGGATTGTTCGACGGGAACGAGAAACTTACCCCATCAGCAGCGAGGCGGCGTATCCAGCTTGACGTGAAGAAAATCCGAGTGCGTTGATGCCCGTTTGGGCCAAGAGCATATCCCGGTTCAGGCTTGAAGTCGCAACGGCAAAATCGGTGTCCATGAGGAGCGATTTTGCTCCAATCAATTGGGCCATGTAATCCTCCATGAATCGTTGCGATAAATCGAGCGTATATTTCTGTATCGCTCCAATATCGGCCCGGACATTGAGTACGCCGGACAATGAGCTTTTTAGGATCGAATCGGCAAGAGCCGGATTCGTCGCTAAACTCGCCGGGCCGCCGCTCCCCACATCGAGCAGCAAACCCTGCTTTCCACCCAAAGCCGACGTACTCAGGTTCGGAATTGTGATCGTCGTCTGCTGTGATGCAGTGACGTCGGTTCCAAGTTGCGCGGTTTTGAACGAAAAAGAACCGTCCAAAAGCGGCATCCCCAGATAACTCGTCGATCTCGCAATCCGGTTGACCGAGCCGAGAATTCCGTCCATTTGCAGTTGGTATGCGTTAACCATGTCCGGCGTAACCGCTCCGGTGTTTGCCGTAGCGACGGACAAGGTTCTCGCTTCTTGAAGCAAGTTCGTAATTTTCCCCATCCCCGATTCCGCAATCGACAACACGGCACTGCTCAGCTGCGCGTTTTTCGCCGCCTGCTGGGCAACGAGTGCCTCGCTTTCCATAAGCGTCCCGGCGATAAACGCCGCCGGATCGCTTCTCGGCGTCACTGCGACACCGGTGGAAAGCTGACGAGCTGTCTCCGAAATTCGGTTCATCGTCGCTCCCAAGGTATGCGACGCAACCAACGTACTGTAATTTGTGTTGACAGATAGGCTCATTTTTCCAGTCAAAACTGACGAAATTGTGAGTCCCCCTGCCTCTCATACCACTATTATACACTGAATGACGAGTGTTGGCAAGGGGTTATTTATAATTTTTCCTGTAAAAATTGAAAAAAGTTATTCTTCCGCGATCCGAAAGTTGCGAAACTGGATTTTCGTGCTCGGATCGTGCCCCTGGAGCTGAATTGTGCCCGGTGCAAGGCGTTTGCCATTCCGGGGATTCGGGTGTTCCTCACGGGTATCGGTCCAGTCGGTCACCTGAATTCCGTTGACCCAAGTGGCGATGTTCGGGCCCCGAGCGGCAATGGTCAGGTAGTTCCACTCGCCGTCTTTCGGACCGACATTGCGTCCGACCTGCCGCCGGAAAATCCCGCCGGTGTCGGTGCCGATGAATTTTTCATAATCGCCGTCCGGCGGTGAATTGAAAATCTGGCACTCGTACCCGTTCATGTTTTCGCCAGGAATACAGCGGAAAAACACGCCGCTATTGATCCCTTTCTCAGTAAGGTATTCCAATTGAAGCACAAAATCGCCGTATTCTTTGACGCTTTCCACCATCCCGCTTCCGCCGGTCAGTTCCAACACGCCGTCGGTCCATTTCGCCTCGCTTTTCCCGGCGGCAGGTTTCCAGTCGGATTCAGTGAGCGGTTGCAGGTTGTTCGGTTTGGCTTGTACTCCGTAGATTGGTGTAGCTTGCACTCCGTGAATAAATTGGCATGGAAAATCACTCAGAATACTACTGAGAGCATCACCAAGACCCGCAAGCCAATAAATTGCCCAATTATTACCGGCACTACCGGTGTATGTTCCATCATCTTCATATTTCGTCTGAACTCCACAAAGGCGGTGAGAAATAGCCGCTTGTCCCTGTTTTGTTTTTTCAAAAGTGAGATAGTTTTTCTCTCCATCCGTCATCACGGTAGGCGTCCCTTTTCCTTCCGTAACTTCCCAGCCGAAGGTGCTGATACCGTCGAAGAGTTGGACACGGCCTTCGTCGAGCTGCTCTTTCGAGAGCGGCGTAAAACCGGTGAGGATCGGCGGTCGGGTTTTCGGCTCCTGCGACGGATAAGCGGCGGCCACATCCACGGCGACCGGCGTAAGCGTAACCGGCGGTGAAGCGGCCTGTTGGCAAGCAGGCAACAAGAAAAACGGTAAGAGCAAAAATAATCGTAACATGGGATCAAATGTGCAAGTGCTAAAAAAAAGGGTTCCCCACCAGAATCAGTGGGTAAAAGTTGGTAGTAAAAACCGCCGTTTAGGCGTATCCGGTCATTTTTTAGGTTTTTTGAGGTATGTGGAACAGAAAAGTATTGTGTAAGAACCTGTCTGCTTGTCCAGCAA
>CAZNVM010000484.1:0-7331 GCA_964576215.1 uncultured Planctomycetaceae bacterium
GAAATTCTACAAATATTAAGCGTAACAATATTCATCAAAACACCACTTTTGACGCTTTTTTCACAGGATTTTACACTTTTTAATAACTACTATAACCCTAAACAGTTGCTATTGTTCGACTTATGATCGGACGCTAGTGAATTCAGCTTATTGTTGATGTTGAAATGGCATTGTCGCAAAGCACCCAATCGATTACGGAAACAACACGGATTTTTGGGACTGCGGATTATTGACCGCAGACGACTTTTTCCACCATCCCGATTTCCTCCGGCGTCAGCCGAACATCTCCGGCAGCGGCGTTTTCTTCGACTTGTTCGGCAGTTCTGGCACCACAAAGGACGTGCATCCTGTCGTAATACGCGGCGGTCCAGGCGATCACCGTTTGGCCGATGGTCAGTGAGTATTTTTCGCAAATCGGCAAGAGCTTCCGGAGTTTCGCATTGATTCGCTCAATATTTTCCGGGGAAAAACGCGGATTATTCTTTCGTAAATCGCCGTCATTAAAAACGCGGTCCGGAGAAATGCCGCCGGTCAAAAGCCCGTTGCCAAGCGGCGAATACGCCAGGACGCTGATCCCGTTTTTTTTGCACATTTCGAAAATTCCATTCTCCTCAATCTTGCGGTCGAGCAGACTGAACTTCTCTTGAACCACATCGACCGGACCGACGGCCATGTACTCCTCCAGTTGTTTCTTCGAAACGTTGGAAACGCCGATTGCCCGGATTTTTCCCTCTTGCTTCAGATCGAGAAGCGTTCCCATCGTGTCGGCAATCGGACCGGTTTCGTCCTGCCAATGCGTTTGGTAAAGATCAATGTGGTCCGTTTGCAACCGTTGCAAACTCTGTTCGACTTCCTTACGGATTGAATCCGGCCGCAGGTATTTATAGATTCGGTAACTTTTTCGCTCAGGATCAACCCCTTTTTCGTCGGCGTAGAAGTGGAGCACCCCTTTTCCGGAGGGCCAATCGTTCGTGTCCCAGGCAAGTCCGCATTTTGTCGCAAGAACGACTTTCGAGCGGCGATCCCGAACCGCTTTGCCGACGATTTCTTCCGAGCGGCCGAATCCGTACATCGGAGCCGTATCGATCAGACTCATGCCGTTCTCCACGGCGGCTTGTACCGCGTTGATCGACGCTTTTTCGTCGGTCCCGCCCCACATCCAGCCGCCGATGGCCCATGCCCCGAAACCGAGCACGGACGCTTCAATGTTCGTTGTTCCTAATTTGCGTGTGTTCATGGTAACTCAACGTGTAAACAAAATCTTAGTAACCCAAAGTTCATTTGATGTGTATTTGGTTGATACCATTCCATCCAGATTCTCCATTGCACATTCATTTTATAAAAATTTTCAGGCTTTTGAGGCAGTACGCTATCGACGTAATGATCTGTTCGACTGGGTGTCTAACATACACAATGAAACTGTAACATATGCCTGGTCTCGTTAAGTACCTAAGTGGAGCCGTTCCACTTATGGAATATACCATGAACCTAATGCTTCAGTAATTGTTCGACAGTCTCCGGGTGTATAGTGTAAAGTGCAATACTGGAGAACACTGTCAGCAGAGTGTAGTGAAAAAGTAGTGCTCCTCCTAATATTGAAACAACAACAAACGCGAGTGAGCTTGCCGTTTTAGACTCATGCTTCGCAATGTCTTGCGATTGATAGCGCGGTTCTTTTTCAGCATAATGCACTTTCCGCGAAACATCCAACTGTTTCTCCGCTGCAAAGTTTGGTTGATCTACATCCTCGGCGGCCACATTTGACTGTTCTTCCATTTGTCGTTTTTTAGCGAATAAGGCGATAAAGGTCTATGAAACGAGCATGTTGTTTTTGTGGATTTTGAACAATAACTTCTGTGTACCCAAAATCAAATTGGTCTTTTACCTGAAGACCAATGGCCATAATTCGAGAAATAGCATCCATGATATTAGAGGCTTCTTCCTTTTCAACCATTTCTCGCAATGTGTCCGAGGTTGCAGTATCAAACCGAAGCGAGACTTCAATTGGTTGGTTACGAGCACTGTTTAACGACGGGGCTTGTCCTGCTCGGGATGAAAACACCAACGAGCCGCGAACGTGAGAGAGCGGATATTTTTAGACATCACCTTCTCGCTCTCTGACGTTTGCAGCTCGTTACTTTTCGGACAGAAAACTATTTGCTGCCGCGTTGTTCCCGTAACACCGCTTTGCGGCTGAGCTTGATCCGGTTTTGGTCGTCAACGGCAATCACCTTGACGTCGAAACGATCCCCCACTTTGCAGATGTTGTGAATACTGTCCACATATTCGTCGGAAAGTTCGCTGATGTGACACAATCCGTCGCGGCCGGGCAGGACTTCGATAAATGCACCAAATTCCTTGACGCTCGTAACCTGTCCCTCATAAATCTTGCCGACTTCCACGGACGCCGTCAACCGGTTTATTTCGCTCAACGCCATCTTGGCACTTTCTTCATCCGAAGAGGCGACAATGACCGTTCCGTCGTTTTCCACGTCGATTGACGCGCCGGTTCTTTCCTGGATCGAGCGAATCGTTTTGCCGCCGGGGCCGATCAAAAGTCCGATCTTTTCCGGGTCGATGTGCGTTTTTAACATCCGTGGAGCGTAAGCTGAAATATCTTCTGCCGGTCGTGGTATCGCGCTGAGCATCTTTCGCAAAATCGCGATTCTTGCTTCACGGGACTGCTTCATCGTTTCCAAAATGATTTCCGACGAGATACCCGCAAGTTTCAAGTCAAGCTGGATGCCTGTGATCCCCAACTGCGTTCCGGCAATCTTGAAATCCATGTCGCCATAATGGTCCTCGTCCCCCATGATGTCCGTCAGCAACACCCATTTGTCGGCTTCCTTGACCAGTCCGACCGAGATTCCCGCAACCGGGTTCGTGATGGGAACGCCTGCGGCCATGAGTCCGAGCGTCGCTCCGCAAACCGACGCCATGGAACTGGAGCCGTTCGACTCCAAAATATCTGAGATGATACGGATCGTGTACGGAAATTCCTCCGTTTCCGGCAACACCGGCTTGACGCTTCGTTCGGCCAATGCACCGTGTCCGTATTCCCGACGTCCGGGACCGCGAATTGGTTTGCATTCGCCGACGGAAAACGACGGGAAATTGTAGTCGAGCATGAACTTTTTCGAGTAATCGTCGAAAAGTCCGTCCACCCGTTGTTCGTCTCTCGCGGTGCCAAGCGTTACGGTAATCAAGGCTTGCGTTTCTCCACGCTGGAACAACGCACTTCCGTGAACTCGCGGCAAAACATTGATTTTGCATTCGATGTCACGCAAATCCTTCGTACCGCGACCGTCCGGGCGAGTTCCGGAAAGAATCTGGTCCCGCACAACCCGTTCTTCCAATTCGGCCCACGCGGCTTCGAACAAATCGCTACTCCAAAGGCATCCCTCAGCGACCGGAGTGTCCAGCACGACCGCCTCTTCGGAGTCATCGTGAACTTCATTGACGGCGTCGCTTCCGACCGGTCCGTTGACGATGGGCTTGACCGCCGGGACTTGCGGAAAAAATTCCTCTTTCGCCTTCATTTTCAATTCGGAGCAGGCCGTGTACCGTGCCGCTTTGCCGACGGTTCGTTTTGCCGTCCAGAACTGATCGTAGTATTTTTCCTTCAGTTTTGCGAAAAGGGCTTCAATCGGCGGCGGGGTGAACGAGATTTTGACCGGTGCCACTTTACGGACAAGTTCTTCCTGAAGCTCGCAAATTTCCTTGATATACCCGTGTGCGGTTTCAATGGCGTTGAACATGGTGTCTTCCGGCAATTCCCTGGCGAACCCTTCGATCATCATGACCATCTCTTTGTTTCCGGAAACGATCAGGTCGAGATCGCTGTTTTCCAACTGCTCGAAAGCGGGGAACGGAATAAATTGTCCGTCGATAAGCCCGAGGCGAACCGAAGCGAGCGGACCGTCGAACGGGAGTTCCGAAATGGCGACCGCCGTAGCGGACCCGGTCATGGCAAGCACGTCGGGGTCAACCCGTCGGTCGCTGGCCAGAACGAAGGAAAGAACTTGAACTTCGTTGTAGAACCCTTTGGGAAAAAGAGGCCGCATAGGGCGGTCGATCAAGCGGGAAGTCAGAATTTCTTTAAGGCTTGGTCGCCCTTCTCTTTTAACGAATCCGGCGGGAAATTTTCCGGCGGCGGCGACACGCTCACGATAATCGCAGGTGAGCGGGAAAAAGTCGGTTCCCGGCCTGCTTGCTCCTGTTGCTGCGGCACAAAGTACAATGGTTTCATCATAACCGATAAGAACCGCTCCCGCCGCTTGTTTTGCCAATTCGCCGGTTTCCATCCAAAGTGTCCCGGCCCCGATCTTTTTTTCAACTCGTGTTTTCAATTGATTACCTACTTTATTACTTTCATTTACTATCAAAGTGAACCCCGAATACTACTGTTTACATCGACAGAATACTACAGGGAGAAAAATCCGGTCAACACCGGACGTAACAAGAACGAAATTACTGCTGTTTCTCAGGAAAATTTCCCAAAAACCGGATTATTTTCTGATCCCGAGTGCTTGAATGATGTCGACATAACGCTGCGGTTCCCGGGATTTCAGAAAATCCAGGAGACGCCGCCTGCGGCTGACCATCATCAAAAGCCCCCGACGTGTGGAATAATCCTTTTTGTGCTCACGAAGATGCTCTGTTAAAGCATTGATCTTTTTGGTAAGAATCGCAATCTGCACTTCCGAAGAACCCGTGTCCGCCTCTGCACGACGATATTTCTCTACCAATTCCTTCTTTTCCTCTTTTGTCATTATAGACATGGATACTAACAACTCCTTACTTGAATTCTATAGGACATCGAAACAACAACAGCATGGGCAGATTCTACCGAAACGGAAAAAAAATTCAAGTAGGGGCTTCAGGCATTTGTTTACGGTTTGTGTACCGGCACTTACCCGACATCGCCGAGTTCAAGAGCGTCGCCGTAACGCCGGAGAACCTGCGTTCGGAGTTTGGCGTGCTGCGGTTGGGCAAGGCCGGGATCGTCGCGGAGCGTCTCGGCGGCGGCGGCTTTCGCTTCCAGTAAAACGTCCCGGTCTCTGGTAAGATTTGCAATCCGAAACGGCGGCAGACCGTGCTGGGCGGTCCCGAACAGTTCGCCCGGACCACGAATTTCGAAATCGACCTCTGCCAACTCGAACCCGTCGGTCGTCGACGCAAACGCTCCAAGCCGCTTTTGCGTCTCCTCGCTTTCCATTTTTGCGAACACGACGCAATAACCCGGATGCTTGCCGCGACCGATCCGGCCACGGAGTTGATGCAACTGGGCCAAGCCGAATCGCTCGCCGCTTTCAATCGTCAAAAGCGTTGCGTTCGGAATATCGACGCCGACTTCAATCACGGTTGTCGCAACAAGCATCTGGATTTCGCCGCTTCGAAAGTCGAACATGACCCGTTCTTTTTCGTCATGCGACATTTTGCCGTGAACGTATCCCAATCGAAAACCGGCAAGCGGTCCCGCCTTGAGCGATTCATAGGCTTCAACCAGACTTTTGGCGTCAAAGTTGTCCGAATCCTCGACCAGCGGAACGACGACGAACCCCTGTCGCCCTTCCTTGAGTTTTTCCCGGACGAACTCCCACCAGGCGTCACGGTTTTCGTCCCGGGCGATTCGGGTTCGGACCTTTTGGCGGCCCGGCGGAAACTCGTCAATGATTGACACGTCCAGATCGCCGAAAAGCGACATGGTAACACTTCGCGGGATCGGCGTTGCGGTCATAATCAAATAATGCGGATCGAAAGCGGTTCCGGTTTTCAAGCGTGCCCGCTGCTTGACACCAAACTTGTGCTGTTCGTCGATCACGACAAGGCCAAGCTTGTGGAACGGGATATTGCCGCTGATGATCGCCTGTGTCCCGACGATGATTTGGGCGTTGCCGGTCAGGATTTCCTGAAGGTGTCCGGCACGCTCTCTGGGGGTTTGTCCGCCGAAGATCGGGGCGATTCGAACGTTGCTTCCTTCAAGCATCCGTTCGAGGTTTCGCAGGTGTTGTTTGGCGAGCACTTCCGTTGGTGCCATGAAAACCGCCTGGTATCCCTCCGCAACGGCCAGGAGCATTGCGTAAACGGCAACAAACGTTTTCCCGCTTCCGACGTCCCCTTGCAGCAGCCGGTTCATCGGGATCGGCTTGTTCATGTCGCCGGTAATCTCACGGATCACCCGCTTTTGGGCACCGGTCAATTCGTAAGGAAACCGTTGCCGGATATGGATGTCGATTTTCGGATCAAGCGCGATCGGCGACGCCTTCATCCGGGTTTGGTGCTGCAACCGCCGGATTGTAATCGCTAATTGTAACAGATAAAGCTCCTGAAAAATGAAGCGACGGCGTGCCAGGGGAATCATCGCCTGATCGGTCGGAAAGTGAATCTGCCGCACCGCTTCGGCAATTGGGAGGAGTTCATATTTGCAACGAAAATCGTCCGGAAGGACGTCTTCCAGATGGTCCGGCAACTCCTCAAGCTGTTCCCGGATGATACGGCGAAGGTGGTACTGTTTCAACCCTTCAGTGAGCGGGTAGACCGGCAGGATTTGTTCGAGTTCCTCTTCGTCCTCGTATTCATTCAGGTACGAAATTTGCGGGTGCATGAAAACCCAGAACGGCGGATCCAGTTTCGGTTTGCCGGAAAGGAGAACCTTTCGGCCTTGAGCGAACCCCGACTGGATGTAGGGCATTTTGAACCACATTCCACGAACGAAGGAGTCATCGACTTTGAGATCAAGCGTCGTCATCGGTCCGCGCCGTGTGGTTCGCGTTTCCCATTGCTCGATTGTTCCGACGATGCTTTGCAGTTTTTTTTCTTCGAGTTGATCGACCTTGCGCCGGTCGGAGAAATCCTGGTAATCGCGGGGAAAGTTGAACAGCAGATCAAACGCCCGGTAGAGTTCGAGTTTGTACAATAATGGAGCGCGCTGCGGTCCGACCCCTTTGAGGTACTGTACCGGTTGCTGGAGCCGCTCTTTGAAGTCCATGCTGTTCGTTGTAACGATTCTATTTTTTGTTCTACGCCCCAATGAGAGCCGCGCACGGAATAAGCGGTTGCCTCTGTGAAAAAGTTGCTGTTAGCCGATAAACTCTTTTCAAACTCGTGTGATTTTTGATTGTGAAACCCGGAACCGCTCACTCCGGTGTCATTGATTCGGTCAAAAGATTTAAATTTGGAATGAAACGAAAAAGGGTTCCCCACCAGAATCAGTGGGTAAAAGTTGGTAGTAAAAACCGCCGTTTAGGCGTATCCGGTCATTTTTTAGGTTTTTTGAGGTATGTGGAACAGAAAAGTATTGTGTAAGAACCTGTCTGCTTGTCCAGCAA
>CAZNVM010000485.1:0-6851 GCA_964576215.1 uncultured Planctomycetaceae bacterium
TTCAATAACAAAGTGAAATTGACGATGAGAAAAAGCTACGGTTTTCGCACTGAAAAAACGCTCGAAACCTCGTTATATCATGCTCTTGGCAAGCTGCCGGAGCCAGAATTTACCCACAGATTTTGGTGAGGAGGCAAAAAAAGCTGCGCCCATTATAGACCGAATCCGCCGGTTTTTCAATCGATTGCGAAAATCGCGATTCTTTTTCCCGAATCCACCAAGAGAACTGCAAAGTTCCTGGGAACGCAGGCATCTTGCCTGCGCGAGGCAGGCTGGAAGCCTGCGAACCCAGGGGCAGGCAAGATGCCTGCGTTCCCAGAGGTGCCCTCATTTTCTATCCATTTTGAACAATGCAGTTCTCTTGCCGAATCCACCTGCTTGAACCTCGCCGGGATTTCTGCGATAATCACGGGAGTTTTTCCGGCTTTTGTGAGGAATAAACCCATTAACCCTTTGCCTCGACGATGAGAATACTCCCTTTGATCTTGTTGACGTTTTGCGTTTTCGGCTTCATCAACCTCACCTTCGGCGCATCCGTGCCGGTTTATCCGGTTCCGGTGGTCGCTCATCGCGGTTCGTCGTTTGTCGCCCCGGAAAATACGCTCGCTTCGGCAAAACTTTCCATCGAAATGAACGCCGACGGTTCGGAGTGTGACGTCTACCGAACCTCCGATGGTGTCATTGTATTGCTTCACGACGGAACGTTCAAACGAACCGCCGGGCTTGATAAGAAAGTCGTCGAATGTGATTACGACACCGTTTCCAAACTCGACGCCGGAAGCTGGAAGGGACCGGAGTACGCCGGTGAAAAAATCCCGACGCTCAAGGAATACCTGGCCCTGTTCAAGGGAACGAATACCCGGCCTGTGATCGAAATCAAGATGGGAGAGATCGAATTGCCGGTGATCGAAGCGGTTCGGGAAGCCGGTCTGCTTGATCGGGCCGTGATAATCGCGTTTTCCGAGGACGTGGTCAAAAAGGTTCGGGAAATCGAGCCGAACATTTCCGTCGCTTGGCTTTACGGCAAAAAGGAAGAAGCGTGGACGGTGGAACAGCTTGCCGACCATCTTACGGAAAGAGCGAAATACTGTAACACCAACATACTCGACTTAAATCACGACCTGTTGTCGCCGGAGCTTTTAAAGATACTGCGAAATCGCGGCTTTTTTGTTTGGGCGTGGACCGTTGACGATCCCGCTCGAATGGAAACGCTTCTCCGCTGGGGAATTGACAGCATCACCACAAACAAACCGGACCTGCTGATCGAGGTGATGAATCGGAAGTAGGGCATCGGGCATCGGAAACTACTTATCCGGTATTTCATACTCCGATTCGTGGTTCCGTTTTCAGGGGGCTCAGACGTTTTTTGTCGAAAACCGGGGCAAAATCCCCGGTTTTTGCGGGTTTATGGCACAACCCCCCCCAATCGGAGGTTGACCGCTTGCCTTGTGCTGTAGGTATCCGGGGAGATTTTTTCGTGCCATTTCGGGCTTTCTTTCGTGATAAAACGAATTCTATTTTTGGTAATACCAAAAATAGGGTTCAAATTGTCACGCCGGACCACCCGACGGTAAGGTTGTAAACCTTGCAATTTCAAAGAGTTATGCAATGGGCGCACATGGACTCGAACCATGGACCTCGGCCTTATCAGGGCCGCGCTCTAACCAAACTGAGCTATGCGCCCAAAACCCAAAGAACTTCTTCCATCGTACTCGATAAACTCGGTTTTACAACCGGGGGAAAGAGATTTTTCGGCGTTTCCCGTCCCAATGTTTGGTAGCCGGTATCAGAATTCGACATAACGGTTGACAAACAAGTTTAATCCTTTTTGCTCCTCCGGGCCGAGGATGTAATGAACCGCGTGGTGAAAATAGTCCCGCAACACAGGTTCGCCAACCAAAAGCGGTCGTCCGGTCTGTCGGGCAAGTTCCAGCTTTTCCGTAATAATGCCGTCAACGTCCGCAACGCCGCGATCCCGGGCCGTGTTGAACCCCTTTTCGAGAAATTCCCGTCGGGATTCCAACGATTTTCGTCCAATCCACGCCGCAAACACGAACGGTAAACCGGTGGTCTGGGACCACCACCGGCCGAGGTCGATCCGGATTTTCCAAACGTCTTCGTTCGGTCGGAACGCCAAAGCCCGGTCGCCAATCACGACCATTGCGTCTGCGTTGCACTGGTTCAAATCAACATCGAGGTCAAGCGGCACCCTTTCCGGTGTAACGCCATGCCAGGTTTTGAGCATTGCCGTCGAGAGCGTTATGCTTGTTCTTGACGCTACGTCAAGAGCGATTCGCCGGATGTCCGAAAGCGGAACGCGGCTGCAAAGCAGAACGCTTTTCACTTCGCCCCGGGCAGCGATGCAGGCGTTTCCGTAAATAACAGCGTCCGGCATCGCCGCCAGTTCGGCGACCGGCATCATTGCGAGGTCGATTTCGCCCGAAAGCAAGCCTTGCCGCATCGTTGAAGGATACCACGGCGACAAAGACGAACCCGGTAGTTCTTCCTCCAGGTACCGGGTCAGCGGCCAGGCATTGTAATACGGAACGGTTGCGATGCGAAAAGACATAGAAAACAGGGGCTTTTATGAACTCAAAGTGCAAACGGATTGGTTATGAAACTGGAAAAAGTGTTGAAATTTAAGGGCATCGGGCATCGGGCATCGGAGGACGTTTTTCACTTATCGTCTATGCCCGATGTCCTCGACTGTTTTGAGGTACCATTTGTTTACGGTTTGAATTATGAAAAACGCAGAACACACGGAAGGACGGAATCGGGATAGGCCGCGATTGTAGCGTTTTCGCCGTTTTGGGTCAAGACAACCGTAAAGGTACGTTTATTGACGGGGTCGCGCCTCGCTGGGCGAGACGGCTAAGCCTGTTTATCGCAAACTTTTCGACGGACTGACCCAATGACGCTTTCTTTTTTTACCTCCTTGTTTTTTCCGACAACTTTTCCTACAATGCGCCGAGTCGTTGCTCCAATATCATTCCTTTCTCCCCCATTTCTTAATATGCAAAATCGAAGAGACCTTTTGAAGATCGCCGCCTCCGCCACATTGGGACTTTCCGCCGGCGTTGTCGGACGTACCACTACAGCCCAAGAGTCCCCCGCTACCTGTTGCCCGATTCCCGGTTCCGGAACCCGTTGGTCGGAACAGCTCGGCTGGAAACTCGGTTGCCAGGTTTATTCGTTCAACCGCTTTACGTTTGAAGAAGCGGTGCAAAAGAACGTTCAAGCCGGTTGCCGTTTTTTGGAAGCGTATCCCGGTCAAAAACTGACCGCCGCTGGTGGAAAAGTCGGGCCGGACATGAGCAAAGAAGAGAAAAACACGTTCCGGACGATTCTTGCCGACAACGGTTGCGTTTGCACGACGTTCGGCGTCGCAAGTGCGGACCGGAAAACCTTTGAATTTTGTGTCGAAATGGGAATTGGTGTCATTAACTCGGAACCTCCCAAGGACAAGCTTGCCGAGGTTGATAAACTTTGCGAAGAATACGACTTGCGGGTTTCGCTCCATAATCACCCGGCACCCTCGATCTACTGGGATTACAAGACGGTTCTGGAAGTGCTCCAAGATTGCAGTCTACGAATCGGAGCGTGTGCGGACACAGGCCATTACATGCGGTCCGGCATCAATCCGCTTGATGCGGTCAAAGCACTCAAAGGCCGGATTATCGGGTTCCATTTCAAGGACCTCAACAAGTTTGGCAAAGACGCTCACGACGTTCCTTGGGGAACCGGTGAAGCCGACGTTCCGGCCCTGCTTCGGGAAATCGCCGACCAGAAGTTCAAAGGTTGTTTCTCCGTCGAGTACGAACACAATTGGGACAACAACGTCCCGGATATTGCGGAATGCGTCAAATTCTTTGACAACTTCGCCAAAGGAATCCTGCTCGGCTGAGAAGGCGATGGTTTATGCCGTTTACAATGTGCATGCGTTTTCCTTTCGCATTTCATTCACTTAACCACTTGGAGAACAAACATGTCCGATCAAAAAATCGCCTTGGAAGGAGGTCCGCGAGTCTGGAGCGAAAGTTTCCCGATGTGGCCGTCGTTTGAGGAATCGACCATTCAAAAAGCGATGGAGCCGTTGCGCAGCGGTAAGGTCAATTACTGGACCGGTCCCGTCGGCCAGGAATTCGAGAAAGCCTGGGCAAAATGGAACGGGTCGAAACACGCCATTAGCGTTACCAACGGCACGGCGGCACTGCATGTCGCTTTGGCGTCATTGGGAATCGGCCCCGGCGATGAAGTGATTTGCCCGTCGTACTCGTTCATCGCCTCGTCGTTTTGCGCCATGCAGGCCGGAGCGTTGCCGGTGTTCGCCGATGTGCGGACCGATCACCTGATCGACCCCGCCGACATCGAAAGCAAGATCACGGACAAGACCAAGGCGATTCTCGTCGTTCATCTTTACGGCGTCGTCGCCGATATGGACCCGATTCTGGCCATTGCGAAAAAGCACTATCTCAAGGTGGTCGAGGATTGCGCCCAGTGTTTCGGCGGCATTTACAAAGGCAAAAAAGCGGGAACTATCGGCGATGCCGGTTGCTTCAGTTTCTGCCAAAGCAAGCATTTCACGACCGGCGGCGAAGGGGGCATGGTCGTGACCGACGACGAAGACCTCGCTTGGGAATGTCGTTCGTTCCGCGATCACGGTTACGACGTTAAGGAACGGCTTAACCTGCTCGAAATGGAAGGCAAGCTGATGTACATCCACAAACGGGTCGGCTTCAATTTCCGAATGACCGAGATGCAATCGCAGATCGGGCTTTGCGAGTTGGCGCGTCTTGATTCCTGGAACCTCAAAAATCGCATTCGCAACGGCCGGATGTTCGTCGACGCCCTTGGCAAGCACCCCTTGGTGCTGCACGCTCCGGTCGATACCGAACAGCGGCAAAACGCTTATTGGTGGGCACCGTTCGTACTTGACACCGACAAGATGAGTTGCGACATCAAGACGTTCATCGCCGCCGTTGGTGCGGAAGGCGTCCCGGTGTACGGCGTTTTGTGGCCGGAAATGTACAAGGAGCGGGCTTACACGGAGCGCAACGGTTTCGGTACGGCAAACTATCCTTTCGAAGACCCGAACGCCCGGAAAATTGATTATTCGAAGGTCGAGTGCAGGACGGCCAAGTGGATGACCGACCGGACCATGTGTTTCTTCACGCATCCCGTTTACGAAGAAAAGCATATCCAGGCGTGCATCGACGCCTTCAACAAGGTCGCCGGACGGTTTAGGAAGTAGAAGTAGGCCGCCTGAACGGGTGTTTATATTATTCAACGCCAATGAGTGAACCCAATCAGAGCCGCGCACAGAGTAAGCGGTGCCCCCGGTGGTAACGTGAAAACCGCTTGCGGCTCTGATTCCGTGCGCGGCTCTGATTGTGCGTGGGCAGTGGACAGTGAGGAGAAAATAACTTCCCATTTCGCCGTCTCCTTTTTCTTTTTTGTTCCCGATGTCCTTCCAACTTTTAACGCAGTGTCCGGCGTCTTCCGCTCGTCGGGGTGTTTTTTCGACGGTGCGGGGGAGCGTGCAGACTCCGGCGTTTATGCCGGTGGGGACTGTCGGAACCGTGAAAGGGGTCGAAATCGAAATGCTTCGCTCGACCGGAGCGGAAATGATCTTGGGGAACACCTATCACCTTTCCCTTCGGCCCGGCGAAGAAGTGGTCGAAGCACTCGGCGGACTGCACCGGTTTTGCGGCTGGGACGGCCCGATTTTGACCGACAGCGGCGGTTTTCAGATTTTCTCGCTTGCAAAAATGATGAAAATCAACGAAGAAGGGGCGGTTTTCCGTTCGCATATCGACGGTCGCAAAATTCACTTGACTCCGGAACACGCCATCGCGATTCAGGAAAAACTCGGCAGCGACGTGGCGATGGTGCTCGACCACGTTGTCGGTCTGCCTTGTGAACGTTCGCAAATCGAAGACGCGATGCACCGGTCGATCCGCTGGGCCAAACGGTGTCAGGCGGCGGCCCGGCGACCGGATCAGGTGCTGTTCGCCATCGTTCAGGGGGGTTTGGAAAAGGATTTGCGGAAAATCTGTGCGGAAGAGTTGGCCGCATTGGACTTTCCCGGCTATGCGATTGGCGGCCTGAGCGTCGGGGAATCGGCGGCGGAAATGTACGAGATGATCGAAGCGACCGCTCCGCATTTGCCGGTCGAAAAACCGCGTTATCTCATGGGGGTCGGTAAGCCGGAAGACATTCTCAACGGAATCCTTCGCGGCATTGACCTGTTCGATTGTGTCATGCCGACCCGAAATGGACGCAATGCGATGGCGTTTAGCGATTCCGGCCCGATTCGGCTCCGCAACGCCCAGTACGAACGGGACGACCGCCCATTGGAGGAGGACTGCCCTTGCCCGGCCTGCAAACGAAGTCGCGGGTATCTTCGGCACCTCTTTATGTCTAAGGAAATGCTCGGCCCGATCCTGTTGGCGACGCATAATTTGACGTATTATCAACGTCTGGTTGCCAGAGCAAGAGCCGCTTTGGAGCAGAATCGCTACCCGGAGTTCTACCGGGAACGGATGGCTGGGTACGAACAGACGCCACTCGGAAGCCGGGAACCGTCAATCATCAGCCAGCGGTAAAATCTCTCGATTTTTCCAGTTTTACCGCTTGACATACGAAGGTGTTCGTAGTACAATACGAAGAGTCTCGTAGAAAGATCGCCGCACAGGGTGCGGCGGCTAAAAAAAAAATTCGTAATTCGTAAATTCGTAATTCAAAAAAATGAAACCGAGTGAAGCAGAACTCCGCATATTGCATGTCCTTTGGGATTGCGGCCCGTCGGCGGTTCGGGACGTGTTTGAGCGGCTTGAGAAAACCACCGGCGT
>CAZNVM010000486.1:0-1888 GCA_964576215.1 uncultured Planctomycetaceae bacterium
GGGCCGCGGCAACGCATCGTCGCTTACCTCGGTCAGTTGAAAGAGTCCACACGCAAAGGCGTCAAGCAGTCCGCCGAAGGTAAAAGCAAAGGCAAGCCGCAATTCATTCAAGCCAAACTTTTCAAAGACACACAACAACTTAACGATCAACTCAACGATCAACTTGAGCCGGAGTGGGTTGAAATCAATGCCAACGGCGTTCGCATTGAGAACGAAAAATCGTTCGGCGGTCCGTGGCTTGCGATGCAACTTGTCAAGCTGCTTGGACTCGACGAGTTTTTACAACAACAACTTCCTCAAGGTGAAGAACAAGTTGCGTGGTCACTTGTGTCGTTGATTCTCGTGATTTGCCGATTGTTGAATCCATCAAGCGAACTTCACATCGCCGAGCATTTTTACAAGAGCACCGCGCTGGCCGATCTGCTCGGCGTGCCGGACGATTCGGTTTATGACAATCGGCTTTATCGCGGTCTCGACAAGTTGTTGCCGAAGAAGGACGAGTTGGAAACGTACCTGAAAAACAAGCTCGGCACCTTGTTCGATCTTGAGTTCGACATTTTATTATACGACGTGACCTCGACGTATTTTGAAGGTCAATGCAACGCGAATTCGCTCGCGAAACACGGTCATTCGCGGGATCATCGCGGCGATTGCAAACAAGTTTGCATTGGCCTTGTCGTGACGAAAGACGGCATCCCGCTCGGCTACGAAGTGTTCGCCGGCAACACGCACGACAGCAAAACCTATCAACAAATCATCGAAACGATGGAGCGAAAGTACGGCAAGGCGGATCGGATATGGTGCAGTGATCGCGGCATGACGAGCAAGGAAAACATCGAGTTTTTGAAGCAAGACGGCCGCAAGTTCATCATCGGCACCGCGAAGTCGGAGCTTCGCAAGTTCGAGCGCGAACTGCTTGCCGAAGATTGGAACGTCGTGCATGAAGGCCTGGAAGTGAAGTTGTGCCCGCGAGAAGGCGAGTTGTTTGTGTTGTGCCGCAGCGCGGATCGCCGCGAGAAAGAAAAGGCGATGCACGAGCGGTTCGTCGCGCGAATGGAAAAGGAGTTGGAAAAAGTCCGGGCAAGTTGCGAGAAACGCAAGTACAAAAAAGAGGTCATCGACCGGCGTGTTGGCCGTATCAAATCACAAAACAGTCGCGGCGCAGGCTTGTTCGACATCAAGGTTGAAGAGCGTGACGGTCGCGTGATGATCGCCTGGACGAAACGCGAATCATGGCAGGACTGGGCAACGTTGTCGGAAGGTTGTTACCTTTTGCGAACGAATGTTACGGAGTGGTCGCCAGAGGAGTTGTGGCGGGCTTACGTGCAACTGACCGAAGCGGAGGCCGCGTTCCGCATTGAAAAGAATGATTTGCGAATCCGTCCGATTTGGCATCAAAAAGAGGAGCGGGTGTTGTCGCACATTTTGGTGTGCTTTTTGGCGTATGTTCTTTGGACGACGCTTGCCCACATGGTGAAGGGCTGTGGTCTCGGCGACGAACCGCACCGCGTGCTTGTCGAGTTGAGCAAAATCAACCTGGTGGATGTTGTGCTGCCGACTTCGACCGGCATCGAAATTCGCAAACGCTGCATCACCCGCCCAACGGATCACCAGCAAATCCTGCTCCAACACCTCGGACTGAATATCCCGCGACAATTCAAAAAATAATCGGCCATGAAAAAAATAATTTTTAACGCCGATGTAGTGAAGATTTTTTACCAGCCACCCTGAAAAACAGGGAAAAATTAACCGCAACTGTCGAACTTGGGGTAACACGTTGGCGTGTGTCGCGTCCTTTGTAAAAAGTCGAGTATCAGGCCAAAACCTCCGGTCTCCGCGACCGACGCGAAGGTACGAAAAGTGAGTCAAAATCGCCCAAGAAACAAAA
>CAZNVM010000487.1:0-8425 GCA_964576215.1 uncultured Planctomycetaceae bacterium
GCCTCCACCGAGAATTATTCATGGGAAACACCGAGTATTCAACACGTAGCAAGCGAAATTTTGAGGAGCCGTGTGCGGTAATGTCTGCAAGCACGGATCTGTGGGAGCCCCGGCGGAGCAATCCACGGGGCCACCCGATAATCAGACGGCAGGAGGCAGACGGCAGACGGCTGTTGTCTGCCGTCTGCCATCTGCCGTCCGCCCTAGAACTGCAAGGCGGAGTTGATTTGGCCGATGTAAAACGAGAAAACGCTGAAAATAAAGAAGATGATAATCCCGGCAACGATCAGGAACACGAGGAAAAAACCGATCACGGAAAGCGTCTTCAATCGGAAAACGCACTGCTGCAGATACTCCTTGGAGAGGCGTTCCATCACTTCAGGCAAATTTCCGGTTTCGTCGCCGGTTTGGAAATGAAGGATCATCATTTCGTCAAAACAGCGGCAGGCAAGGAACCCGTCGTAGAGCGAACCGCCCGCTTCGACTTCGTCGAGGACGACGTGAAGTTTATCCGAAATCGGAGCATAAGCCGCCGCTGCAAACGAAAGTGTCAGGGCTTCCTTGACATCCATCCCGGTACGCATCGTCAAATTCAGTGCCCAAGTCAGTCGGGCCAGCGACAGCGTCCGAAACACCGGACCGATTTTGGGCACGTAATCGACGAACGTCTGCACGAGCCGGAAATGAAAGGCGTTATTGCGACCGAACCAAAACAGGCAAAAACCGATTCCGCCCAGAAAGGCCAAAAAAGTCAGGTACTTGACGAGACCGCTGACGCCAATGAGTCCGAGTCCGAGAATGTCCATGTTGCCCGGCAAGAAGCCGAGAATCAGGATTAGCACACCGACCACGAACAGCGCAACGCACAGCTCAAAAATCGGCAAAATCAGCGACCGCAGAAAATTTCGCCGCAATTCGACCAGTTGCGAATAGTAATCGGAAAGGTCAAGCAACGTTTCACCAAGACGTCCGGACTTTTCGCCGACTTTCACCATTGCGATAAACAGGTCGTTCAACTGTTCTTTTCGCTTTTCGAGAGCCTCGTAAAGAGCGTCTCCCTGGGCAACCGATTCGGAAACGCTTTTCCAGCATTGCGACGCGGAATAACTTTTGGACCGTTGATTCGCTTCTTGTTCAAGGATGCGAACAATATCAAGCCCGGCGTTCAGGGAAATGCCGACCCGGCGGCACCAACCGGCAAGTAAATCATGGGAAAGTCGGAAAAACATTGGTTATTAGGGAATCGGGAATCGGAAATCGGAAATCGGGGAAAGTTTATCACTTATCACTTATCACTTATCACTTATCACTAGTCTCTTCCAGCGTTTTTCGGAACTCCGGCGTAAAGGGGATCGTTTTTTTCGTTTCGTGGTCGAAGTGGACCAGCACAACGGTTCCACGAACGGTCTGCTTGCCGTTTTGGTACGCCTCTTGAGCAATGTGGAACGAGGTATTGCCGATTTTTGCAACGCGGGTTCGGATTTCAACGTCGTTTCCGAGAAACATTTCCGCGAGGTAGTCGGCTTCGACCCGGACCATGATCAATCGCATTCGGGCAACGTTGTTGTCCGGTGCGAACAGCCGGCAAATCGGCATCCGGGCCGCCTCGAACCAGCGGAGAATCGCCAGGTGATTGATATGTTGAAACGAATCAACGTCACTGAATTGCGGGGTAATCGTCATTAGGAAATCGGAAATCGGGGATAATTTAGCCGCCGCACCCTGTGCGGCGAAAAAACTTTTTATTTTCTGACACAATTGTATTCCCATTGACAAATTGGTATAGTATGGGGAGTCTTTTGTTTTTCGCCCGGTCGAGTGGGCCGGGTTTTGTCCTTACTATAACCGAAATAATCTGAGCATGAGTGAACAATTGAAAACGAATCGTCGGGATTTTTTGAAAACCAGCGGTGTTCTCGCCGCCGGAGCAAGTATGGTGGGAACGCTGGGCCTTTCCCGAAGTGCACACGCCGCCGGAAGCGATCTGATGAAAGTTGCCCTGATCGGCTGCGGCGGTCGCGGTAATGGTGCAATACGCGATCGTCTGGCCGTCGCAGATAATATGAAAGTCGTTGCCATTGCCGATGTGTTCGGAGGGGCTGCGAAAAATGGAACCAAATCCTTACGGAATGACGAACAATTCAAACAGTTCGTCGATATTCCCGATGAACGGGTATTCTGGGGATTTGATTCCTATAAGAAGGCAATCGACTGCCTCAAACCCGGCGATCAGGTCGTTATTGCGACGCCGCCCGGGTTCCGCCCTTGGCATTATCGTTATGCCATCGAAAAAGGGCTTCATGTGTTCATGGAGAAACCGCTTTTTACGGATGCTCCCGGCTTTCAACACACAATGGAAACCAACAAGATGGCCGACGACAAGGGACTCAAGGTTTGTGTCGGTTTACAGCGGCGACATGACCCTGGTTTCCAGCAGTGGGTTCAAAAACTTCATGACGGCATCGTTGGCGACATCGTTTTCTCCCGCGTCTATTGGAACAGTTCCCAAATTTGGTGCCGTCCACGCACAAAAGCCCAAACAGAAATGGAATATCAGGTCAATAACTGGTATCATTTTGTCTGGCTTTGCGGCGACAATATCTGCGAACAACACGTTCACAATCTCGACATGGGACTCTGGATGCACGGCAAAGGAGACAACCTGTGCCATCCCGTCAAGGCCAATGCCCAGGGCGGTCGCCAGAATTCGGCGGCACCAATGGACATTTTGCGAACCGCACCGCCGTTTGAAGACAAGGACGTCTGGTGGGCGTGGTACGACAAAAACCGTGACGCCTGTAGCCGCCACGGTCAAGCTTGGGACCATTTCTTCGTTGAGTATACATTTTCCGACGGGGCCAAAATGTTCAGCCAGTGCCGACACATCAACAATTGCTTTAACGCCGTAACGCAATTTGTCAATGGAACCCAAGGGTATGGCGGCAGCGAGCCAGGCGCCTGGTTCAATAGCTACGACAACCGTGAACTTTACAAGGAAGGGAGTAATTCCGGTCAATTTCAGTTGGAACATGTCAATCACAACAAAGCGATTCGTGAGAATACGCCAATGAACAATGGCTGGTCCAGTGCGATGGCGACGATGACCGCCGTGTTCGGACGGATGGCTGCGTTCTCCGGCAAGGAACTCAACTGGGACGATGCCGTCGCCAAGGGAAAACGTTATACACCCAACAAAGAGATAAGCGATTTGACTTGGGACGACAACCCGCCGGTCATGCCTGACAAAGACGGCTTCTACGAAAGCTCCGTCCCAAAACAGGGAATTTATAACCCGTTTGCTTAAAAATTACGAATTACGAACTCAAAGTGTAAACGGATTGGTTATGAGGCCGGAAAAAGTGTTGAAATTTAAGGGCATCGGGCATAGGGCATAGAAGGTAGGATTCTGCCATCTGCCGTCTATGCCCGATGCCCGATGCCCTCGACTGTTTTGAGTACCCGTTCGTTTACGGTTTGAGTTACGAATTCCGAATTACGTTCAAACATCAGACTTCTTTCGGTGTATACCGAGGGCTTCTCGTTTTAACTTTATTTCAGCGTCAAGAACCATGAGCGAACACAACATGATCGAGGCGATTGGCCTCACGAAATACTACGGGGATTTTGCGGCTTGCGAAGACGTAACTTTTCGCGTCAATCAGGGAGAGGTTGTCGCCTTTCTCGGGCCGAACGGGGCGGGCAAGAGCACGACTATGAAGTTGCTGACCGGATATTTGGCTCCGACTCGCGGAGTGGCACGGATTGCCGGGCACGATATGTCCACCGACCGCTTGGCCGGTGCCGCAAAGCTCGGTTATCTTCCCGAGAACGGACCGCTTTACCCGGACATGAGTCCCCGGGCGTTGCTCCAATTTTTTGCCCAGGCACGCGGTCTTTCCGGTAAAGTTCGGCGTGAGCGGATTGCGAAGGTCGTGGAACTTTGCGCGTTGGAAGCCGTGATCGGCAAGCCCATCGGCAAACTTTCCCGGGGCTATCGGCAACGTGTCGGAATGGCGCAAGTGCTTCTCCACGAGCCGGAAGTCCTGATTCTCGACGAACCGACGGCGGGATTGGACCCAAACCAGATTCACGAAGTCCGCGAAACGATCCGGCGGCTCGGCAAAGAAAAAACGATCCTGCTTTCCACGCACATCATGCAGGAAGTCGAAGCGGTCGCCTCGAAAATCGTCTTCATCAACGAAGGACGTGTGGTTTGCGACGGAACGGTCCAGGAAATTCTTGTCGACGCAAAAGGCCAAACCAAAGATTTGAACACCCGATTTCGGGAGCTAAGCACCACCTTCAAGAAGAAAAGTAATGAAACGGAGCCTGTTCTTCACCGCAATCATTAGTCTCGTTTTCGTACCATGATTACAGAGCCGCAATCGTGAGCGTCCAGCTATACTGTTCAACGCCAATCAGTTGCCATTTTTCGCTAACCGTAAACCCCATCAGAGCCACGCACAATCAGAGCCGCGCACGCAGTAAGCGGTGTCCCCGGTGGTAACGTGAAAACCGCTTACTCCGTGCGCGGCTCTGATTGTGCGTGGCTTTATTGACGGTGTATGGTATACCTGCCAAGAAAAATATGAGGAAAGTGAGGTTGTCTTTCCGATTTTTAAGGTTAAAATGGTCGGTCGGTCTTTGGTAGCAGGTTCACTCGGAACCATGACGGCATACTAAAACCTAACTTTAACTTCGAAAGGAATACCAATGATGGGAAGTACGATTATTGACATTAAAGGACGCCAGATTCTTGACAGCCGCGGCAACCCGACGGTGGAAGTCGATGTGCAATTGGCCGACGGTTCGTTTGGTCGCGCCGCCGTTCCGAGCGGAGCAAGCACCGGCGTTCACGAAGCGGTTGAACTCCGCGACGGCGACAAGTCCGTCTACGTCGGCAAAAGCGTCCTCAAAGCGGTCGCTAATGTGAACGAAAAACTGTCCGAAGAGCTTTGCGGATTCGACGCACTCGACCAAACGTCTCTGGATTACCGGATGATTGAACTGGATGGAACCGAAAACAAAGGGAACCTCGGTGCCAACGCGATCCTCGCTGTTTCGATGGCCGTTGCGAAAGCCGCCGCGAATTTCTGTAGCCTGCCGCTTTACCGATACCTCGGCGGAACCGGCGCAAGGGTGTTGCCTGCCCCGATGATGAACGTCATCAACGGCGGTGCCCACGCCGACAATAAGGTCGATATTCAGGAATTCATGATTATGCCGCTCGGTTTCACATCGTTTACCGACGCCATTCGCTGTGGTTGCGAAGTGTTCCACGCTCTTAAGAGCGTGCTCAAAGGGATGAAAATGTCGACGAACGTCGGCGACGAAGGGGGTTTTGCACCGGACCTTCAGAGCAACGAAGACGCGCTCAAGGCACTCATGGATGCCATCACCAAGGCCGGTTACACGCCGGGCAAGCAGGTTTACATTGCGATGGACTGTGCGAGCAGCGAATACTACAAGGACGGGAAATACGTTATCGACGGCAAACCGTTGTCGAGCGATGCGGTGGTCGACCTCCTTGCCGGTTGGTGTGCGAAGTATCCGATCGTTTCGATTGAAGACGGTTTTGACCAGGACGACTGGGATGGCTGGAAGAAGCTTACGGACAAACTCGGCAAAACGGTCCAGCTCGTCGGCGACGACCTGTTTGTGACCAACACGAAACGGCTTCAGATGGGAATCGACCAGGGGATCGGCAATTCGATCCTGATTAAGGTGAACCAGATCGGGACCGTGACGGAAACGATTGAAGCGATTCAGTTGGCGCACCGGAACGGGTATTCGTCGATTTCGTCGCACCGGAGCGGTGAAACGGAAGACGCTTTCATCGCCGACCTTGCGGTCGCTTTGGGGACGGGCCAAATCAAGACTGGTTCGGCGTCCCGAACGGACCGAATGGCGAAGTACAACCAGCTTATTCGGATCGAAGAAGAGCTCGGAAGTGGTGCCATCTACGGCGGTCCACTCTTTGCGAAGCTCTGCAAAAAAGGGAGTGGATGCGGGTGTAAATAACTTGAAGTGTCAACGGATTGGTTATGAAACTGAAAAAGGTGTTGAAATTTAAGGCATAGGGCATCGGGGACCGGAGGAAGTTCTTCACTTATCATTACCTGTGCCCTATGCCGATGAAGTCATTTTTCCTTTTGGCCGGTTTCCCGAGTTTGCGCTCGTAGCTCAATGGATAGAGCAACGGATTTCTAATCCGTAGGTTGCTGGTTCGAGTCCAGCCGGGCGTGTTTGTAAGCCTTTGTTTTGCAAAGACTTACGTCAAATAACAAAAGATGGCAGGTCGCCAAAGATGGTGCGGTGCTCTCTGGGGTGCTCACAAGTTTTACCCGATTTTCCTTGATTTTCCCTATTTGCCATCTTTTGGGAAAACCTACGGATGGCCTATCCGTAGGGCAAAACCACAGAATTGCTACTTTTGCCGCCACGTCACCCTGTTTTGGCCCACGTTGCGACCTCTTGCCCCCTTCGGAGAAACGTTCGCTCCGCCTGATTTCGCCAACGTTGGGCCAGTTTTGGACCGTGTTCGAGCGGATACTGGATCGAAATAAGGAAGTCCTTCGGGGATTGGAAAATTATCTGATTTTTCATTCGGGTCGGATGAATTATCGAGAGCGATTGGCGGCGGGTTAGGCGATTGAGGGTGGCCAAGTGGAAGGGGTGTGCAAAAATTTGATCGGGGCGAGGCTCAAGCAGACCGGCGTGAAGCGGGAACGAGTCAATCGAATGGCTACTCTTTGGGCCGTCCTGTACCGAGAAGAGCGGAATGATTACTGAAAAACTGCTCATTGGCCGCCCAGGAAATTTGCACGCATCCTGGGACTCTCTGAGTTTTTCGGGGCTTGTTCGCTAAACAGCATTACTGTAAAATGCGGGCCTGTTCGACTTGCCCCTTTTCCGTTTCAACTTTTGACGAGAACTGTATGCGTAAAGGATTTTTTAAGTTACTCGGATTTTTACTCGTGGGACTCATCTTATTATTCGTGCTTGGGCACATTGTATCGGTGCCATGTCCAGAAAAGAATCCAGTAGAGATAAAGGAAAAGCGACATCTAATTCCGTGGTTATACAGCGGGTCTTTCGTGAAAACGTCTGAATCACAATCAACTCCGCCGTGTGCGAATACACAACAACCACAACCAATGACAGTGAGGGTGGAAACGCCTGAACCACCATTAACGGCGGAGGGGATATTTGCCTCGAAAATCATTATTCCGCTTTTTGGCGGATTGGTTACAGCCGTCGTTATCCTCCTCGTTATGATGGAATTGTGGAACCAAAATAAGAATGCGAAGCGAACCCTTGCGGCGAAAATATTCAATGATGCCGTAAAAAATCTGGGTTCCAAAGAACATGCCAAGGTACTTGGTGCAGTTTACGCCTTGAACGATCTGGCAAGGACTTACCCAACATACGACTATCAAAGATGGGCATGGAAGTGGTTGAAGTACTTCGTTCCATATGACAAGTACGGATATTCTCAAACGGTTTTAGAAACGCTTTGTGGTTTCGTCCGTGCAGCAACCTATACAGACACGTACAGTTGGAATCTTCAGGAAGAGATACGCAACGTAAGTAGTACAGATACCCCCAATACCTGTCCACAGGCTCCCTGGAGTTGTCCACTTGTTCCGCAGACTTCCAGTTGTGGTACGCGTGCTACATGGGCTCGCAGCAGTTGTGTACATTCTTCTCCCGAAAAATGTAAACCAAAATCTCGTGTCCATACGACATCATTGGTTGTGATTCAAACGATTATCAATAGATTGTTTCTTCATCCCGATCCTCAGAAACTTTATGTGGGGGGCTATAAATGGTGGGGCCGGAAACGGTTTATCAATGAGGACAGATTTAAGGTAAGCCTTAGGGGTGCAGACCTTCAAAATGTGGATTTTTTCCCAGTGGGTCAGGATAGGGCAACCATAGATTGGACGGATGCTGATTTGCGGCATGTCAACTTATCAGGGGCAGGATTTAAGAATTCTACATTGGTATTAAAAAATGCTTCACTAAGGGGAGCAAATTTGTCAGCGGTAGATTTATCGGAAGGAAAAGAGAATAAAACTCCGGGTGCCGATTTGAGCAGAGCAAATTTGAAATGGGCGAAAATGCTGGGAGCATGTTTGAGAGGAGTCACATTTTCAACAGAAACGACTGTTTCAAAAAAAACTGTAAAAGACTTGGACATGCGCGGTGTTCACGCTATTGAAGAAAATGGATTTCTTGGGGCTTGCGAAAAACATGTTAAGAAAGGACTTGCAAGTAAAAATGACACCCTACGCCGTTAAGTAACTTGGCAGTCTGACTTGACTGTCAAGCGAAGTAACCCATTGTTGTAAAAGGATTTGCGTGATTTTTAATTGCCAAGTGTTTTGCGTTTGTTTTTTTACCAGATTGCTGAAAAACCTTG
>CAZNVM010000488.1:0-9994 GCA_964576215.1 uncultured Planctomycetaceae bacterium
GAAATTCTCCTCCAATACCTGGGCTTGAAACTGCCCCGACAATTCAAAAAATAATTTTAAAAGCCGATGTAGTCAAGATTTTTAAACGCCAACCCCGGAAAAATGAGGATCAAATAGGATTGACTGTCGAACTTGGGCTAACTACTACTGAGGCTGTTTTGTTTTTGTAAATGAGGTAAAAATGAGGTTGTCTCACCTGTTTTCGACACAATTTCCTACCTAAAATCACGGCTACACCCTACTTTTTCCAGTTTCATAACTCAATCCGTTTACACGTTGAGGCAGAAGCTAAAATAAATTTCCACCGACCGCCGCAAATGCAACACCGAGGTTTCGTTCCTTCAGTTGCCCGGCAATGATTTCGGCTTCTTTACGGTTACGGCACAGGGCAAACAGGGTTGTGCCGCTTCCGGACATTCTCACGGCAAGCGGACCGAGCTGTTCCATCGTTTTCCGTACGTTTTCCAGCTCCGGGCAAAGAGCAAACGCCGCCGTTTCCAGGCGGTTGAACAAAAGAGCGGCGATTTTCTCCACGTCGCCGGTCCTTGCGGCTTCGAGGATGGACTTCACTCGTATTGGCGGCGTGTGCTCCATGAGATCATGCTGCCGGAACACGACTGCGGTGGAAAGCCGGAATTTCGGGACAAGCACGGCGAAATGCAGCGGCGGCAAAGCATCAATTGGTTCCGTCAATTCCCCGCGTCCCCGACAGACGACCGGCCTCGAATGAATGAACAGCGGAACATCGGACCCCAGTTCGGCACTTGCCGAAGCCAGTTCGGAGCGTGGGATATTCAAGTTCCAGGCCGAATCGATCAAGAGTACCATCGCCGCGGCGTCACTGGTGCCGCCTCCGAGACCTGCTTGCGACGGAATCTGTTTGTGAAGCGTTACCTGCCCGCCAAGTCCGGTCTCGAGATAACGACGTTGCATGAAACGAATCGCTTTGCAAACGCTGTTCGCTTCGCCGTCGGGAATGATTTCCGTTTCGTCAAAATGCACATCCTTGAGGATTCGCAAATGGATTGCATTTCCTCCGTCCGGCTCGAATTCGATGGTATCGCAATAATCAATCGGAACGGCAAACGTCTCGATTTCATGGAATCCGTCCGGTCGCGTTCCATGCAGTTCGAGAAACAAATTCAATTTGGCGGGAGCTACTTGCAGATGAGGCATTGTACGGCAACGCAATCGTTGGGGGAGAGCCGCGTACGTGTCCTCCGTAAAGGCGAACAGGAGGCGGTGAAACGCTTCCAGTATAGGTCGATTCGAAGCATTTTCAACGCAGGCGATGTAAAAAAAACGGTTCACGCAGCCCGAGAGAAAGTTCGCCAACAACAATGACAGCCGGGAACGGAACGAAGCGCAGTGACCGGATTGTCCCGCGATTCGGTTCGGTCGCTTCACTTCGTTGCGCTCCCGGCTACCATTCTTCTTGTTAGCGGCTTGGAGAGAACCTTGACAAATTGAACCGTGCCTTATACAATGCGACTTCTTGTTATTTTGTTTGCAAGTTATTATTTCCATAAGGGGATTTTGTCATGAAAAAATTTATCTGTACGATTTGCGGTTACGTTCACGAGGGTTCCGGTGCTCCCGAAAAATGCCCGCAATGCAAAGCGCCCGCCGCGAAATTCACCGAACAGTCCGGCACAGGACTTGTTTTTGCCGATGAGCACAGAATCGGCGTTGCCAAAGAGGTTGATTCCGAAATCCTCGAAGGATTGCGGCAACACTTCTTGGGCGAATGTACGGAAGTGGGCATGTATCTGGCGATGAGTCGTCAGGCAGACAGAGAAGGCTTGCCCGAAGTTGCCGAAGCGTACAAGCGGATCGCCTGGGAGGAAGCCGAACATGCCGCCAAATTTGCGGAGCTGTTGGGCGAGGTGGTGGACGTGTCCACCAAAAAGAACCTCGAAATGCGGGTGATGGCGGAACATGGTGCCACGCAGGGCAAGAAAGACATTGCAACGAAAGCGAAACAACTCAACCTCGATGCGATTCATGATACCGTCCATGAAATGTGCAAAGACGAAGCGCGGCACGGGATGGTATTTCAAGGGTTGCTGAAAAGGTACTTTTAACGGCGTCATTGTGGAGGAGAATTTTATGACTTCACATCAAGTGGATATTGCGGCTTTGCGCAAGTTGTCCTATGGCTTGGCCGTCCTGACGGCGAAAGACGGCGACAAAGACAACGGTTGCATCATCAATACCGCAATACAGATTACGTCGTCCCCCACAAGGATACTCATTGCCGTCAATAATGCCAATTATACGAACGAAATGATCCGCAGGACCGGGGCGTTCAACCTCTCGATACTAACCGAAAACGCCCCCTTTTCAATATTTGAGCAATTCGGATTTCGCAGTGGCAAAGATGTCGATAAATTCACGGAATACGACAGCGGTGTGCGTACCGCAAATGGAGTCCGGTATGTCCCGGAGCACGCCAACAGCGTCATTTCCGGGACCGTAACGGCATCCCCTGTTTTTGGCACCCACACGCTCTTTATCGCGGATGTTGTAGAGGCATTTCCTCTGTCAGACGTTCCGGCAATGACGTATCAATTTTATTTGGACCACGTCAAGCCGAACCCCAAACCATCCTTGGAACAACAGCAAGGGTTTGTCTGCACGGTCTGTGGTTATATCCACAAGGAGGAAACTTTGCCGGAGGGTTTCATTTGCCCGATATGCAAACATGGCGTGGAGGATTTTAGGCCGCTCTGAAATTTTCCGAATCGTTTCACACTTTGGCGGGTTCAGAATGGGGACACTGCCCTTTGACTCTTTTTCTTATTGACAGGTACAAGACCAATGAAATATGATCCCTCTTCCATTGAGAAAAAATGGCAAACGTACTGGGAAACGCATAAAACCTTCGCCGCGCCAAAGGAACCGCTTGCCGGACAGAAGAAAATGTACGTGTTGGACATGTTTCCGTATCCCAGTGCCAACGGTCTGCACGTCGGGCATCCCGAAGGATACACCGCGACGGACATCGTTTGCCGGTTCGAACGGATGAATGGGACAAGCGTGCTTCACCCGATGGGCTGGGACTCGTTCGGACTTCCGGCGGAAAATCAGGCGAAAAAGACCGGAATTCCGCCCCGTACGATCACCGAAACGAATATTGGCAATTTCCGGCGGCAGCTCAAAATGCTCGGCTTCTCCTACGACTGGGACCGGGAACTGGCGACCACCGACGTCGATTATTACCGCTGGACGCAGTTTATCTTTCTCGTCTTGTTCGACACTTGGTACGACCCGGAAATGCAAAAAGGTCGCCCGATTGCTGAACTGCCGATCCCTAATGATATTACCGCCGACGCCGTTCGACAGTACCAGGACGAACACCGGCTCGCGTATCAGATCGAGGCCCCGGTCAACTGGTGCCCGAACCTGGGGACGGTGCTTTCCAACGAAGAGGTGATCGGCGGTCGGAGCGAGCGGGGCAACCACCCGGTCGTTCGGATGCCGCTTCGCCAATGGATGCTTCGAATTACCGCTTACGCCGACCGGTTGGAGAATGATCTTGAGTCGCTTGACTGGTCCGAAAGCATCAAGCTACTCCAGCGAAACTGGATCGGGCGAAGCACCGGGGCGGAGATTGATTTTTTCATACAGGCGGCAGGAGGCAGACGGCAGGAGGCAGAAGAGGAATGGGGGGAACTTCGCAAGGCGAACGGGTTTCCAAGGAAGCCGGGGGACGATTGCCTGCGGGTTTATACGACTCGCCCGGACACTTTGTTTGGAGCAACGTACATGGTAATCGCGCCGGAACATCCGTTGCTCCAGCGGCTTACGACAAGCGAACAAAAAACAGCGGTCGAGGAATACTGCAAACAGGCGGCGTTCAAAAGCGATTTGGACCGAACCGATCTTGCCAAGGACAAGACCGGCGTTTTCACCGGTTCTTACGCGATTAATCCGGCGAACGGCAAGCCGATCCCGATCTGGGTCGCCGATTACGTCCTCATTTCCTACGGCACCGGGGCGATTATGTCCGTTCCCGCCCATGACACCAGAGATTTCGAGTTCGCAAAACAGTTTAATCTGCCGATTGTGCCGGTGGTTGCCCCGCTGGGACCGCAGGCTTCCAGCCTGCACGAGGCAGGCAAGATGCCTGCGATCCCAGCAGCATTCACCGACGACGGCATCGCAATCAACAGTGGTCCGTACAATGGGTTGACAACAGCAAGATTCAAAGAACGCATCACAGACGATTTACAGAGAGACGGACTCGGTCGCAAAGCGGTCAATTACAACCTCCGCGACTGGCTCTTCAGCCGCCAGCACTTTTGGGGGGAACCGTTTCCGATTTTGCATGAATTGGATGCCGAAGGGAAAATCACCGGTCGGGTGCGGGCACTGGGTCCGAAGGATTTGCCGATTGAAATTCCGAAGGAAATCCAGTTTGACGCCACGCATAATTCGCCGGAACCGCCGCTGGAACTTGCCCCGGAGAGCTGGTTGTACCCGGTGATCGATGGTGTCAAGTATAAGCGGGAAACCAACACCATGCCGCAATGGGCCGGGTCATGCTGGTACTACCTGCGGTACATCGACCCGAAAAACGACAAGCAATTCGTCGATCCCACTCTGGAAAAGCAATGGATGCCGGTCGATCTTTACGTCGGCGGGGCCGAACACGCCGTGTTGCACCTGCTTTACGCAAGGTTTTGGCACAAGGTGCTTTACGACCGGGGTTACGTGAGCACCATCGAGCCGTTTCAAAAACTCGTCAACCAGGGGATGATTCTCGGCGAGATGGAATTTACGGCGTTCAAAGACGACGCCGGAAATTACGTTACAGTAAAACTCGTCGATATTGACCGGGACGGCAAAGGTTTTCGCAAATCGGACAAGACGGAATTGCTTGCCGAAAAACTCGATTCCAAAGCGGTGGTGAAAAAAGGGGACGTGTTCGTCCTCGCCGAAAACGAGGAGATTCAGGTCGATTCCCGTGCCAATAAAATGTCGAAAAGTCGCGGCAACGTGGTCAACCCGGACGACGTCGTTGAAAAGTACGGAGCGGATTCACTGCGGCTGTACGAAATGTTCATGGGGCCGCTCGAAGCGGTCAAGCCGTGGTCGATGGATGGTGTCAGCGGCGTACGCGGCTTCCTGGCCCGTGCCTGGAGGATGGTTACCGCTGGGACCGCAGGCATCTTGCCTGCCACAGACCCTGAGTCTACAGCAAACGGGCAGGCAAGATGCCTGCGGTCCCAGGAGTCCCAGCGGATGCTCCACAAAACGATCAAAGGTGTCACGCAGGACATTCGCAACCTGGCGTTCAACACGGCGATAGCGAAAATGATGGAGTTTGTCAACTTTTTCTTGAAACAGGAATCCCGCCCGAAGGAGGCGATGGAGAAGTTTGTGCTGCTTTTGTCGCCGTTCGCTCCGCACATCGCCGAGGAGCTTTGGCAGCACCTCGGACATGAGCAAACGCTTGCTTACGAACCGTGGCCGACTTGGAACGAAGACGCGATTCGGGAATCGACGGTCGAAATCCCGGTTTCCCTCGGCGGCAAGCTCAAGTCAAAAATCACGGTCCCCGCCGATTGTGACACCATTGCGCTGGAACAGGCCGCCCTGTCCGACCCGAAAATCGCCGAACTGCTCGCCGGGAAGGAGATCGTCAAAAAGATCATCGTCCCCGGCAAAATGGTGAATTTTGTCGTCAAATGAAATGGAAGCGAAATCTTCGAAAAAAACCGCTCGACGGAGCGGCCCAAAAAAATTCACGTCTGCCGTCTCCGGATACCCTGCTTCTGCGCAGGGCAAACCACGCAGCCGGGCGAATTCAATTTTAACGGGTTGATTTTCGGTCGCCGAGCGGGTATAGTGAATGTTTTCCCATTTCACACCGTTCACTTTATTTAAGGAGCTTTCCATGAAAAGATTGATTTTGCCCCTTGTGTTGCTTGCTTTCGTTTTGTCGTCGTCGATTTTTGCACAGTCGCCGCAGCAACGCCGGTCGTCCCCGTTTAACGGAATCATCAAAATCACAAAAGAAAACACGGCCAGACAACAACGCCAGTCATTTAACGGAATCGCGGTCGACCAAACGAACATGCACCTGCTTTCCGACGCGAAAACCCGGTCGATTTCGCCCGAAAACTTCACCGGCGAAAAAGGCAAAGCCGCGATGTCCACCGACGGCCCGGCCAAAAACGCCGCCCGGGAACTCGGCCAGGGTTGGAAGGTTTCCCCGTTCGTTCACATCAAAGCCAAAGAAACATTCACGCTTGCCGAAATCGAAGGAAGTGGTGCCATTCAACAAATTTGGCTCACTCCCGCCCCGCTCAACAAATCGCGGACGATGATCCTGCGGTTCTACTGGGACGACGAAGAAACGCCGTCGATTGAATGCCCGCTCGCCGACTTCTTCACCTGTGGCTGGCAGGAGTATTGTCAGAACAATTCGCTCATGGTCAACGTCAATCCGGGCAGCGCGTTCAACTGTTACTGGACGATGCCGTTCAAGAAAAAGGCGAAAGTTACTGTGGAAAATCTCGACGACAAACAAATAACGATTTACTATCAGATCAATTACGTCCTCGGCGACGTTCCGGACAACGCCGCTTATTTTCACGCTCAATTCCGCCGCGTCAACCGCCTGCAAGCGAAGGACGTCGTAACGATTCTCGATGGTGTCAAAGGTAAAGGGCAGTACGTCGGAACGTACATGGCTTGGGAAGTCTTTTCGCCCGGTTGGTGGGGGGAAGGGGAAATCAAGTTCTACATGGACGGCGACAAGGAATTTCCGACGATTGCCGGGACCGGAACCGAAGATTATTTCTGCGGTTCGTACAATTTCGACCGAGGCGGCCTGTACCGTGAATTCAGCACGCCTTACACAGGTTTGGTCCAAGTGATTCCAAACGACATTTGCTATAAAGTCGGACAGCGTTTCGGGTTATATCGTTGGCACATTACCGATCCGGTCCGTTTCGACGAGGATTTGAAGGTCACGATGCAGGCACTCGGCTGGCAGTCGGAAGGTCGGTACTTGCCGCTGGAGGACGATATTTCGAGCACTGCGTTCTGGTATCAAACGGAGCCGCACGCCGCGTTTCCGAAGTTCCCGAGCAAGGAAGAACTCGTATTCGGCCCGCTCAAGGTCAAAGAAGAGGATTTGAAGAAATAGACGATAGAGGTAGACGATTGAGCCACCGCACCCTGTGCGGTGCATTTTTCCGTCGCAGGTACACTTTCCACTTACAACGTCTCAAGAAGTCTCGCCAGCACGGAAGGCATGATTTTGTTGAAATCCGGATGTGTGTAACGAAAAACCCGAAGGGAGCTTGGCTTATCGTCGACCGCCTCGCAAAATTCCGGGATTCGTTTGCCGTCTTTCTCTATCCAGACGGATGTGACACTTATCGGTTCGAAACGAAAGACTTCGACGGCGGGACCGTTTGCCCCGGACTCTTTTGCCTTTTCCGGGCGACAGGCGATCCATTGATCGTCCCCGTTCCGGTAGATTTCCCAGCCCGCTGCATGGAGAAAAGGACCGGTACACCACATATTTCGCGGCGATTCCGGGAGCGGTTGTGCTTCCTTGTTCAAAAACTCAAGCGGCTCTTCCTGAGAACGACTCAACGCATAAGCGAAATAGTTCTTCACGATGGGACGAGCAAGCGCAAGCAGTTCGGCCTGATTGGGAACGACGTAAAAAGTGCTGTAAACCTTGCTCTTCGCCGCAATAATGTCCTCGGGGGAAGGGAGTTGGAAAGTTTCGTTAAAACAAGGACACCAATAGATCGGCAGACCACTGGCCATAAGCCCAACGTAGGCGTTTGGGTCAAGGTTGACATTCCATTCTGTTTGGTTTCCCTGGGGCCCGTTTCCGGCATTCACGTAGAGGGCCTTGACTTTTTTCCGCATAAGATCGGGATTGCGATTGAACGCGACGACAAAATCGCGGCAACTCCCGACGTGAAACATCACGACCGGTTCGTCGGACTGCTCCAGGGTTGAAAGAATTAACTCGACACCGCCCTGATATTCTTTCGGTTGGTCGAGAGCCTGATCGTCCGACGAACGAAGCGGGTTCGGCAAACCGACCTTCCACGGCGGCGGTGATTGCCCGGTGATCTTGGCCATTTGATCCAACGCGGTTTTTCCAAATTCTTCCGGTTTCCGGTCGGGGGTTGCGACATCGAAAATCAACGCTTTGACGTCCAACTCATTCAACCTGGAAAGTATGGCAAGATCATAATGATCGTCGGGGTCTTGCGGTGGATGATACAGGTCGGTCGAATAGATGATCGGGATACGTTTGAGTTCCGCCGCATGAACGTCTGCCAAAACGCTCAATAATGCCAGCAGGGCGACCGTTGCGAGAATTTTAAAAAGTGTTGTCCGGAACATCGGGAAAAAGGGGGCTAATTTTTCTCTTCCACCTTACACGCAAATTCGAACTGTAACACCATTTTTTCGTCGCAGGTCACTTTTCCGTGCAGAAAATAAATCGAAGTCATTTTTTCCTTGAATTTGACTTCGATCCGAATGGTGTCACCCGGCCGGATCATCTGTTTGAAGCGAACCTCTCCCATTTTCGCAACGACCGGCATTTTTCCCAGGAGCGATCCGTCGCCTGCCGCCTCTTCTTCGAACATTTTGGCAAGCAGAAGTGCCCCGGCCTGCATCGTCGCTTCGCAAAGCAACACGCCGGGAACGAGCGGAAAACCGGGATAATGCCCTTGAAAAAACGGTTCGTCTTCCCGAAACGTCTTCAGGCAGACGAGCCGCCCCGGTTCGTATTCCCGGATTTCGTCCAGAAACAAAAACGGCGGCCGGTGCGGTATCCGGTCCAGAATCGGTTGTAAGTGGTTTTCGGGCATGGGAAATGTTTGGAGTTTGTTTGCGGTCTTTAAAAATTGGAGAACGTCAAATCTCGCTTTTGTGCTCTCGCAGAAACTTGACCGTTTGGTAAAGTCCCTGTTTTTCCAGTGTGGCGAGATATTCCTCCGCCGATTTCGGTGGGCGAGTCAGGGAAACTCTATGCTGAGCTACAGTGGTGAGGAAGGTACCTGCGTCGTATTTGATCACTCGTGAAACAAAGTTGTCCGGCAAAATCGCTTCCACTTGATAGGGGGCCAAGGCCGTTTTCGGAAAATCCTTCAGATTGAACGTAACGATATATTTCGCTTCCGCATGAATCGCAACGGCGAGAACATGTCGGTCCTTCGGGTCTGGCAAGTGGAGTGATGGGATGATCTCCTCGAATCCCGAAATAAGGCTGTATGGAAACTCCGTGTCCATTTTTCGCCGGGTTCGTTCCAGTCGTTCCCGCGACAAATCGGGACGGTTCTGAAGTAAGCTCTGTATCCATTCCTCATGAATCCTGTTGGACCATACAGGCAGAACCAATTCGGCATTCCCCAGCCGCAATAGAAAATCACGAAGCGAAGCTGAATACAGAACACAAGCGTCATAGACAGCGGTATCAATCATAAAACCCCAATTCCTGGTTTTCTCGCACCATTTCGTCCAGACAAATGCGGGTTTTCTCCCGTTTTCGCTCGTATTCCAGCAAGCTGTTACGCAGAATCATACGTTTGCCGTTTTCCTCCCTGAAGGTGATTCGCTCAATATCAAGCAAATTGTTCAAGTGCTTTTCCGACATTTTCAGAAAACGAGCCGCTTGCGACAGCGTCACTTCGGATGACACCGGGAACAGGTTCATTTCCTGCCCTTCGGTCATGAGGAAAGGGGAAGTAGATGTAACTGTAAGGGTCATAGCGCGTTCCTCGCAGTGAAAAAGGACCAATTGAAAGCGGCATTATACACCATTTGCGAGGCCCTTCAATCCGCAAGTTCGCCAAGGACAACAAAGCGGGTGCGTAAATCCCCGGTTGCGCGATTGGGGGGATTAGGTAAAATTGGCAATTTACCTTTTCCATTCCTTTTTTCCAAAACCGCCATGAGCCGTAAAATCCGCCATCACAATGTTCCCGCCGACTTTCACGCCAAGTCC
>CAZNVM010000489.1:0-2530 GCA_964576215.1 uncultured Planctomycetaceae bacterium
TCACTCCGGAAGTTGTTGCGAAAACCGCCACCCGTTGGATGCAACGAAACATGACCGCAAAACACTTTCATCGAAAAAACTATAAACGACGTGTACAAAACATCTTACATCGACGAATTTAAAATATACAGTCAAAATACAGATATAGCGAACCTCGGGCGGTGATAAGGCGTTTTTGAGCGAGGAGGTCCACTTCGCCTGGTCGTCATGGAACAATAGCCACTCGGTCACCGCCCAATAAGGAGCATCTGATGTTTTCAAAGCACGCTCAACGCCCTTGTCTTCGCGTGGATCAGGAGCGTAGTGGTAAAAGCTCCAGCCTGGGCAACTGTACTTGTTGACTGCTGCATCGTAGAGCAACTCTTCCGCTTTCCATGCGGCACCATGCGTAAAAAGCCTTTTACGTGGAACCCCCAGTTCCGACGCTTTTTGGGAGAGACTTTCAAGGTGTCGTCTTGCGATTTCCGCCAAATCCGCTTCGGTGATCTCTCCGTGGTCGCGAATTCCGGCAGCTTTGACTGCGGCGTAACCGATTGTCTGCACTCCCCGGCCCGGCACCTGCTTTCCGTCAAGGCCGGTTTGCGGGTCATCCTTTTCCGGCTTGCCGAGCAGGTCGTTCCCGTTGGGGTAATACCAGGCATTCACGCCAACCGAAGATTCCCAACCGACTTTGATCCCCACGAAAAGGTATTTTTGATTCCCAGGAAGCGATTTTTCCCAATCGAGAATTACCGGAACAATTTTCTCCATTTTCTCTTCCCAGGCGGCAATGTAAGCTGGACTCATCAGGTTCGGCGGCGGCAAAACACGAAGTTGCCGTCCCCAGTTTCTCCAGGCGATTTTAACGGCGTGTTCCGGCCCCCAATCCGTCCACTCGACATTTTCGGCGTTTTTAGGATCGTAACCCGGTTTTGAAGGATCCCACCAGTTCCAAAGGTCGGGCCTGGCATTCCACCATTGTTCGCCGTCGAGTTGAACGAGTACCGGCATTTCAACTTCCTGAAGCAATACAAGATCATCCTTGAGTTGCTTGAGAAATCGTTCCTCGGCGGCGGCGTCACCTTTGGGAATCTGAAGGTACGAATAAATCATACTGACCCCGATTTGGCGGTCGCTATTTTCGGCACCCGAAATTTTTTGTTTGATGTCCAGAATACCTTCCCGGGTCAATTCGTGCCGATGAAGATTGACCAAAATATACTGGGACGGCTCTTTCGCGATGCCCTTTTTTCCAACTCCTAAAAGAAATACGGGAAAAAACAGCCAAACAATCAAGTGGTATCGGTTCATCGTTGTTAATCCTTTCTTTGTTGAATTTCTGAACAATTACTTTGTGCCCTTCGTGCCTTTGTGCGAAACACATCTATTTTCACCCGGCCAATCTCGATTGAAGCTGCTGGTACTGTTGGCAACCATGCCCCAGATATTCAAGGTTCAAACCAAGCTGTTGCAAGTGCCCCATGACCGCCGGGTGAGCAGAACCAACCGCCAATGAAATCCATTGAAAAGCGGTCTCAATGTCCTGCTGACACCCGTTCCCCATTAAGTAACACAAACCCAAGTGCAACTCCGCTTTCGGGTTGTGCATCTCGGCGGCCTGCTGAAAATACAAAAACGCTAATTCCGTATCGACAGTGACACCAACGCCGTTAAGGTAACATTCACCAAGTCTTTCAATGCCATCAGAATTCCCTTGAGCGGCGGCTTTGGAATAGTGTTCGAACGCCTTCTGCTCGTCCTCCTCCACCCAGGTGCCGTCTCGATAGAAATTCCCAATGAAATAGTGTGCTGCCGGGTAATCTTGTAACGCCGCCGCTTGCATCAAGTGAAACGCCTCTTCGTTCTCAGGGGCTTTTCTGTTACTGCAATTCTCAAGACTCAAACTCAGGTGTGTTTGGGCAATAGCATCACCCTTCTCGGCGGCTCTACGATAAAAATGAAATTTCAGAGCATCATCGCCGAGATTTTCATATCGTATCCCCATCTCGCAAAGAGCGGTCGTATTTTCATTGGCAGCGGATTTTTCCAGCCAATGATACGCAGGCTCAGCATCGTTTCTGTCGCGATAATAATAATGTAGCCCCAGTTCGGCGGCGGCGTTACCCGACATGGCCGCACTTCGTAACAACGTCAAAGCCTCCTCGTCGCCCCTCAGAGCAAGAGCGGCAAGCAACGTATATCCTTCCTCTTCATTCTTCCGCGTTCCTACCCCGTTCAAGTAACACCACGCCAATTTTTGTGCCGCCTGAGGGTTGCCGTTATCCGCCGACTTTCTGTACCAGGCAAATGCCTCTTTGCGATTCTCTTGGACACCGTTACCGTTCAGAAAAATCTCACCCAAGTAATACTGGGCTTCTTCATTCTCTTGCAGAGCGGCCTTGCGAAACCAGAATCGTGCCTCTTTCCAATTCTGCTTTACGACTCCTTCCAAACCCTCGGAAAGCCAAAGCCCCAGCGTATTCTGTGCTCGTGCCAACCCTTGGGCGGCGGCTTTGCGCAACAGTTTTATTCCTTCCCTGGGGTTGTACCC
>CAZNVM010000490.1:0-12869 GCA_964576215.1 uncultured Planctomycetaceae bacterium
GAAATTCTACAAATATTAAGCGTAACAATATTCATCAAAACACCACTTTTGACGCTTTTTTCACAGGATTTTACACTTTTTAATAACTACTATAACCCTAAACAGTTGCTATTGTTCGACTTATGATCGGACGCTAGTGGAGTAAGAACAAAAAAACAAGTCACTGTAATTTTTTGGAATTTGGAATCTCGTCGTGATCAAACAGAACATTTTATTTCCCGATTTGGAACTCAAAGAGTACAAAAATGCCCAAGCCAACAAGCTGATGTTGGGAGACCAGCCGTTTCACGACTGGTATCGCTTTGTACTTTCCTTTCCGCCGCATCTGGTACGAGAGTATTTCAATCGTTTTGGCCTGAAACGGGGAAACACGCTCCTTGATCCCTTCTGCGGGACCGGAACAACATTGGTCGAGGCAAAGTTACAGCACCTGTGTGGCATCGGAATTGAAGCGAATAAAATGGCCCATTTTGCCTCGCAAGTCAAATGTGATTGGTCGACCTCACCAGACGGCTTTCTTGAGGATTCCCGGTCAATCGCCAAACTGGCCAGAAAACGTATTGCCGAGGCAAAGGAGAATCGAACATTTTCAGAGGAACAATTCGAGTTGATCTTGAAAGATTCAATCGGCCCGCTTCCTTTGCACAGAACACTGACATTAAAAGAACTGATTGTGGAACGCGATTCGGCATTTAAGAACCATCAATTGCTTGCACTGGCGACCTCGACCGTTCGGTACTGTAGCAAGCTGCATTTCGGTCCTGAAGTCGGAGTCTCTCAAAAGAAAAGAGTCGATAATGACGTGGTACAGTGCTGGCTATCGACCATTGAACGCATGAATCGGGACTTAACCGAACTGCACCGTCAAGGTTTTCGGCACACTTATTTCCCGGCGACCGTAAATTTTGGGGATTCAAGAGATGTTGGCCAATACTTGGCGAAAAATTCAATCGATGCCGTTTTTACTTCGCCGCCCTATCCGAACGAAAAAGATTATACGAGAACGACTCGGTTGGAGTCGGTGCTCCTCGGTTTTTTGAACGACAAATCCGAACTTCGGGAAATGAAAGAAGGGTTATTGCGTTCCAATAGCCGAAATGTTTACAAGAACGACAATGACGACGATTATATCGCACACAATACTGAGGTTTTGAAAATCGCCGAGGAAATCGAGCAAAAACGGATCAGGATGAGGAAAACGTCCGGTTTTGAGAAGCAATACCACCGAATCGTTCGTCTCTACTTCGGTGGAATGGCTCGCCACTTGGATAGTTTGAAACCATTTCTCAAAAAAGGGGCCATGCTGGGATATGTGGTTGGCGATCAAGCCTCATTTTTGCAAACGTACATTCCGACGGGAAAAATTTTGGGCGATATTGCCGTCCACTTGGGATACCGCTTGGAATCCATCGATCTGTTTCGAACACGCTTCGCAACGGCAACAAAAAAGGATATGAACGAAGAAGTCGTCGTACTGAAATGGAAAGGATAAAACATGAGTGAAGCAAGTAATCGCTACCTTCAATTGATCGAAACCATTTTCTTCAAGTATTACAAAAGAGGTAAAAAGGAAGTCCATTTTGTTCGAGAGGATTTGGAAACAACAGCGGAGGAACTCGGAATTAAATTACCAAAGAACCTCGGCGATGTGGTTTACTCGTTTCGGTATCGTTCGCAATTACCCGACTCGATAACTCGAACGGCACCACAAGGTTCAGAATGGGTGATTCGTCCAATGGGACAAGCGAAATACATGTTTTCGCTTTCGACCATGCCTCGCATTGTTCCCAATATGATGCTTTCCGAAACCAAAATTCCAGACTCGACTCCGGGAGTCGTTGAAAGATACGCGTTGAATGATGAACAAGGATTGCTTACAAAACTACGTTACAATCGGCTCGTCGATATTTTTCTCGGAATCAGTTGCTATTCACTGCAAAACCACCTTCGAACAACGGTTCCGGATGTGGGACAAATTGAAACAGACGAAATCTATATCGGTCTGGACAAACGAGGGGCTCATTATGTTATTCCCATTCAGGCAAAAGGTGGCAAGGATCAATTGGGAACAGTCCAAATTGAACAAGATTTTGCCCTATGCAGATATAAATTTCCTGGATTAGTATGTATTCCCGTCGCGGCACAATTCATGGAAAATGATTTGATCGCTCTTTTTTCGTTCGAATACTCTGGTAAAGAAATTGCAATACTGTGCGAAAAGCATTATCGCTTGGTCGCTCCCGACAAATTGCCGGACGAGGAAATCTCAAAATATGGGAAACGAACCGATTGACATCAAGCCTCCACCATTTCTGTCACAAGCAATTTTACATAATGCAACGCTATTCCCCGTTCTTCGCCTTGGTGTTCGTCGGAACGCTGTTTTCCTTGTTTTGGGGGTATTCTGCGCCGAAGGAGAGTCCGCTCGGGGAGCTTCCGAATAAACTCAAACCCGGCGATCCGGAATATCGTACGTTTTACAACAATTACCAATCGTTTTACGGGGACGGGAAAGAGGAACGGCGGGAACGGTTGCGGCGAATTCAGAAACAGCTTGAGTCGGATCCGCAGTCGCAGATTCTCAAAAAGGAACTGGCGACCTATCACGCCTGGTTGAAAACCGTTCCGGAAGAAAAGAAAAGCAAGATCGATCCGGCGAAAACCATTGAAGAACGGCTCAAGGTGATCCGCTCCGTTAAAATGGAACAGAACCGGATTCAAGGAGTCCCGGATCGCAAAAAATCGAAATCGAATTCCAGAACGACGAATCTCTATCCTGGCATTTCCGAGTTGGCGGATTATCTCAAATACCTCGAATCCGTCGACCCGGCCCGCCTGGAAACGCTACTCGGACACACGCCGAATGAATTTTTGTACCAACTGAAAAAAGACTACGATGCCGAAACGGAGTAACGGTACAAATTTTCTTCCTGAAAAGACTTGCCATACCGCCCGTTTGCCGTCGAGCACATCCGAGTTCAAATAGGTAATAACTCAAACTTCTAAATAAATGGTAACTCAAAACAGTAGAGGAAATCGGAAATCGGGTGTAAAAAATCGTATCCGATTTCCTTAAATTTCAACACTTTTTCCGGCCTCATAACCAATCCGTTTACACTTTGAGGCCCTTACACGGGCGGTTCAACGGGAAAGATCGTCAACAGCAGTTCCGCATCGTCAATCAGGCGATAAACCGGACGACGACCGGACAATTTTTCGCTTTCCGAGAGAATGATCGGTACCCCTTCGCCTCGTTTGTCCATAAGCCACCCACGATGCTTGCCGAACGTCGCCGGGCATCTGGCCAAAAGACTCGTCAATAATTCGTTGCGCGAGGCTTGACGCAACGGCAGGCTGTCAACCGTCATGGTATTCGGGATCGCTCCCGGTGAAAACAATTCGAGACGGTCGGCAAACAGGTGTAACCGGATTTTTGAACCGTAAATCGAATAGTCGCGGTGAGCGACGGCGTTCACAAGTGCCTCGAACACGGCCTGCATCGAATACTGTGGAATGTCACGTCGGGTCGGATTTTTAACCGCGTAAACATTCATGTTCTTTTCGACGAACTTACAGGCATCGACGATCTGCGTGTCAAGCGGGCCTTCAATGTCTTTGGCGTCAAGCTGGTAAGCGGCGTTGCGCTCCGTGCCGCGATAAAAAACGGCCTGGATGAAGGCATTCGGCAGCCATTCGGAGGGGCGGCGACAAGCCATGAGGAGAGCGCTGACCGTTGGGCAAATGACGCCGTCCTCATTTTCCGTGAGCAGCTTGAGTTTGAGCAAGAACTCATTGTCATCCTCCGGGGAAAGCGGTGTTCGGAATTTTTGCCATAATTTTTTGTCAAGGCAATCACAAGGTGCAAGGGAAACGGCCTGTTCGTCAAAGCGAATCAATCGCACCTGGCTACGTTGCTGGAACAGTCGGGCAAGGACTTCCGGCAACATTTGACGTTTCGAACTACCGATCCGATGGAAGTAACCGCCGGGGCTTTGGTGGACATGCAGACTGCGGGGAATATCGATGCGGATAATGTTTTTATCTTCGACCGCGATCTTGCGGATACGGCAAAAGAGCGGCGGTGTGATAAGATCGTTACAGATCGCGCGAAGCCAGGTTTCAACGGTGTCCAGCTTGTCGACCGAAATGCCGACGATTTCCCTGGATTTGTCATCGACGCCGAGCACGAACACCCCACTGGCGGTGTTGGCCATCGCTGCGAGATCATCGGCCATCCCGTTACGGTGTGGTCCGACGACCTTGTCGCCTTTGTAGTCGAGATTCTTCAGTTCGAGCGAGGAATCTTCGCCGAGTCGGATCTGCTTCAAAAGGTTTTCCAAATAATCGGGCATAGGGCGACTGCGGCAACGGAGGTGTTCGGAAAGGGGAGTTTACCAACGCGGGAAGTCAGAAACCCGCTTCACCAAGTAGGCCGATTATAGCAAAACAAACAATAAAAATAACCCCCGCGTCACCGGGATAATCATTTCCCCGATTTCTTTTTCCGGCCTTGTTTGACGGTGTGCTTGAATTTGAGCAGCGCGAAATTCAGCTCAATCGTCGTTTCGCTTTCGAGCGGTTCAAGGTCGTCGGCGAAAATATCGGTGATGAGCTCGCCGGTTTTCTGCATGAGCCGCTTCTTGTCGGCGTCCGATGCGGCACTGGAAAGTTCTTTGATACTCCGCCCAAGCTGTCGTATTTTGGTAAACGTTTCGATGATCGCCAGCGTCGTTTGCGTCGCTTTGGGACTTTTCAATATCGTGGCCAGCATGTATAAGCCCTGTTCGGTAAAGGCGTTAGGAAGTTTCATCTTTCCTCCCTTGATTGAAGTCAAAAATTTTGACTTCAATCCGTCCCATTCTTCGTTCGTCAATGGAAGAACATAACCGGGCGGAAATTTGTCGGGATTGTTGCGGACGGCCTGGTTGACGTGTTTCGTTTCAACCTCGTAAAGAGCCGCAACATCGCCGTCGAGGATCGTCGGAACGCCGCGAATCTCAATAATGCTGTTTTCAATCACTTGGAGCGTGGTCATGGTTGGTATGGTACTCTCATTTCTCATTTTACGCCAATTTCCCGCACCACCTCAATCGGTCCGGGCCGGAAGCGTTCGGCAAATTGGCGAAGTTGCATTCCGTAATGTCCCTTCATCACGACAACGTGGTGCGGCATTCCGAGGTTGCACACGTCAAGGAAAAACCGCTTGACCCCGCCGCCGCTCACCCGAACCGTACTGGCACAACCGGTGATCGTTCTCGGCGGTTTTTCGACCCGGCCTTCGACAATTGCCAAAGAATACCGGTCTCCCATCCGCCAAAAACGGAACAACGTTACGTCCATATTATACAAAAGTTCCGCATCGACTACCAACGGTTTACCGGAGTTGTAATGGACATTGAGCGTCGGTCCGCCCGGCGAACCAATCGGTTGGCACATTCCCCAAGGGGTTGCGCCGCCGTGCCAGAGCACGATGGAATCGTCGTCATGCTCAAGCCAGTCGCTGTTGAACGCCGCCGTCTCGCAACCAAATGCTTTCGCCAGCAGGCAACCGAGTGCGCCGTCAACGTCCCCTTCTTCGCAAATATTGATTCCGTCGGAAGCGAGACGTGGAACCGCCAAGTACGGCCAAACGCCGAACTCGTTCGGAATTTCCGGCCAGCACCGGAGAGCAATCGCGTCAAGCGATTCCGTCTCAACCAGTTCCCGAACCGCCAGGTAAAATCGGGACGAAACGTTCCAAACGTCGTCGGAAAGCGTAACACCTTCGCAAACGGGCAATCGCAACGCTTCCGCTTTTGCCCGGTCGGCGGCGACAACATCATCGGGATAGGAGCGAACCAGAGCAAAGAACTCGTGCAATCCGAACCGCCGTAAACGGGTGCCAAGCAGTTGAATCATCGTAGCGGCATCGACGGCCATGTTCATAAATCCCGGGGCGTGGTCGCCGATCAAGCCGACTCGGACACGCCGCAACTTCGCCGCCGCCGAGGAACCGTAAACCGCATCGTTCAAATCCGTGATGGTGGCCGCATCGCCTGGCATTCCGACAACGAGGTACGGCGGCAAACCGGCTTGTGCCATACCGCTCACCCAGTTATGGGCGGCGACCAAGCCGCAAGCGGAAACCTTGGAATTTTTCGGGTTTTCCGGCGTTGCCCAAACGATGACACCATTGTACCATTTGGAGAGCAGGATCGGCCAAAGATTGCCGTCTCCCATTGTCGGTTGGGAAACGATGATCGTTTCAACCTCGTTATCGTAACATTCGATGATCGCTTCCTTCATCGCCGCTTCGTCCGTGATCGGGCCGAAAAACAACGGTTCAAACGGTGAACGCTCCATTTGAACGCGAATTTCCTTTTCAAGAAACGCACCCCAGGCCGGTTCAAAACCGGGACGCTTACGACCGATAAAAAATACGGCAACTTTCATAGAGGACTCCATATAGATTAATCTCCCAAAACTATTTTTGCAAGCGTAAGCGGTTCGACGCTTTTTCCTTCTTTGTAAACGCGCATTGAGCCGCCGGAAATTTCGTCGATCAGGATGACCTGGCCGCCGTTTCTGCCGAATTCCAGCTTAATGTCGATCAGTTCAAGTCCGTATTTGGCGAGATCGTCCTTGAGAATACCACAGATTTTTTTGGTTTGCGATTTCAAGGATTCGTACTCCTCGCCGCTAAGAATACCGAGCGTTTCCAAGGCGTCTTTGATGATGAGCGGATCATTTCGGGCGTCGTCTTTCAGGGTAATTTCCACCAAAGCGTTCAGTTCCTGCCCTTCTTTGGCGTACATCCCGTAACGACGCAGGAAACTGCCGACCGCCTTGAAACGGCAGATGACCTCTATGCCGTTGCCGAAAAAGGTGGCCGGAAGGACCTCCATCGTGTTGTTTTCCAAGTCGGTCTTGACGTAATGGGTCTTGACCCCGTTTTTGGCAAGCAGTTCAAAGAAATAGGTGGTCAACCGCAGACCGCAATTGCCCATCCCTTCAATGGAAAGCCCCACCTGGTTCGCCCCGGGGTCGAAAACCCCGTCGGCTCCCGTAACGTCGTCCTTGAATTTCAAGAGGACGTTGCCGTTTTCGAGTTGATAGACGTCCTTGGTTTTTCCGGTGTAGATTGGTTTCATGGTTGTACAATTGGTTGTAGGTTGGTGCGAAAATCCGTGCCCTGAAGCACGCAAAGGGCTAACGGGACATACAAACTCACGGCGGTTACGACGTAACCGCCGCATCGACCTTATTTCCGCCTAATTCGTTGAGTAACAAACGATAGATTTCTGTCCAATCCTTTTCTTCAAGTTGATTTTTTTTGTCAGCAAGATTGGCAAATACCTTGGAAGTAAAAAACTTATCGGTCGATGTTTGTTCATCAAAACCGAAATCAGCTATCAATTTTTCTACGATTGGTTCACCGATACGAGACAATAACGAAACCTGTTTCCTGTCTGTTCGTTGCAGTGTCAGCAATGATTTCAGCGTACAAAAACAAATTTGGTGAGTGTCTTCATGCCATTTCAACTCTTCCAAAAAATCGGCTTTGCCAATTGATCCGTTTAAATACTGATCAATTCTGTTTTGCACCTTATCATTCGCAACAGGACCTTCCACGATGTCATAATCGTGCATTTTACCGAAAGGGTTACGGTTTTCAACGACGAAATCGAGCCAATCTTCGTTATAGGCGTCAAATCGTTTGACCTTGCAAAGCCGTTCGGTAAATTCCGTGTCATAGAAGATAAATTCGGTAACAAATCCTTCGGTCTTATATTTTCTGCCAATAACTTTTGCCCAACTCTCCGCGTGCCGGCGAAATTTAGTGACATAAAATCCCTTTCCAAAATCTTTGTTGGGAATTGATATGGAAAGGTCGATTTCCTCAATGACGGTATAACTCCCGTGATAAACATTCACCTCAAACCTCCATTTTCACGGCATACTTCATATAAATCGTTGAGCGTGTAAAGCACATTGTCGGTATGCAAAGCCCACCAATGTTCGTTGAGAAAATCCCACGCTCCGTATTTTTTCAGATAAAAATAGGCCTCTTGAACATTCATTTTGTAAGCGTCTGCAAAGGCAGGTACAATGTGGGTCAGGAAGCTTATTTTATCGCTCGTCGCCTTATCTATAACCTTGCGTTCCATTTTTCATCTTTTCCAATTCCATAAGTTGGTAAAAAAAGAGCCAAAATCGTGAGATTACGACGGTTTGGTGTCGTGCAATTTCACGATTGCGGCTCTGTAAAAACCTACGCCAACCCCTTTTCGAGTTTCGCCAGTTCTTCCGCCAGCTCGGCAGGCAATCGGTCGCCGTAGCTTTTGTAGTTCGCTTTGATCGATTCGATCTCGGCCAGCCAGGTTTCTTTGTCCACCTTCAACAGTTCGGCCATATCGGCGGCACTGACGTTGATCCCTTTGGTGTCAATGGCGTCGGCGGTGGGCATGTTTCCGATAGGGGTTTTAACCGCCTTGCCGGTGCCGGAGATACGCTCAATGACCCATTTGAGCACCCGGCTGTTTTCGCCGAAGCCGGGCCAGAGGAACTTGCCTTCTGCGTTCTTGCGGAACCAGTTGACAAAGAAAATCTTGGGCAACTTGTCCGCAGTGGTCTTTTTGCCGATGCTGAGCCAATGCTTCAAATAATCCCCCATGTGGTAGCCCATGAAGGGTAACATGGCAAACGGGTCACGCCGGACCTGCCCGACCTTGTCGGTGATGTCGGCGGTGGTGATTTCGCTTCCCATGATCGAACCGAGGAAAACACCGTGATTCCAATCCGTGCTTTCGTTGACCAACGGGATATTGGCGGCACGGCGGCCACCGATCAGGATCGCCGAAATCGGTACGCCCGCCGGGTCTTCCCATTCCGGGGCGATCACCGGACACTGCGCTGCCGGTGTCGTAAAACGTGCGTTGGCGTGAGCGGCGAGTTCTTTCGATTCCGGCGTCCAGTCGTTTCCTTTCCAGTCGATGGCGTGTGCCGGAGCGGGAATGTCGCTTCCTTCCCACCAAACATCGCCGTCGTCGGTCAGACCGACGTTGGTGTAGATCGTATTTTTCTGGATTTGCTTCATTGCGTTCGGGTTGGACTGCATCGAGGTGCCCGGAACGACGCCGAAGAAGCCCGCTTCGGGATTGATGGCGTACAGTCTGCCGTCTTTGCCGAACTTCATCCAGGCAATGTCGTCACCGATGGTCTCGACCTTCCAACCGGGAACGGTCGGTACAAGCATGGCGAGGTTGGTTTTGCCGCAGGCACTTGGGAAAGCGCCGCAGACGTAATAAGACTTGCCTTCCGGATTGGTAAGTTTGAGAATGAGCATGTGTTCCGCCATCCAGCCTTCGTCCCGTGCCTGGACACCGGCGATTCGGAGGGCAAAACACTTCTTGCCGAGCAAGGCGTTTCCACCGTAACCGGAGCCGAAGGACCAGATCATTCTCTCATCGGGGAAATGGCTGATGTACTTTTCGTCCACGTTCGGAACGCAAGGCCAGGCCAAATCCTTTTCACCTTTGGCCAAAGGTTTGCCGACGGAGTGCAGGCAACGGACGAATTCGCCGTCAGTTCCGAGCACGTCCAAAACCGCCGATCCGATTCGGGTCATGATTCTCATGTTGACCACAACGTAAGGGCTGTCGGTGATTTCAACGCCAATTTTGGCGATGGGGGAGCCGATTGGTCCCATGGAGAAAGGAATGACGTACATGGTTCTTCCCTTCATGCAGCCGTCGTAGAGTCCGGTCATGGTGGCCTTCAATTCCACCGGATCGACCCAGTTATTGGTCGGGCCGGCATCTTCTTTATTCTTACAGGCAATGAAGGTTCTCGCTTCAGCCCGTGCCACATCGGACGGATGGCTTCGGAAAAGGAAGCAACCGGGCTTCTTTTCCGGGTTCAAAGGGGTGGCCATACCCGCGTCGACCATTTCCTGCATTAGCCGGTCGTATTCTTCCTGTGAGCCGTCGGCCCAGTATACGGCGTCCGGTTTGCAAAGAGTTTTGACTTCCTCAACCCAGTTGAGCAGGTTTTGATTTTTTGTAAGCATTGATTTTTCTCCATTTTAGTGGGTTTAGCCCGGCAAGGCGGATTCAGTTCAGACCAAAAACGACCTCATTTTAGCCGAACGACGCTGTTTGGAAAGGCAGGGACAGGAAAGTGGATAAAAGCATAAAAGCCTGAAAAACAAAAAAATTGCACACTCCCAATAAATTTTGCGGGATAAACAAACATTTCCGAAAAAATGTGCTATACTTTCCCGTGTACCGTTTCGGATTGGGGTTGATTCGTTCCAAAATTTACGGTAGTATGTTGCAGGAGAGGGTGCTTTTCGTCGGTAGGGACCGTGTGTACCTCCAAAACCGGTCAGTACGATTTTGACGTGTAAGAAAGGGCCCCGCCTCCGTTTTCGTCGTTTTTTGCCGTGTTTTACGCTGCGGTTTGGTCGAAATTGAAGTTGGCCTTCCGTAGGTGTTTGGAACGAAAGAAATTTTGCCAGGGAAGGTCAACCATGAGTTTGAAACAGTTTTGGTCCGTTTTGTTGATGTCCGTATTGATTCTAGCGGTCAGTGCGATGTTGACTTATGTTCGGGATGAAGTTTTTGCCCAGCAAGGTGGATTGCCGGTGCTCAGCGTTCCTGTTCAATCGCAGCCGCCGAAATGGTTGGTCAGCTTCGAGCGACTGGAAAATCAAAACGTACAACAGGTGATTATCGTTGACCCGGAAACCCAGCGGATCGGCGTGTATCACGTCGGACTGGAGAGCGGTCGAATTCAACTGGTGAATATACGGCACATCAACGCGGATTTGCAGATGCGGATTTTTGACGCCGCAGAACCGCTTCCGCAGGACATTGAACAACATTATCTTGGTCGCAGAGGCAATCCGTAGCCGGTCGAGCCGCCCGTTCGATCAGCGTGGACCTGTTGCCAGGCGACATCCAACATTGATTTGACGAGGTTTTTTCCATGGCACAAGAATACTATTCCCTTGAACGAGCAGCCGAAATTCTCAGACTTTCCACCGGCGAAGTCAATCGAATGAGGGAGCAAAGCCAACTAAGGGCTTTTCGCGACGGTTCCAACTGGAAGTTCCGCAAGGAAGATGTGGAAGAAGCACTTGTGGGCTTGATTAAAATGCGAAGTCAGCAGGAGGAGGCCGAAGAAGAGTCCGTCGCATTTGGTCTTACTGAGGACTCGGAGGTTCCGACGCTCATGGCGGAGACGGACCCGAGCAACACGAACGACGGCTTGACGCTGTCCGACGAAGACTCAAACTTGGGACTGGCTTTGGTTCTCGACGAAACGATCAGCCAGGATACGCCGCAGACGGAGCGGATTGATTTGGCCAAACCGGAATCGCACATGGAGGACGACGAACTGGTTCTCGGTGGAGGAAGTGATTTAAATCTCAGCGGCGGCAGCGGTCTTTCGTTGATTGAAGAGTCGGGAAACGAAGCCGTCTTGGAGTTGGATGAGGACAGCAGTGTTCTCGCGATGGAAAACTCGGAGGACCGTTCCACGACGACCGTGTTCGCAGAGACGGACGAAATTGGAACATTCGACCTGGTCGCCGACGCCAATGCCGACGAGGATTCCGAAAGTTCTTCCCAGGTCATCGCATTGGATGATGAAGCTCCATTTGGAGAAATGCCCGATTTCAGTTCCGCCGATTCCTTCGGGTCTGCGATTGATTCGGATGCTTTCGGACCGGCCGCAGGTGCCGGCAATTTCGGATCAGCGGCCATGCCCACGCCGAAACCGGCGGCTTTCGGTCGTTCCCCCTATGAAGCGACCTATTCCGGAAAAGCGGTAACGGCTCTGGCGTTGGCATGCGTTATCCCGGTCGGTTTGGCGGGGATGCTGGTGTGCGATCTTGTCCGATACATGTGGAGCTGGGATCAAGCCTCGGCGGTTTTATCCAGTCCCATCGTGGATGCAATCGCCGGAGCACTCGGATGGTAGTAATATCGGGCATCGGGCATCGGAAAAAAGAGATTCTGTCGCCTGCTGTCTGCCGTCTGCCGTGGCAGGCGTCGGAAAACAATAAATACAACAGACAATAGACGGTCCACAGTGGGTGGTAGACATTTCTTTCTGCAAACCTGCCGTCAACCGCCAGCCGACTCAAAATGCTTGAAACTCTTTTTATTGGTTGTGCCGTTTTCGGCGGGGTGGTAATGGTGATGCAGTTCCTGCTCACAGCACTCGGAGTCGGAGGCGGAGAAGATGCGGACGGCGTCGATCTGCCCGATGATGCCGGAGGTGGTCCGGTCGTCGAACATCACGGGGCCTTTGGTCTTCTCCGTGTTTTGTCGTTTCGAACGGTCGTTGCCGGAGCGACGTTTTTCGGACTTGGCGGTTTGGCCGGTATTTACGCTGCTCCAAAATTCGGACTTGCACCGAATCTTGCACCGCTCCTGTCGATCTGCACGGCAACGCTTTTCGGATTGTCGGCGGTTTACATCGTCCACTATCTTTACCGCTGGATGTATTCGCTTCGATACGACGGTTCGGTCAACCTTCAAACGCTGGTTGGAAGCAACGGAAGCGTCTACGTGAGAATTCCGCCCTATGGAGCGACCGGCGGGAAGGTTTTGGTGAACCATCAGGAAAGAACGATGGAATACGAAGCGATCACGCAAGGAGAGGAGCTGAAAGCGGGAACGCCGATTCAGGTCGTTCGGGTCATTTCCGAAACGGTCGTCGAAGTGACGAAAGCGTAAAAAGTCACTAGCGTCCGATCATAAGTCGAACAATAGCAACTGTTTAGGGTTATAGTAGTTATTAAAAAGTGTAAAATCCTGTGAAAAAAGCGTCAAAAGTGGTGTTTTGATGAATATTGTTACGCTTAATATTTGTAGAATTTC
>CAZNVM010000491.1:0-3339 GCA_964576215.1 uncultured Planctomycetaceae bacterium
GTCAACGAAAGTTCAAATTCCAAAACAGCAAAAAACTTTCCCAACACGATTGCGTTCATGATCGCAAAGAATGGCGGAACAATCAAAGTAATGATTATAGCGATGGCGAGGGATACCACGGCAAAACAGTTGGATTGTTGATTGGGTACATCCTGTGGAATTGCTTGGTTTTCTGGTGTCGTAAACATTATTGGCTCCGTATCTGTTTTTTCACTCGCAATCTCTCGATTGCGGCTCTGTTTCTTACAACGCCCTCATTCTAACCTCTTCGCTTAACTTCTCAACAACCGCATCAAGCGACACTTCGCCCAATTCCCCTTCTTTGCGGCTGCGTAGGGCGACGCTTTGGTTTTCTTCTTCCTTGGCTCCGACCACGGCGAGGTAGGGCACCAAATCCAGTCGTCCTTCGCGGATTTTGGCACCGATCTTTTCGCCTCGCAGGTCGCTGCTTGCCCGGAATCCGGCGTCACGCAATTTTTGTTCCACTTTTTTGGCGTACTCCTCGAACTTTTCGCTTACCGTCAAAACGCGGACCTGCTCCGGGGCAAGCCACAATGGGAACGCCGCCGCGAAGTGCTCGATCAGGATACCACAAAACCGCTCGAACGATCCGACAATTATATTAAATCACCATACGGCAACGATTGGATATAGGACGCCATCCATTGCCAATCGGGCTGCCCCTCTGCATCCACCGGCAGTTTGATCTGCGATTCTCCCATTCTTTCCAAATGCCACTTCCGTCCGTAACCGAATCGATATTTTTCGTGCTTAATCATCGTCACTAAGAACATCGCAAGATGTCGGTTCAGTTCGAACTGCGGATATAAGACGTTAATGTCATCACAGGCAAAGTAGTTGGCAGGTTGATAAAAAGCCTCTCCAACGGAACCGTTGTAAGCAACGGTAATCGTATTGCCGGGATGAATGTGATGATCCACATCGACAAACGCCGTAATTCCGTTGCGAAAAGCAGAAGACCCGATAAAGGGAATCTCGCCCTGCACCATATCAAACGTCGTCAGTCGTTTTCCTTTTTTTAATTCAAATAATTTATCAAGGCGGAACCATTGCCACTTTGTCGTATCAATCGGCAGATTTGTTCTCTTATTTTTCGTTACGATGGTGGCTCCGCGATTGTCGCTATAATAATTTCCAACGACCTCAAAAAGCTGTATTTGAGAAAGCTCTTCCCCGATCAATCCCAAATTCCTCAATGCCTCGAAAATCATGTACTCCGAAATGGACTTGACAAATTCGCCTTCACACAGCGTGGAATAATCCGTCTGACAGTGCGCATAAATCGTCCATTCGTCATTCGGTGTGATTCTTGTGTGAACCGATTTAATTCCATTCGGCTTGGAATTCGGTTTCAAGGAGTTCAGCAATTCCTTTTCAATGTTATTCCACCGACCATAAACGTCGGTACGCCCCTGATGTTTCGAGAGGACAAACCCATCGTCCGTCAAGTCGTAGAAAACGACTTTATCTTTTTTGTAATCAAAAGAGCGATGTGTTTCAAACACAGCAATCGCCGTATGCGTGGACGCATTCGGCTGAAACAGATCGCTCGGCATATTGATGACGTATTTGAGCGTATGCTTCTTTAAAAGGCTTGCCCGAACCTTTTCCTCTTTGAAAAAAGTGGAAAGCGGAGCAATCATCACGGCATATCGAGAACAATGGTCGAGCAACTTGGCAAGGAATGTAACTTCCTTCGGTGTTGGATCGGCATCCGTCTCTTTTCCGCTATACGGAGGATTGATGAAACCCACCGTTGCATCAAACTCTTTCAGAATTTTATCCGCCCGTTTGTCCCGGATGGAGTCGTAATTATAAATCGAGGCTTTACCGTCCCCGCGAAACAACATGTTCGAGACAGCACAAATATACATCGTCGAATTGACCTCAAAGCCGAGCAGTTGTTTTTCTTTGACTTGGGCAATCGCCTCATTTTTGTCGGGACGCGAACTTTTGCTGATTTTTTCCAAAAGGATATTCATACCGGCGATCAAAAACGCGCCGGTTCCGCAACACAAATCGAGAATGCGATCATTGTCTTTCAAATCGACAAGTTTCGTGAAAAGCGTCGTGATATGGCGGGGAGTCAAGACAATGCCTCGCTTGACATTGGAAACTCCGGCGTATTTCAAGAACTCCTCATAAAATTTTCCGATGATATCGTAATTGGAATTGCTCGTAAAACTGCTGTTGAAAAGGGGGATCACAGTCTCCTCCAATTCGAGGAGAACATCTTTGAGAATATCGCTGTTATTTAATGTTTGGTCCGTTTTGAGAAAGGCCAATTCCGTATCGAGTGCCGCCAGTTTTTCCTGGGGGATCCCTTCCGCACGGAGCACTTGCTGAACGGTCTCAAACAAGTTGGTGATAATGGAGCCTGCGGAATACGTTCTGTAATGATCGGGAAAATCGTTGCGAAAAAGCATATCGTCACGTTTCACCCGATGCTGGCAAATCATCAACGCCGACAACAGCACCGGCCGCTTTTGCGAGTCGATGGAACGCAACAGATTGTTGATCTTCTTACTGGAAGAACTGATTGACGCAACCGCTTTTTCTTCGTCAAGCGAGTGAAACAAAGCAAGAAACTGCGATTCCGTCAAAAAACCGGTAACTTGCGGCAAAGAAACGATTTTTTGCGCATCGGTATCAAGCGTATAGCAATTAAATTCGTGCTGGTATTGGGCAGAGAGATCACCGCTCACGGCGATACCGAGGATTTTCCAACAGGCGAAAAAATTTTTGAGTTGCTTCGGCAAATTGACGCTCAAAAATCGTTCCAGATACCACTTCACACCGCTGACCGCTCCCTTTTCCTTGTCGGGAAGACGATGTTTTTTTACGGATGGTTTTTCTTCGACGATCACGAGAAACTTTTCACGAGCATTGACGTAGAGCCGGTCGGGAAAGCCGGGTTTCCCCGTTCCGCTTTTCGATGCCGTCGACAAAACAGACACGACTTCCTTAGTGATCTTCGCTGCCGACTGACTACCGTCCCAATCAGCAACGTTATATCCCAATTCCTGAAGTTTCTGTGTAACGCTCGGCGTACTGTTTTTGTCTTTTCTTGACATGATGGCAAGCCCTTTTACGAACCAAATGAAACCAACCTACAACGCCCTTATTCTAACCTCTGTGTTCAACTTTTCAACAACCGCATCAAGCAACATCTCCCCAAGTTCCCCTTCTTTGCGGCTGCGTAGGGCGACGCTTTGGTTTTCTTCTTCCTTGGCTCCGACCACGGCGAGGTAGGGGACCAAATCCAGGCGTCCTTCGCGGATTTTGGCTCCGATTTTTTCGCCTCGCAGGTCGCTACTT
>CAZNVM010000492.1:0-12907 GCA_964576215.1 uncultured Planctomycetaceae bacterium
CCCTTATTTCCATACCGATTGGAAAATAAGGGCGCAGTATCGTGGATTACCCTTGGCTACTAAGGGCGCGCTATTGCAAGTCCTCTCGAAAATTCCTCCGAATTGTAACTGGTATTTTAATTCTTGACAGTTCCTTATCACTAACCACTAACCACTAACCTTACCCGTACGTAAACCGCAGGGCGGCGTGTTTTTCGAGCAGCTCCCGGTCCGGTTCGAATCCGATTCCCGGTCCGGTCCAGAGTTTGCAGACGCGACGCGGTTTGCCGTTGCCGTCTTCGGCGAGTTCGGAAACGAGCGGTTCGCCGAAATCGACACTCAAAACCTCCGGCGTGTGAAGATAATCCGCCGGGAGCGTGAACTTCGAAAGAGCCGCTGCCGCCGCCACAAACCGGTATCCAATGGAGGTGGCACAGTCGCAACCGGAATAACACGCAAAGTCCGAAGCGGCACAGGCATCGTTGATTCGCATTGTCTCGGTCAAACCGCCGACTTTGCCCGGCTTGATGCAAAACGTGTTGCCCGACTGCAAATCGAACGCGATTTGCGCTTGATGCAACGTCGTAATCGATTCGTCCAAGCCGATGTTGGTTCGCATTCCGTCTTGCAGCATCGCATGTCCGACGTACTCGTTGGCCGAAAGCGGTTGCTCCAAAAGCGAAGGAAAGAAATCGTCGAACCGATAGAGCATTTCCGTGTGTTGCTCCAGGTTGAGTGCTCCCTCCAGATCGCATTGCAACATGACCGTCGACAATTCCGCGCGGACGATCCGAAGCATGGACAAATCCCAGCCGGGCCGAATTTTGAGCGAAATTCGCTTGTACCCTTCGGACACGGCCTTGTTCAGATCGTCCATGAACGGATTGACGTCTTCGTACCGGTCGAAAACCAATCCAAGCTCGATTTCCTTTCGTTTTCCGCCGATTGCTTCATGGAGCGGTTTGCCGAGGCGTTTGGAGTACAAGTCCCAAAAGGCCATATCGAGAGCACCCTTGGCGTGTCGATTGCCTTGGATTTTCCGAAGCTGTTCCGCCAGATGATCGCCGGAATCAATGGAGATGTCCGTTCCCAGGAGTGGAAGAATGCAATCCTTGAGGGTGTGAAACACGCCGGACGACCACGCCGCCGTCAAGAGAGGTTGATTACCGGGAAACACTTCGCCCCAACCGGACCTTCCTTCCTGGTCGTCCATTCGCACAATGACCGCTTCCATTTCCGGTAGAGGGGTGTCGGCGAACCGGAACGGAGATCGAAACGGTATTCGGACCAAATAAATTTCGATTTTGGCGATTTTCATAGGTGTCGGAAAAAAATTTTGAGTTGTACCGGTGATTGATATACGGTTGGCGAACCGCTATTGCTTCTCGTTTTTTCTCTTGAGAATTAACCCCAATTCCTCCAATTGCTTTGCCGCGACCGTCCCCGGTGCTCCGGTCATCAGGTCAGACGCTTTCGCCGTTTTCGGGAACGCAATACAGTCACGGATATTGTCCAAACCGCCGAAAAGCATGACGAGCCGATCCAAACCGAGCGCGATACCGCCGTGCGGCGGAGCACCGAATTGCAACGCTTCCAGCAGGAATCCGAACATTTCCTTCGCAGTGTCAAGCGACAAACCGAGAAGATCGAACACCTTTGATTGTACCTTCGAATCGTGAATTCGGATCGTGCCGCCGCCGATCTCGAAACCGTTGAGCACCAAGTCGTAAGCCTGCGCCCGAATCTTGCCGGGGTCCGTGTCCAGGTACGGAACATGCTCCACAAGCGGGGCTGTGAACGGGTGGTGCATCGCAACCCAGCGTTTTTCTTCTTCGTCCCAATCGAACATCGGAAAATGGAGAATCCAGCAGTAATTCATCTCGTTCGGATCGAACAGCTTCAATTCCGACGCCAGACGGCGACGCAGACCGTTGAGAACCCGGCAGGTCGTCGCAAACGTGTCCGCCGAGAAGAGCAAAAAGTCGCCCGGTGCGGCGTCCATTTTTTCCCGAATCGAAGCAAGTTCTTCCGGCTTGAAATTCTTCGCAATCGGACCGGCCAGGTTGCCGTCGGCGTCGACTTTCAACCAGGCAACTCCCTTGACACCAAAATTCTCGGCGACGTATTGGCTCAAAACGTCGATTTCTTTTCGGGAATACTTTTCGGCGGCTCCCTTGGCGTTGATACCGCGAACCCGACCGCCGGAAACCGCCGGTTCGCTGAAAACGCGGAACTCGCAGGTTTTTGCGATTTCCGTCAAGTCGATCAGCTCCATACCGTACCGCAAATCCGGGGCGTCATGTCCGAACCGTTCCATCGCTTCGTCGTAGGACATTCGCGGGATTTTTTCTTCCTTGAGTTCACGTCCCAGCACTTCCCGCATTAAACGTTTCACTAATCCGCTGATGATTTCGAGAATGTCTTCCATTTCGATGAACGACATTTCGACGTCGAGTTGCGTGAACTCCGGTTGCCGGTCGGCCCGAAGGTCTTCGTCCCGGAAACACCGGGCAATCTGGACGTACCGATCATACCCGGCGACCATGAGGATTTGCTTGTAAAGCTGCGGCGACTGCGGCAGGGCGTAAAACGAGCCTTGTGCAACGCGGCTTGGTACGAGATAATCCCTGGCCCCTTCCGGCGTGCTTTTGCCGAGGACCGGCGTTTCGACTTCGACGAAATGGTGTTCGTCGAAGTAATCCCGCATGACTTTCGTAATCCGGTGCCGCAGAAGAATTGTTTTCTGCATTGCAGGCCGCCGCAGATCAAGATACCGATATTTGAGACGCAATTCCTCGGCGGGAACTTCGGGCGCACCGGTTTGAAACGGCGGAGTTTCGCTTCGATTAAGAACGGTCAGCTTTTCCGCTTTGACTTCGATTTCGCCGGTTGGAATTTTTTTATTGACGATCCCGTCGGGCCGAAGTTCGACGGTACCTTCGACTTGAACCACGTCTTCGGAACGGAGCGACCGGGCCAGCTCGAATTGTTCGTCCCCGATTTTCGTGGAGAACACAACCTGGGTCATACCGTAACGGTCCCGCAAATTGATGAATTGTACGCCGCCGAAATCCCGATTGGAATCGACCCAGCCGCAAAGCGTAACTTTTTTTCCTTGATGTTCCGTGCGTAATTCGCCGCAAGTCGTTGTTCGATACACGTTTTTGACCTCTTTGAAAGAATGGAAAATACCGGGCGAATACAAAAAATCACCCCGTTTCCGGCATTTTAGGGGAATCTTGCGAAAAGTCAAGGAAAGAGCAAGTCTGCGCAGGAGGATTGCAAAGTCGCTTTTTTCCTGGGAACGCAGGCTTCCAGCCTGCCAGTGAGTTCGTAAGCATCCTACCTAGGGTGGAGACTCCATTCCGCAACCTTCGCGCAGGCTGGAAGCCTGCGTTCCCAGGGACTTTGCAATCCTCCTGCAAGTCTGCGTCGGGATTGACGCAATATCAAGCCAGGTCCGCCGCTACTGACAATTTGCGAGTCGGGTATGGTAAGCGTGGAAAATGTTTTCTTTACGCAACAGGAAAAGAATTTCCTTTTTGTCGTAACTTGCCACAATTGGGATTTCTTCCGTCGAGAAACGAATCATCGTTTGTAAAGCCGTCAGGAGGTTGTCTTTCGGTGTCAGGAAAATCTCCTGCCGCAAGACCAAATCGGCAGCGGTCATCCGTTTGTAGAGACCATGACTCTGAAACGCACTTCGAATGTCGCTTGCGAAAAGAAAACCATGCAGGTTGCCGGCCTCATCGGCAACCGGAAATATCGACGCGGTGCTTCCCGCGAGAAATTGCATCAAGTCCGCCAGGGACGTGTTTTCCGGAACGACCACCGGCTTGGTTTTGTTCAAAGAAAGGTCTTGAATGTGAATTCTTGATAACAGATCGGTCGAAAAATCCCCGAGATGCACCGGCGATTCCTCCTTGGCGATCAACTGTTCCCGAAACAACATCGTTCGCGGCGAGTGAACGGCCAACTGAAGCAAATTCACCACCAGAATCGGAATCAAAAGTTCGTAGGAACCGATGGCATTACAAACCAACACCGTTGCGGTGAGTGGGATTTTTCCCAGGCTGCCGAGCAAGGCTCCTGTTCCAAGCAGCATAAACACCGCGGGACTTGGTGCAAGACCGGGCAATCCGACCCCAAGGCAAACGGATTGGGCAATAAGCCCAAACGCATAACCAAACATACCGCCGATCAGGAGCGACGGTGCGATCAGGCTGCCGCTGCCGCCGGAAGAAACCGTGAACGACGTTGCCAAAATTTTGAAAAAAATGAGACAAAGCAAGAGATTCAGCGAAAATGCACCGTCGAAAATCGCCTGAAAATAATCGTAACCGCTTCCCCGAACCGGAGAGAGAAAAAGGGCAATGCAACCGAGCAGCAAGCCGCCCAATGCCGGTTTGAAAATTTCAGGAATTTCGATTCTGGCAAAAAAACGATTTTGGATTCCGCGGAGTACCTTCACATAAAACCAGCCGACCAGGACACACGCAAAAGCAAACGGAAGTAGCCAAAGAAAATCCCCGACGTGAAAAAACGTGAACGATTGCGGTAAATCAATTTGCAAAAATTTTATGGAAAACAGCCCGCTCGTTGCGTATCCGACCAATGAGGCGATGATACAGGGGAAAAGCAACGAAAATTCGACCGCCGTGGAACAATAGAGAATTTCGGCGGCAAACAAGGCTCCGCCGAACGGCGAATGAAACAAGGAAGCGATTGCACCGGCGGCTCCCGCCATGAGCAGCGTTCGTCGTTCCTGGGCATTGATTTTCAAATTACGGGCGACGAGAGAACCGATTCCCCCTCCGATCATTACCAAAGATCCTTCGACACCAGCGGAACCGCCTGATCCGAGTGTCGAAAGCGTTGCCAAAATTTTTGTCGGAACGGACCGAAATCGCATCATTCCGTTACGATAATGGTAGGATTTAATCAAGTGCTCGGTTCCCTCTCCTTCCGCTTCAGGAGCGAAACACCAGACGAGCATTCCGCAAATCAAGCCGCCCAGGGCCGGAATGAGCAGAATAATCACACCGTAGCGTGGAAACTCGTATAAGTCGAAAAAAGAGTCTTTGGAGGAGTCGGGTGCAATAAAAGGATTGGCTAAACGTTTCGATTCCCGGGAAGGTTGCTCCATTGTCTGACGATGGGATGGGTCGGTCCCCGGAGAAACCCAATGAATTCCCGCGTAGGCGTAGACGTCGGCGACTTCCTTTTCCAGGGTTTGAACGACGAGCAACATGAAAACGGCGGCCAGACTGGAAAAAAAACCGACGCACGCACTGCAAATCACCAAGCGACCGGTCGAACCGAAATCGAATTTTTCGTACAATTTTGCGGTGAATTTACTGTGACCTGTCATGCGGTTGTGAGGGGCATAGGGCATAGGGCATAGGGCATAGGGAATCGGTGAAATCTTACTTTCCTATGCCCGATTCCCGATGCCCGATGCCCTTACAATTTATCGTCCGCCCTTGAAGAAGTTTTTCAGAAGATTCGCCGCGGCATCACGGGACGAGGCGGCCTTTTTCACGCCAAATCTGGAGGAACCCTCTTCCCTCTTTTCCCGATCGGTCTGCCCGTCGTCCTGACCAATGGTTTCTTCGTGCTCCGGCACAAAGACCTCGACGGTCGATGGACGCGACATCCGAACAGTCTTGGTTTCCGTATCCTGCATTCCGGAATCTTCGCTTCCGAGAAGCCAGTCTTCCACCCTCATACCGGAACCATCCTCTTTGGCACTCTCTTTTTCCACAACCGGAGGAGTTTTTTCGACAACCTCCTCTTTTTTGACGGCGGTCTGAACAACCGGAGTCGGTTGCACCGGCACGGGTTTGACTTGTGCAATCTCCTTTGCTTTCTTCGCCAGTTCTTCTTCGATTTCCACCGTTCGGACAACGGCGGCTTCGATAGAATTGACTTTCGGCTTTTTCGGGAGTTTGGTCCCAATCTCTTTCTTATCGTCTTCTGTTGCAACCTCTTCTTTTCCGGAAACGTCCGGCGCAACGGAAACAGACTGCTTCCCGACGGAAAGGTTGACAACAAACTCCAACGGTCCAAGACTCAGCTTATCTCCGCTTTTCAGTTCATTTTCCAGGGAGACCCGCTCGCCGTTGAGATAGACGCCATTTTTACTTCCAAGATCACGAATCGCAACGTAACCGTCCTCGGAAATGATGGCACAGTGATAACGGCTAATCAATTCGCTCCGCGGTTTCAAATGACAATCTTCCGCGCGTCCGATCAGGAACTTCGCACCCGGAATCGGAATTACCTGACCTGCTTTACTCCCACCGGCAACAACTAATTGTACTTCCATAGGTTTACTTCTGTTTACTGTCTCGAGTTGATTTTCACACGGATCAAGCCGGTTAACCTCAGACACGCAGAGTACCGACTCAAAAGATAAAACGGTTTTATGATATTATTTTATGACGTTATGCTACGAACCAACCCGTCAGCCACATCTATCCTACCAACCGTCAGCCACATCTATCCTACCAATTTTCCGTCGTTTCGTCAAATGGTTTTAAAAATTTTTCGAAACTTTTGGAAAATATCTGCGTCAATCCTTTTTTTCCCGCTCCAGGCGTTCGACGGCACTCAGGCCGCTACGGATCGCCCCTTCCATCGTCGCAGGCCAATTGGTCTGCGTCCAATCACCGGCAATCGCCAGATTCACAATCGCTGTGTTCTGTGGTGGACGGAATCGATACACTTCCGGCGTCGGCGAAAAAACGGCGTCGAAGACCGTCGTCGTTTTGGCATGGAGCAGGACGGCTCCGTTTTTCCCGGAACAGGTTTCCGGAAAAATTGTCCGAAGCTGCTCCAAAACCCGTTCGATTAAAACCTGCTTTCCTCTGCTGGTTAATTCCTCCTCCGAAAGCAAACGATGCGAAGCACTGATGATGACCTGATGATAATATCCCCTCTGATTTTCCCGAAGCTGGTCCGACAAGGCGTGTTGACCGTGGAAAATCCATTGGCCCGGTTCGCCCAAAATCGCAATTTGACGCTGCGATTTCGGGAGAATCGGTTGGTCAAACCAAAGGTGAACCGCCGTGATCGAACCGAGTTCGTAACGATCCACGCCGAACGAATCGGCCAGCGGTTTCAGTTGTGACGACTCCAAAAGTTTCCAGATACGGTAAGCCGGGATTGCCAAAATAAAGGAATCAAAACGCCGCTCCGTTCCGTCGGCCAAAACGAGCGATTGGATTTTCGCAAACGCATGGTGTCCTGAATCGCTGATGGGACTGGCCGAATTCTTCACCGGTTCGCAGATCAAGCGTTCGACCCGGGACATCAGTTGAATATTCACGCCAAGTTGAGATAATTTGCGTTGGGCCTCGAGATTGTAAATTTCACGTAATGGACACTTGGGAACGTATAACGCCATTGCGTCCCGACCGGACATGAACGCCTGAACGATCACTTTAACGGCGGCGAACAGGCAAACGCCGTCCACCGTGTCGCTTAGCGTGCTATAGATCAGCGGACTCCAGAAATGCTCGATGGATGCTTCCGAGGCATTTTCCCGCCGCAACCAACGCCCAAAGGTTTCCTGCTTGGAAAAAAACGGTTTACCGGGCCGGTTTGCGATTGCGTTTTCGTCGTCCCCCGCAAAAAAAGGGGGTTTTTGAAGAGCGGATTCGTCGATTTTCGAGAAATCCCGATGCAGTTTCGCCAATTTTCGCAGTAGAAGCCCAGTTGCCAAACGATCCCGGAAGGACAAAAAGGGATTTTTCAAAAACGACGGAACGAGCTGCCAGCGTGGAGGCAAAAACGCCGATGCACTTAACGTCCATCGGCGATTTTCCGAGGTTGCGAAAGATACCGTGTCGTATCGGTCAAAAAGATCGGCAACGCCCAACCGCTGGTTCAACGCAATTTGCTCGGTGCAACAGCCGAGAAAAACATGCTGCCCGTTGTCGATCCAGCATCGGGCCTTCGGATCGAATTGAGACGCAACCCGACCGCCGAGAACGCGGCTCCATTCGAACAGCTCCACGTTCCAGCCGCGTCTGACGGCGGATTCCGCCGCCGCGATCCCCGCCAAGCCGCCGCCAATCACGGCTAAGGTCGGATTGTCTTTTTTTGAAAGCATAAGTAAATAAATTCCACCGCACAGGGTGCGGCGGCTAAAGCAAAATACTCCGCAAAATTTCGTTCAACTTTATTCTGGATAAACCCACGGGGCACGGTATTCGCGTTTCATTAGGGCGACGGCTTGTTCGTCGCCGATGGGCATTTGTTTTTCGCCGTCCCACTGGACGCTTCGTCCGAGCTTGAGTGACATCATACCGAGCAGACTCATTTGCGTCGAGCGGTTGCCAAGTTCAATATCACACATCGGACGCTTGCCCGTTTCGATGGCGTCGATGAAATCGTCCCAAAGTTCCGGGATATTGTGATTATCCGACGGACTGTGAAGTTGGGGGTCTTCGTGAATTTCCGGCGTTCCCTTGGCGTCACCGCTCTTGTAATACGACCAGCCGTCAAGCCAGCCGAGGTGCAACGTTCCCTTGGTTCCGTAGAAATAAACGCCGATGTTCGTGTTTTCCGCCGCGTTTCCGGCAAAGTTGCGGTGTTCCCATTCGACGCTGAATTGATCGAACTGATACACGACGTTTTGGCAGTCGGGTGTGTCCGTGCTGTCTTCCTTGATAAATCGTCCGCCGCTGGAAGCGACCATTTTCGGAGCGTTTTCGCCGACCGATTCCGCCCACCAAAGAACCTGGTCCAGCCAATGGATTCCCCAGTCGCCGAGTTGTCCGTTGGCAAAGTTGGAAAAATAGCGAAATCCTCCCGGATGGATACGCGGATTGAACGGAATCAACTGCGCCGGACCGCAGTACATATCCCAATCGAGTCCTTCAGGAACCGGTGCGTCGGGTGTTTTCGATCCTGCTCCCCCCTGATAGTGGACGAACGCCCGGACCGAGCCGATCTTTCCAAGCCTGCCGCTCTTGAGAAACTCCATCGCGGAGATGTTGTGCGGTGAAGCCCGGCGGTGCGTTCCGACCTGGACCGTTTTGCCGGTTTCCCGTGCGATCCGAACCATGGCGATTCCTTCGGCAATCGTGTGGCAAACCGGTTTTTCCAGGTAAACGTGCGCACCGCTTTTCAATGCGGCAATCGTGATGAGCGGGTGCCAATGGTCCGGCGTTGCGCAAATGACAATCTCCGGTTTGACCTGTTCGAGCATTTCCCGATAGTCGCCGAACGCTTTGAGCGACTGGCTCGTTTGGGATTCAATTTTTTTGACGGCCTTCTCCAGATTCTTCCGGTCAACATCGACCAGGGCGACTGGTTGAACGGTTTTCGAATCGAGTGCCGCCTCAAGAATGTTCGTCCCCCACCAACCGGAACCGACGAGCGCGGTTCTATAGGTTTTCGTTTTGTCCGCACCGAGAACCGCCGGGGCCGCAAAGCCCACCGCTCCCAGTGTTACCGATGCCGTTTTCAAAAAATTGCGTCGCGTTAATCTCATTGTATTGCCTGTGTTAAAAATCATAGTGTTACGAAATAGCGGGGTTTGGGTTGTCGTCACCCCGCGAAAAGGCTTTGGAATCGAACGTCCCGAAAAAGTTCGTCTTCGCTCATCGGGGTCGTTTCCAGAAGTTTCTGTACAATATCGTCGGGGGCGACTCCTTCGCTCTCGGCAAGAAAACTCATCACGAGCCGATGCCGCAAAACCGGCTTGGCAAGCGTTTTGATGTCTTCGCAGGTCACGTAGGTCCGTCCGCAAAGCAACGCTCTCGCTTTGGCACCGAGAATCAGGAATTGCACCGCTCGCGGTCCGGCTCCCCAGGAAACGTAATCGCGGACGATCTCCGGAATCCCTTTCTGCTGATCGACCCGCGTTTGCCGGACCAACGCCAGAGCGTAACGCATGGCGTGATCGCTTGCCGGAACCTGCCGGACGATCTGCTGGAGCGAAAGGATTTCCGCTCCCGTCAACACCGGGCGAATATCATCCGTTTCAATGGCCGTCGTTCGGCGAACGATTTCAAACTCTTCGTCGAACGACGGATATTCAACGAATACCTTGAACATGAACCGGTCCTGCTGTGCTTCCGGGAGCGGATAAGTTCCTTCCTGCTCAATCGGGTTTTGTGTCGCCAGGACGAAAAACGGGTCGGGGAGCGTGTGCCGATTACGTCCGACGGTTACACGGCGTTCCTGCATGGCTTCGAGCAAGGCGGACTGTGTTTTCGGCGGCGTCCGGTTGATTTCGTCAGCGAGGATCATGTTCGCAAAAAGCGGACCTTCGAGAAATCGGTAATCTCTGGTTCCGTTGGTCCGGTTTTCCTCGATGATATCGATCCCGGTAATATCAGCGGGCATCAAATCGGGGGTGAACTGGATACGACTGAACCGAAGATCGAGAACCCGTGCCAGGGTGCTGACCATGAGGGTTTTCGCAAGTCCCGGCACCCCTTCCAGCAAGCAATGTCCCCGGCTGAAAACGGAAATCAAAAGTTCTTCAATCACTTCGGTTTGCCCGACGATCACCTGCGAGAGTTGCTGTTGAATATCCTCTTTTGCTTTTTGTAGTTTCGAAACAATCGTGTCGCTGGTGTCCATTATGAGTTTGAAGAAGGAGCTTTGCCAATGATGACGTACGGTGAATGGGGTCAAGTTTCCACATTGTGCAACGGCACCATTATAGCGTTTTCGTCGTTGCAGGTCAAGCAATTTCCCGCCGGTAAAATCAGCGTGAACCGGTGGATTGTGAAAAACCGGAAAGCGACTATAATGATCCTCGGTTGTTTTTCGAGAATTTGGTTCGTTTTTTCCCGTTCTTTCCCATGTTCATTGGCCCGGTTTTTACCCGCGAAGCGACCATCGCTCCGCGTCGTCCTCAGACGTTTATCATCCGTAGCGTTTACGGAATGCTCCTCCTGTTACTCGTTTCAACGGCCTGGCTGGTGATTACCGGAACGCAATTGATTCAGGATACCGGCGACTTTGCCCGATTTGCGACGACCTTGTTTCTGCTCGTCGCTCCGCTCCAGTTGGTGCTCACCCTCTTTTTCTCGGCAACACTCGCCGCCGGAAGCGTCGCTCAGGAAAAAGATCGAAAAACCTTTCTCTTGCTCCTGTTGACCCGGATGACCGGCTCCGAACTGGTGCTCGGCAAACTGTTGGCAAGCATCCTGAACGTGTTCGTGATGATCTCGGTCTCCCTGCCGATCTTCATGTTCACCGCTCTTTTGGGAGGCGTTTCCTATCCGCAGATCGTTCGCGTCCTTCTCGTAACATTTTTTACGGCAACCGCTTGCGGCAGCCTCGGCTCCTGCGTTGCGCTCTCAAAGGAAAAAACGTTCCAGGCCCTCGCAACGACCGTTTTGATTCTCGTACTTTGGTTCAGCGTTTGGGAAATCGTCGGCTTGGGGCTGCTCGGCGAACGAATGTTCGGTTTTTCCGCACAACGAATTGCCGAAACCCTTAGTCCGTGGAACGCCATCGTCGCCGCTTGCCGTCCCGTCGTCGACGGAACAAACTACACCTGGAGCACCGATCCGAAAATCCTGTACGATCAAGGTCTCAGTATTCTCGGTCCGACCCGGTGGTTTCTTCTGTTCAGTATTTTCGCAACGGTTCTCATCAACGGCTATGCGATTGCAATGGTTCGCGTATGGAATCCGTCCCGGGAACTGCGGGGCGGCACCATTGAGGAGGACACTTGGCGTAAAGAAACCGAAGCGGTTCACAGCATCGAGAAAACGGAAGAGCAAGCTGCGGAACAGATCGAAGAGCGGCTTATCGCCCATGCGGCACCGGGTAAGATTCGGCACGTTTGGGACAATCCGGTCGTCTGGCGGGAAATCTGTACGAAAGCGTACGGAAAAAAAACGTGGATCATTCGAGCGGCGTATCTGCTCTTTTTCGTGATGTGCGTTGTCATTTTGCACGGAATTTTCAAGGCGAATCCCACCGTCACGGTCGGGCAGTTGGCCGGGCCGATGGTTCCGCTGTTTCTCCTGTCGCTCTTTTTGGTCAACGCCCAGGCGGTTACGTCGCTCACCTCCGAACGGGACGGCGGCACGTTGGATCTGCTTCTGGTCAGCGACCTGACGCCGAAAGAGTTTGTGTACGGAAAAATCGGCGGCGTCTTTTGGAACATCAAGGAGATGGTGGTGCTGCCGCTTGCTCTTTGTTTTTACCTTTATTGGAGGGAAGCGATTGGACAGGCTCCTTTGTTTTTCCTTTTTACCGGGCTGGTCGTTCTTTACGCATTCGTTGCGATGATCGGTATTCATATCGGGATGCAGTACCAAAACACCCGGAGCGCGACCATCACGAGCCTCGGCATCATTTTCTTCCTGTTCATCGGCATAACGACGTGCATTTGGATCATGGTTGCGTTTAGCGGTTCGTTTGAGACGCAGTTACAACCGTTTGTTGCGTTCATGGTCGGCGGGGCAATCGGGCTGTACATCACGCTCGGAGCGAAGAATCCGTCCAACGCAATTCTTCTGGCGTCATTTGTGTTACCGATTGCGACGTTTTACGCAATCACCAGTATTTTTCTGGCACAGTATCACCTTGTGTTTATCGCGGTGGTCGGCGCGTACGGTTTTACGACCGCCGCAATGCTGATCCCGGCAATCGACGAGTTCGACGTCGCCACGGGACGAACCACGGCGGATTAGTTTACAATTTGAGCCGCAAGTGCAGGCGGTACTCCGCCTACACTTGCGGGTTTGATGCGTGTTCGTTGTTACCCGGAAGTTTCGCTGCGCTACACTTCCGGCTCTTTTTGTTTTCACGCAATCTCACGATTGCGGCTCTGTTCGTTGGGAACTTGTCGACGGACTGGAACGTATTGCGATTCAAGAACTGGACCTTGTTTTTCGCGTGATTTTGGAGTAGAATGCGTGTCGCCTCAAGATCAGACGTTGGAATCATT
>CAZNVM010000493.1:0-1801 GCA_964576215.1 uncultured Planctomycetaceae bacterium
TCCGCAGTATCCGTGGCACCAAGGAGCATAATTTCCAGAACGGGATTCTCGAAACTTCGCGGCAATCGGCCCGGATGCTTGGCCGCACGTTGGTCAACGGAGCGTCGAATGCCGCCCGGCTTGCGATGTTCGAAGCGAATATGAGTCCGGAAAAAGTGTTGAAATTTAAGGGCATCGGGCATCGGGCATCGGGCATAGGGCATAGAATTATGACTTGTTCGACTCTCTTCCATCGACGAGGAAAAGGTGGAAAATACTGTTGCTTTTCCTATGCCCGATGCCCTATGCCCGATGCCCGATGCCCGATGCCCTCGACTGTTTTGAGTACCCGTTCGTTTACGGTTTGAGTCATTTAAAACAGGGTGTATTCCTCAAGCAGCCGGAGGAAAATCCGGTATTGATCCAGTGAGACTCCCGGCGGCGTTTGGTGGTCGACGCTGGGAATGAATCCGCCCTGCTTCATCAGCGGCCCCAGTCTTTCGAACTCGTCCCGCATCGCCTGTTCTCCCTTGGGCATCACCATTTTGTTGTAGTGTCCGATCATGCACAGGTTCGGGTACTTTTCCCGCAGTGCCATACCATCGACTCCCGCCTGACGCTCCAGAGGGAGAACGCCGTGAATCCCTTCCCGTTGGAGCCAGGGGACCATAAGCGTTACATCGCCGTCCGTATCGACGAACAGATGGGGAGAATTCAGCTCCGCAAGACGCGGAACGATTTGCCGATAGTACGGAGCAACGAATTCGAGAAATGTTTTCTCGGAGATCATCGGCCCGTGATTGTACGACATGTCTTCCGCAAGGGTTACGAACGTCGGCAGACACGTTTTTTGGACCTGATCGATGATTTTCAGATTGAAGTCCGTCAAATCCTGATTGATTTGATGAATCAATTCCGGTTGATCGTAAAACGCCAAGCTGATTTTCGTGAATCCCATCAGCGTTCGGGGAAACCAAAAAAAACCTTCAAGAGTGATCCAAACGACGGCGTTCCCTTCCTTTTGCCGCGCCGCCCAGGGAATCATCGATTCAATCGCTTTCGAGTGGTCCGGAAACAAACGAGGGCGAACGCGAAGGTAATCGTCCATGTTCGAAACGATTCCTTCAACGTGGTGCTGCACCGCTTCAATGGTCGGGTCGGTCGTCGAAAACCAGAACTGCTGATACGGGTCCAGACCAAAATAATCGTGGATGTCGAAAACGGTGTCAAGTTCCGTCGGCAAGCCTTCCGTTTTCCAGCGTTTGATGGTTTCGTCCCACCACATTGCCCATTCCCAGCGAGGCAGACGATCAATCGGTTCAAAATTCATCAGGGACCGAAAACGTTCAACGTGATTCATAAAAAAGGGGCAATGAAGGGCCAATGAAGTTTAGAAGTTTACTGCGCACCGTCAGGAATCCGGCGAAAGGAATCGGTAAATTACTCAATGTGTAAATTAAAAACGCCTATTCCCGGGATTTTTTAACATTTTTCAGGTTTTCTCACCAGTTTTCTCTCGCCGCCAAATTACGCAGACTTCCTATCCTTCCTGTTTTTAAGCATCCGAAAGCCTATTGTAACAGATCAATCCACCCGCCGCAAGTGCGGCGATTTGGCCAAATCGACCGGCAAGGTAAAACGGTCCACGATGTCGGGGCGGAGGTCCAGACCGGCGAGCCGGTACGCACGGGATACCGCCTCCGAACAGAACGGCGGGTGCTTCTTGCACTCGCGGCTTCCGTAAATCCTGACGAAATGTAAGAATATCGCGTTGAACGCATGGAACCAGCCGTAGCGCGTCCCGACGAACTCGCTCATTCTC
>CAZNVM010000494.1:0-4678 GCA_964576215.1 uncultured Planctomycetaceae bacterium
CCGTCAACCGCCGATTGGGGGAAAGGGGGTTTTGTGCCATGAACCCGTGAAACCCGGGGATTTTTCCCCGGTTTTCGACAAAAAACGTCTGAACCCCCGGAAAACTCGACCGCGAATCGGCGTATGAAATATCCGGGTTAGACGGGTTTTCCCGAGTGGTCTATTTTTTCTCATGAAAATTATCCTTATTTCCTGATAAAGAAAAGGCTTTTTTCCATTTCTTGGTTTGCTTTTTCTTCAAGTTGGATGTAGAGTTCCTGTAGATCGTCGCACAGGGTGCGACGGCTCATCCCCCCTTTCCCCCGGATTCATGAGTTTCATTCAGCAAGCGTTACTTTCCGTCATCGTGGAAGAGAATCGTTGGAAAAGCGAACTCGTCGTCGCAACCGATCAGATTCACGCCGCCGATTTGGAAGAACTTTCGGATTGGTTTTCCGAAAGATTGCCGGATTTTGCGCTCCGATTTGAAATGACCAACCTGTTTTTCCACCCGCTCCCCAGTGGAAATGTGACACTTGGCCGCATGATTCCGAACAAAAAAGATCATTCTTTTTGTGTTCATTACCTCATTATTTCCCCGCAATTACTCCTGAAATTTGCCAACAATCCGATTGCGCTGTACCAACGTCTTCGCAACGGGAACGAACAGTTGTTTTTTCACAAACCGCCGCAACGACTGGAACCGATCCCCATTCAGGAACCGGTTCATTCCATTCCTTTGGTGGACGAGCAAATTTTGAACCGATTGGTCGATAATCCCGGTCCGAAAGCGACCGCCGTGCTTTTGCAAACCGCCCTGGATTCCGTGTGCACGTTTTTCGTCGGCGGTCCAACTTCACTCCGAATGTTGCACGGTCTGTTCAATCTGCTTCCGCTTTCCTGGAGAACCGAATTGACTTTTTCAACGGACCTCCATTTTTCCCGATCAAGACCGTTCAAATTGGTCGGTATCCATGCCGAGGCCGACATATTTCACTTTCTCCCAAGTGATTCCCATTCGGACGATCACCGAATTTCGTTTTGCGACCTGAACACCCTCAAACGTCCGGAGTGTAAAAACGTATTTCTGGAAGCCTGGCCGCTCTTGATTTACCACTTGCTTCAGCGACGGGAGTTTGAATCACTCCAAAAAATTTATCAGGAAGACTCACGAAGCGTGCCCGGTCTTCCTACGGCGGACTGTCCTCCGGGGTCCAATCCGGAAGAACTCCGGATTCTCGGTAATCGTTGTCTCCGGGGCTTGTTCGCTTCGCCGCAAACAATCGAAACGAAACCGGTTTTACGCAAAGCCGCGTCCGTGGAAGACGCCAATTTAACCCCCTTTATTTTTCCCGATTTTGAGCAAACGGAATTCCAAACGATGGAACTGGAATTGTCCGAGCTGGCGTCTGAGGAAATTTACCGCTCCGCTTACGACGAGGACTCGTCGGTTCCGGTGCCGCTTGCGACCATGATCCAAAAGAAGGTCGTGAAGCTAAACGATTCCGGCTCGTTACTGCTTAAAAGAATTAAAAAATATCCCAATCTCAAGAACGAGTTGAAATGGCTGGATTCCTGTACCGCCAGAGTTTTGTTGGGCGATTCGTCGGCCCAAATTCCGTTTCGAACCTGTTGGAACAACATCCGTGAGCGAACTGACGCCATAGAACGTTTGGAACTCACGGAAGATTATCTTTTATTGATTCGGGATTTTATGAATTCCTACTCCCTTCGCAACGAACCGCGATTGTTGGAACGGGACATCAATATCCTTGAGTTGCTTAACGTGCTTTTGGAATAGGCCGCTGGTCGGGGTACTACGCATTATTTGGGAAAAAGGATTCGGCGAGATTCAGTGTGAAAACGATTCCTGCTCCGCGTTCGTTAAATGCGTTTTGGCTTCTTATCGCCTCCGTAATGTTTGCCGCATCCTCCGGATTTGCCACAATCAGCAATACTTCTTTTTCCGGTGTCAAATTGATTCCCCAATAAATCGCATCTTCTGCGGTTCCGGTGCCTCTGGCGTTCAGAATTGTGCCGCCATTGGCACCCGCAAGACGTGCCGCCGCCATCAGTTCGTCCGAATAACCGCGATTGACAATCGTTACGATGAGTTTCATTGAATTTTCCTTTTACATCAAAAAGAGGATCGAGAGAGCACCCGTTGCCGTTAATACGACGGTATAAGGCAGGGCCAATTTGAACATTTGCCAATACGACAAGTTGATTAAAGGTGCCAGCGACGAAGTCAACAAAAACAAGAGTGCGGCATGACCGTTGGGGGTTCCCATGGTGGGGACGTTCGTTCCCATGCTGACGGCAACGCCTAATTTCTCAAACCATTCCCGATCAAAACCTTGACCAAGATTATAGGCCACTTCGATCTCATTCATAAAAACGGAGGCGACAAAAATATTATCGCTGACCATTGATAGTGAACCGTTGGTAAAAAATAACGTCAGGAGTTGCGTTTTTCCGCCAAACGTCAGTGCCCATTGGATCAGGGGTTTGACAAGTTGCTGATCATCCACAACCGCCAGGACGGCAAAAAATATCATGATAAGCAAGGTGAAAGGCATGGCGTTGTTGAACGCTTCCGCGTAATCGTGCTCTTTTGTCATCCCCTTGAAAGCCGCGATAATGATCATAAGAGCGATTCCAATGAGGCCGACTTCCGCCAGATGGAAGGCCAGTGCGACGAAAAGAAGCACCGCCGTTGTGCCTTGAAGAGCGTACTCGAACAAAGCCTGCTTGTTCAGCCTTGCGAATTTGGAGTTGTAATCCTTGACGATGGCATCATAAGCTCTTTGAGGGAGTTTGTAGCCATAGCCGGGAAATTTTACGGTTTCCAGGAAGACGCACAGTGCAAAGCCGGCGAGAATCACCGGAATTGCGATCATGGCCACTTGCTGTAAAAAATCACCAAAAGACCAGCCCAACCTTGTGGCAATCATCAGATTGTGCGGCACGCCCACGATTGTCATATTGCCACCCATAATCGCACCTGCCGCTCCGTGCATGATGAAATTCCGCATAAAGCCTTTGAACTCCTCCATTTCGGCCTGGCCGTCCCCGCGATCGGCAAATTCCAGGGCGACCCGATGGTAGATTGCGTAACAGTTGAAGCAGACGGCGATGATGGCCGCCATGATGGCCAATGCGTCAAGAAACGCCGCTAATGACGCACACAAAACGCAAAAAGTCAAACACAACAATTGCTTGTTTTTTATACTGATGAAGAGTTTGGTAAATACGAGAAAAACCACGTCTTTCAGGTAAAACACCGCCGCAACCATGAAGACAATCAGCAACAGGACCGGCAAATTGACCGCCACTTCGTCGTAAACCTTTTCGGCGGATGTCAACCCGATGATCACGGCCTGAAGTACCAAAAGTCCGCCTGAGGGGACGGGATAACACTTCAGGGCCAGTGCGAGTGTGAAAATAAACTCCAGCAACAGCATCCAGCCTGCGAGAAAAGGGCTGACAAAGAAAAAGACAATCGGGTTGATTATCAGAAAAAACAGTATCGTTAACTTGTACCAACGAGGTGTTTTCCCCAAAAAATTTCTTATGAAGACGTCAGACATGATCCACCTGAACTTCCGTAAACAAACGGGCTATCGATGTTGTTACCGCCAAAAATGTAAACGAAATCCGTTGAAAAAACAAGGGGAGAGCCAGGTTGCTAAGACGTTTTGGCAGGTCGATAACAAGTTCGCCAATAATAATGGCAGCCGGGAACGGAGCGCAGCGCAGTGACCGGATTTCCCCGCGATTCGGTCCGGTCGCTCCACTCCGTTGCGCTCCCGGCTGCCATTCATCGCCAACTTGTAGCGGCCTGCAGGGACTTTGCAATCCTCCTGTAGTTAGTTGACCCGACAACGGAAAAGAGTAAAATGGCGTGATGTTCGTAAACTGATGACAACTCATCCCATAATAATCTCCCATGAATCTCAATCTTAAAGACAAAGTCGTCCTCGTAACCGGCGGCGCGACCGGCTTGGGAAAAGCGATTTGCACGATCCTTGCCGAAGAAGGGGCAAAGGTCGCCATCAATTACCTTCCTCAAAAAGAAGAAGCTCAGGCCCTTGCTACAGAATTATCGCAACGATTTTCTGTCAAAACGTTGCCCATTTACGCCGACGTTTCGAGCGAATCGGAAGTACAGGCAATGTTCCGGCAAATTGAATCGCAGCTCGGCCCGATTGATGCGGCGGTCAACAACGCCGCGTACTGTGCCAACCCGGAATGCGTCGATCTGACACTTGACGAATTTCGAAAATGTCTCGACGTCAATCTGCAAGGAACGTTTCTCGTCTGTCGTGAGACGGTACAGCGGCTCATCAAACGTCAAACGCCGGGAAAAATCGTCAACATTTCCTCGCAGGCGGCGGTTCGCGGTTCAACCAACGGAAAGACCGCTTACGATATGACGAAAGCCGGAATTTGCGGGTTTACCCGGTCTTTGGCGATTGAGGTCGGTAAGTACGGTATCAATGTAAACGCCGTTTTGCCCGGCCTGATGTACACCGAAATCATTGCCAAACAGATCGACACCGATCCGGAAAAGTATAATAAGCGTTCTCTCCTTGGCCGAATCGCCAAGCCGGAGGAAATCGCCCAAGTCGCGGTGTTCCTTTGCAGCGACCGGGCAAGTTACATGACTGGTGCCTCCGTCGACGTAAGCGGCGGTATG
>CAZNVM010000495.1:0-8733 GCA_964576215.1 uncultured Planctomycetaceae bacterium
CTTTTCGCTCTGGTTATAAATGGCGTGTTTTGGGCTAGTGTCATAATAAGGGTAGTTTTATTGATAAAGTTTGTTTTCGATTAGAGAAGATGAAGGGGGTGGGTAAGGTTTGAGTACATCACCCACCTCAGTCTCCGTAAACGCTTCTGTGAGCGAAAATACCGCTAACCTCGATATTCAGTTCGGGTTGGTTGGGCTACAACCCAAAAGTATTCCGAATCATCGGTATCAACAATAACGCCATAGATTGCTCCATCCAGATCGACATCGGTATCAATGCTTTCACTAATAGGAGGGATAATGAAGTGTAGTTCTTCACCGGTGATTGCGGTGTCATTCAAGAGAATATTCCCGTCATCGTCAACCGTGGACGCATCGTCAATAATAAAGTAACAACCTTCACCGAAAAAGTATTCAACTAAATCGCAGAATTCTTCGTAAATTTCATCGAGATTGATTTCTTCATTGAAACAATCATCGTCGAATGCTTCGAGAACATACATGCCTTTGTCGCAATGAGATTCCTTAACAAGAAATATACGGACAAATTCAGTTTTTTGAAGTGCAAACATGGTTGGGTTCCTTTCATCGGTAAAAGTGTTTGAGGTAATCTGCCGGTCAACATGATCGATAGGCTTTTCCATTTCGACACTCTGTTTTTGATCATTCATCACGAAACCTCTTTCTTGGTTGTAATTCGGTGCCTATCAAGAGTAGCACGAGCCATTTCCAATCTCCTTATCTTGTTCTTATCCCGCTGTTTTTGTTTTGCGGGACTAGGGACAACCCCAGCAGGTATAATCGCCTGTTGAGGTTGCTGTCGGGCTTTGATCCATTTTTCAACTGCGTCTGGGTCAAAAAGTAACTTTCTCCCTCGTCCGTTTACTGGATTCACAAAATCCCCAGAATTCATCATTCTTGAAAGCGTAGAAAAGGAGCAACGTAACAATTCACGCACTTCCCCTTGTGTCATAAGCCTTTTCATGTAGAATTCCCCTAAACTTGAACGTTGTGGCGTTCGGCACAATTCTGGTTCTTGTAGCTCACCGAATTGTTTTAGGACTACCCCCTCACCGGCAAACAAACCGGCGAAGCTGGATGTCCCTTCATAAGCAGTGCTGGAGGGTACATTTGACGAGGCTATTTGTACTGTCCGTTTTATTTGTACCGTTCAAGAAATGAAAAAAGCCCACAATTTGTAGGCTTAACTGATTAGAAAAAGATGCTTCAAGAAAATGCCCTATGGTACAAATAAAAAGAATCTGTACCACACACTTTTTAAGTGTACGCTTCCATGTTCAGTATTGCTTCCTATTTTTCCACGCTTCACTAAACTTTATTCCTTTAGTAATACTTTCAATCGACTTGTCCTTGAACTGCTCATGCTGTTTTTTGAAACACTCTGCCATGTCTTCCGGGGACAGTTTTTCCAATGTTGAAAGATACATTTCACGTGTATTCGTTTCACACCTTATCTTGTTGAGAAATGCCTCTACAGGGACTTCAAATTGCTCGCTACGGTTCTCCTTCACCACATTTACACTACTTGGGAGTGGTGTCTCGCGGGATAACGGATTGTTGAATGTTTTGGTGTTATAAATCGGTCGCAGTATTTCCATCCTATTTTTCCATGCTTTAGTGCGTCCTACACGGTCCTCGATATTCTCAATCTGTGCGTTTTTGAATTTATCGAGTTTTTTGAAATTCTCGGCGACGGACTTTGGTGACAGTTTTTCCACTTCTTTAGGGGATATTATTCCTTCCAATACACTTTCGCTGAATTGGATGAGATAATACTTAACGCCGTCTTCATATTTTGACCCACGCGGCTTTCGCGGCTGTTTAGCCGGTTGTTGTGTATTTGAATCGGTTACACTTTTTGTTTTAGGTTTAATCGGTTTATTCTTATCGTTTGGTTTTCTAGCCGCATCGGCAAGTTGGAGAGCAGTATCCAGCATCTCTTGTCTGTCGGTGGTCAATACAACAAATCGCATTTCAAGTTCCATTTCCTTGCGGGACGGTATAGATGACCTGTCAATGAATTCGACGGTATACTTAAACTCTCTTATCTTGGATTCTTGTTTGTACCTCCATAAGAAATTATGAAATTGCTTGTCGGTCAATTCACCGATATAGACCGCCCCCACTGCAAGTTCGATTATCCGATCTTCCTTATCGATATAATCGTCAATATCGTTCAGTTCGCCTTCATCCTCAAAAAGGAGAGCATAATACTCCGTTGCTGATTCGATTATCTGTTCCATTGGAAACTCGTTAGTATTATGGGGAAAAAATAAGGGGAGCGATTGCTCCCCAATGAAACCGACAACCGCCGCCTTCAGCGGCGTATTCTAACCACTGGTTGGTTTTTCGCAAGTCCCCGTTCCCTCAGATGCATCTTCAAACGGATTTAGTCGTTTTCTGGCCAATGCTTCCCTGCGGACTTTTTGCGTTTTGGTGTACCGTTTGGTCATATTGACCGTCCGGTGGCCCAACAGGGCTTGTGCGTCCTCGTCGCTGTGTGCAAGTTCGGTGGCGGTGCTGGCACTGTGTCGCAACTGATACGGATACCAATGCGGAATTTTTTCCTCGTCAGGTAATTGCTGATCCTTCCTTAACTTCAGGTCCTTCTTTAACTTTCGATTCCCCTTCTCAATGGCATATTCTATGGCCTGACGGTAGGCAGACGGCGTATAAAATTCTCCATACCTTGAAGGTTTTGTCGCTCTTGCCTTGTCCCGGGCTGCCTGCCAAGGGGAAATTTTCGTTTTTCGTTTTGCTCTCTGCTCAGCATGTCGCTCTTCTTGTGCTGTGCGGGGTGAGAATACTGCCGCGTCCGGTTTTTTACCTTCCAGGTAGGGAGCAATTAAGTCCTGTTCCGGCTTACCCAATGGGATTTCCTTTTCCCCGATAAATTTTTTGGTTTTGTGGTTTTTCAACACGTAATACCAAAGTCCGTTTCCCCGTGTTCGATCAATATCACCGACACGCATCTTGAAGATTTCACTCGGACGGCAGCCAGTCAAGCGTTGCACGATAACCATTGCTCGGAGTATCGGGGGCATAAATGGTAACGTCCGCTTGATTACATCGTCGGGGACGGGTTCCCGTTCTTCATTATCGAAAGTACCGGGATAGCCTTCGGGGAGCGTTTTTACGGTTTTTAATGCTCGCCACGTCGTTTCCTTCACCAGTTCATTTTCGACCCCCCATGCAAAAATAGCAACGATACGATGGGTGTATCTATTGACGGTTCTCCGGCAAAACCGGCCTGACCGTATCATTTCTTCTCGAACCAGTTTTAGAGAACTGGGCTTGAAATCATCGACAAGGGTGCCGTCTCCGTAGAGTTTGTCCAGGAACTCCAAAACAACAACCCGGCAGTGTGAATAACTTCTCGAGTCTGCGGTCGCCTTCGTATGCTCAAGGAAAGCGGCGGCAAGTTCACTAATGGCGATGTCGGTTTCTCCCTTCTCCAAGTGGAAGGTGGGATTGACCCGGCTCTCCGCAATGAAGCGGGAATAGGCCACATGGGACTCAGGCGAACCGTAGAGTCCGAGGTAAATTCTCTTACCGTGATAATAGACAACGGCGTATTTTCCCGACTTTTGATATTTCGGGGGTCTGTTCTTCAATTTTGGCATTATACGTACCTCCTACGGAAATAACCGCTGTAATAGCGGTTATCCGGCAGCTACAATAACCAAAATTGAAAAAAACAAACGCCACAACGTATTTGTTTTTAGGACTCTCGTCCTAATACACCCCACTGGACTCGAACCAGTAACCTTCGGTTCCGTAGACCGATGCTCTAATCCATTGAGCTAGGGGTGCAAAAACGGACTTACACCGCCCACAACCCCTTCATTTGACTACAATTTAGGGTTTTTATCAAGAGGGGGCACTTGCTTAATTACGAATTATGAATTACGAATTATAAAGATTCTCATTTCTCATTTCTCATTCTCATTTCAAATGCCTACACTCATTGACGGAAAACGGATCGCCGAAACGATTCGGACAGAGATTGCAGCCAAAGTCACCGAATTTCAATCGCAAACCGGAATCACGCCCGGACTCGCCGCCGTTTTGGTCGGCGATAATCCGGCAAGCGAAGTCTACGTCCGAAACAAACAAATCGCTTGCGAAAAAGTCGGAATCGCAAGCCGTTTGGTCAAACTACCGGCAACAACGCATACCCAGGAACTGCTCGAATTGGTCAATCAACTTAACCACGATCCCTCAATTCACGGGATTCTCGTACAACTCCCGCTCCCTCCCGGTTGCGACGAGCTGAAAATTCTCGACGCAATTGATCCGCTCAAGGATGTTGACGCCTTCCACCCGGAAAACGTCGGCCTGATCTCGCAAGGCCGGCCTCGCTATCTTCCTTGCACTCCTTACGGCGTTCAGCAGATGCTCGTTCACTCGAACATCGAAATTTCCGGCAAACATGTCGTTATTATCGGAAGAAGCGATATTGTCGGTAAACCGATGGGCTTGATCCTGATTCAAAAAGGACGTGAAGCCGACGCAACCGTTACAATTTGCCATTCCCGAACGAAAAATCTTTCGGAAATCACACGGCAGGCGGACATTTTGATCGTCGCTATCGGTCGAGCCAATTTCGTTACCGCCGACATGGTTCGGTCCGGTGCCGTCGTGATCGATGTCGGTATGAACCGTCTTGAAAACGGTAAACTTTGCGGCGATGTCGATTTTGAAGCCGTCAAAGAGGTTGCCGGAGCGATCACCCCCGTCCCCGGCGGCGTTGGACCGCTCACAATTACCATGTTGCTTCTGAACACGCTTACGGCAGCGAAAATCCAGTCAAAATCACAATGAGAGCCGAGCGATTCTTTCCACTTCCACCCTCAATTCCTCATGAAAAAATCTCTTACCGCGTCTCTCGTTACGATATTTCTTCTTTCAACGGTTCTTCACGCCGCAGAAACACAAACTGCTCCGAACCTTCTTGGTGATCGCAGTCTGGAACGGACCGGATTTCAGCAGGCCGGTCCTTACGGACCGAAATTCGACCTGCGAACCGATTTCGTCATGCCTTACGGGATTTCCGATCATGCGATTTCCCTGATTCCGCGTTGGATCGAAGCGCAATACGTTCCGCATTTAATGACCGGTGTTTCCTGGGGAGGGTACGAAGATTTTCTCGACGGAAAATTCGACGGAATCGATCACTGGGACGACGCACAGGTCGATCCGCAAGGGAACCAGATTTTGCACGGTCCCCGAGTGCCGTACATGGTTCCGTCGATTGCGTTCAGCCGGTATCTCGAAGACGGCCTTAAAAAAGCGATTGATTCCGGTGTTGTCGCCGTTCATTTGGAGGAACCGGAATTTTGGTCGAGGGCCGGCTTTGGCGACTCGTTCAAACGGGAATGGACAATCTATTACAACGAGCCGTGGATTCGGCCCGACTCGACTTGCGATGCGCAATATCGGGCCAGTAAACTGAAATACTACCTGTATTACCGGATGCTGGACCGGCTTTGCGGCTCGCTCAAGGAGTATTCGCTTGTTAAGCATAAACGCCCGGTCCGCTTTTACGTTCCGACGCACTCGTTGCTCAATTACGCCCAATGGGCAATCGTTTCACCGGAATCGTCGCTGCTGGACCTGCCGGGAATCGATGGGATGATCGCCCAGGTTTGGACCGGAACCGCCAGAACGGAAAACACGTATCAAGGAATAAACGCCGAACGAACATTTGAAACCGCTTACCTTGAATACTGCATCATGCAGGAAATGGTGCGAGGAACGCAGAAACGAATGTACTTTCTGCATGATCCGATTGAGGACAATCCCGGTCACGATTGGAACGATTATCGAAAGAATTACATCTGCACGCTGGTTGCATCGCTTCTCCAGCCGGACATCTGGTATTACGAAGTTTGCCCCTGGCCCAGCCGGGTTTTTCAGGGGAAATACCCGGCCGGAGATCCAAACGCTCAGCCGATTCCCGGCGATTATGCGACGATTTTGTGTACCGTCTTCCAGCAGCTTCGTGACATGGAGCAACCGAACGTTTCCTGGGAAAAAGGGACCGACGGGATCGGCGTGTTTCTCGGCGACTCGGCAATGTTCCAGCGAGCCGAACCGGTGTTCCGCGATGGGAGAGCCCCCGATTATTCCGACCCGACGAAACCGGATATTGCCGAAATTATTCGCTTTTCCGGCTTCTATGGTTTGACGCTCCCTTTGGTCAAGCACGGCGTTCCGGTCAGGGCGGTCCAGTTGGACAACGTGCTCCGGCTTCCGGGATATTTGGACCGGTATAAAATCCTGTTGCTCAGTTACGAATTTCAAAAGCCGCTCCATCCCGGCGTTCATGCGGTTTTGGCCAATTGGGTTGCACGGGGAGGAACGCTTGTTTACGTCGGGGCCGAAACCGACCCGTTCCACCAGGCGAAAGATTGGTGGAACACCGAGCCGCAGAATTACGGTTCCCCTTCGGAACATCTGATGGAACTGCTTGGCTTGAATAAGAATCCCGGCGACGGAAAATACACGTTCGGCAGAGGGAAAGTCGTCGTCGTTCGCAAGCACCCTGCCTATTTTTCCCGGTCAAAAGAGAAAGCGGACGAACTACGAACGTTGGTTCGGGAATGCGTCAAAGATTACGGCGAAACTCTGATTGAACGAAATTACTTCCTGCTTCGTCGCGGACCGTATTTGATCGCGGCGACCATGAGCGAATCAACCTCGGAGGAATTGCTGGTTCTGGAAGGGAGATTTGTCAACCTGCTTGAGGCCGGGTTGCCGATTGAAACCAAAATTGTCGTCGCGCCGGGAACGCAAGGGTGGTACCTCGACCTCGACAAGATCACCGTAACCTCTCCGGCGGTTCTCGCATCGGCGGGCCGGATTGAAGAGTGGAATGTGGAGTCCCATTCGGTGTCATATACGGTTTCCGCTCCGCAAAATGTTCAGGTTTCTACAAGAATCCTGCTCGCCGCCAAGCCGAAAAAAGTCGAGTTTGACGGGACCGAATTGCCAAAAACGAACATCCAATGGGACGCGGGTAGTTCAACATTGTTGCTAAAACACCTTGGTAATCCCAATCGTTCGAATATACGAATCGAATGGTAATCAGAGCGTCTTATTTCTCATTTCTCATTTGGTCTCGTGGGTTCCGAAAAATACTTAAAACCGGAAGTGATTCAAACGATCAAACGGCTCGATTTGCGGGCGCAGTTTATCATTCGTGGGTTTATGCAGGGCTTGCACAAAAGTCCGCTCCAGGGTTTTTCCGTTGAGTTCAGCGAACACCGCAAATACACGCCGGGAGACGATCCGAAAGATATTGATTGGCTGATTTACGCAAAGACCGACAAGTATTACGTCAAGAAATTCGAAGCGGAAACAAACCTGACCGGTTATCTTGCGGTCGATTCCAGCCGTTCGATGGGATACACTTATCGGCAGGAAATGACGAAGTTTGATTATTCGATCTGCCTGGCGGCGGCCTTGGCGTACCTGATGATCCACCAGCAGGACCCGGTCGGTCTGATTACGTTCGACGAAAAAATCAAGCGGTCGCTTGCTCCGAAGTCGCGGCGGTCGCAGCTCCCGACGATCCTTTCGCTTCTTTCACAGCTCAAACCGGAGGGAACCACCGACATTGCGGCGTCCCTTTCGCAGCTTGCCGCCATGCTCAAACATGTTTCGCTGATCATGGTGTTTTCCGACCTGCTCGGCAATGAGGAAGACCTTTTGAAATCGCTTCACCGGCTCCGGCACAGCGGACACGATGTAATCTTGTTTCACGTTCTCGACGAAGCGGAAGTACGATTTCCGTTTGACGGACGAGTCGAACTGGAAGAACCGGAAACCGGCGAGCTTCTGCTCGGAAACGCAGACGCATTGAAAAACGACTACCTGAAGGAACTCGCCGACTTCCGAAACCGATTGAAACGGGAATGTTCCCATTCGCAAATCGATTTCGTTCCACTTGATACCAGTATGCAGTTCGACCGCGCCCTGATCGAATACCTGACTCTGCGGAGCGGACGAAAATGAAAAAACGCCTGGAAAAATTGTTTTGGGTGTAGCCGTGATTTTAGTGAACTTACATTTTTGAACTTGCCTTATTGAGTCAAGTTTTCATTGCAGGTCGTAAATTGTTTTTTCTGGTGGCGTTTTCGGCGTTTGGATACAGGAGTTTGGTGAAACAGGTTGTATAAAAAGCCGCCGTTTGCAGGCCATATTCCGTCACCCAATAACGTTGAGTTCCCGTTTCACGGACAATCAAGCCCCGAAGACGAATACGGCGAAGTTGATAACTCATCCGCCCTGGTGTCAACTCACTCTCCGAAACGCCTGATAACTCAGACAACACACCCCGCAATTCCTTGTTCGTTAAACCATGCAACTGAAAACGATAAATCAACAAACACGAGAATAACGCCAGCACCAACGGATCGCCAAACGAAAAACCACTGACTCGTTGCTCACCAAGGCGAGTTGGACGGATCATCCTTTCAAACTCCGCCGACAACCGATGTTTCAACGTAAACTCGTAACTTTTTCATGTTCCTCCCTCGCAAAAAAAATTCTACCCTACCGAAAAACGTGGGGCTTGCCCCATAGGTTTCAACTTAAGGGATAAACGGAACAGAAAGGGCGTTCTTTCGTATGAAGTAAGAGATTTTGGAAGAAATTTACTTTTACGGAAAGGATACCCTATGAACAAGGTTAGCGAACGGGCCCAAC
>CAZNVM010000496.1:0-5199 GCA_964576215.1 uncultured Planctomycetaceae bacterium
GTTGGGCCCGTTCGCTAACCTTGTTCATAGGGTATCCTTTCCGTAAAAGTAAATTTCTTCCAAAATCTCTTACTTCATACGAAAGAACGCCCTTTCTGTTCCGTTTATCCCTTAAGTTGAAACCTATGGGGCAAGCCCCACCGCTAACCGCTAACCGCTAACGGGATCGCAAAAAACGAAACTTGTCGACGGACTGCAATCCTCCTGAACGTGGCCGGAAAATTGCTTGACCTGCGATTGCGAAAACGCTATAATACCCTAAGGCTTCGTAGGCCGTTTTATTCTGTAAGGTACGTGCAAAACTGCGTCTCGTTTTCCCGCATTTCAGTGCGATTGAGTTCCGACGGTACAGATGTTACGTTTACAAAAAATGAAATCTTAAAAACAAATTAACCCATGAAAACATTCCCAAGAATTTTCCTTGCCGTTTTTGTACTTTTTTCCGCTTCCACTCTGTTTGCGGCGGAAGATGCGCCCGGTTACACCGATACGCCGTTGATTCCCGGTTCGCAGTGGAAGGTTCACGACCAGGCACGACCGTAGCCGCCGAAGGTCGAACCGGGCCGCGGCGATCTCCAACGCCTTCCGCCATCGGACGCAATCGTTCTTTTCGACGGAACCAACCTCGACCGCTGGCAAGGGGCCGACGAAACGAAAAAACGTAATGGTATTAAGGACGGAGCATTCGATATTCTCGCAACGGGGCAGCTTGGCACCATCGACAGCTTCGGCGATTGCCAGCTTCACATCGAATGGATGACGCCGAAAGGACCGGAAGACCGCATGAACTGGGGGAACAGCGGCGTTTTCCTGCTCGGTTGCATTGAAGTTCAAATCCTCGAATCGCACGACAGTTTCATTTACGCCGACGGAAACGCCGGAGCGATTTACGGACAATATCCGCCGCTGGTCAATCCTGCCCGCAAACCGGGAAAATGGCAGAGTTTTGACATCATTTTCACGGCACCAAAAATCGAGGATGGAAAACAGGTCGAACCGGCTTATCTGACGTTGTTTTACAACGGTGTTTTGGTACAGAATCACAGCGAAATTCTCGGCAAAGTCGCCCATCGCGGCGTCCCGGCCCCGCTGGACGTTGAAAAAGGACCGATCCTCTTGCAGCAACATGGCAGCGCCGTCAAGTTCCGCAACATCTGGATCAGACCGCTGTAATAGACCATACAACGTCAATGAATTGACATTTTACTTGAACTCGTCAACGAACCACAAACAATCAGAGCCGCGCACAATCAGAGTCGCGCACGGAGTAAGCGGTGCCCCCGGTGGTAACGTGAAACCGCTTACTGCGTGCGCGGCTCTGATTGGGTTTACGGTTAGCGAAAAATGGCAACTGATTGGCGTTGAGCCGTACTTTCACTTCCTTCCCGAATCGACTATACTGACGAGCGAGTTTTTTCCCATTTCTTTTACCATTGATGATCGGAGATACGTTTATGCAAAATCAAGCAACCCGTCGTGAATTTTTGAAGGTCGCCGGAGTAACCGGGGCAGGTTTTTGGCACACCGCCGGACAACAACGGCAAGCGAGAGCAGACGCCAATTCCCGGATCGCGTTTGGCGGAATCGGGATCGGCGGCAAAGGGCACGGCGATATTAACAACGCGGCAAAGTTCTGCGACGTTGTCGCTCTTTGCGACACGGACCGAAAGCGTTTGAAAAATGCCCAGGAACGCTTTCCGAATGCGAAAAGTTTCACGGACTATCGGGAAATGCTCGATTCCCTCGGCGACAAACTCGACGCGGTCAATGTCAGTACGGCGGACCACACCCATGCCTGTGCGTCGCTTATGGCAATGCGGCTCAAAAAACATTGTTACACGCAAAAGCCGCTGACCCGAACGATTTACGAAGCCCGGCTTATGAGCAAAGTCGCACGGGAAACCGGCGTTTGTACGCAAATGGGAAACCAGGGGAGCAGCGACCGGGCATTGAGAACAGCCGCCGCACAGCTTCGCGCCGGAGCACTCGGCGAGGTGCTCGAAATGCACGTCTGGACAGATCGCCCGATTTGGCCGCAGGGAATTGATCCGAACCGCGTCAAAACGATTCAGGAATTTTCCGAAAAGATCAAAAAGGAACAATCGCCCGAAGAAGCGGAAAAACTCATCACGGAAAAGACCGGGGGAATTGTCAACGATTTGGAGAACAACATCGATTGGGAATCGTGGATTGGACCGGCGAAGTTTCGGGAGTATTTTCCCGGCGTTTACACGCCGTTCGTTTGGCGGGGCTGGTGGGATTTCGGAACCGGCGCACTGGGCGATATTGCCTGCCATTCCTTGAATATGCCGATGAAAGGGCTTGACCTGAGTGCTCCGTCGGAAGTCGTTGCGACCACCAGCGGACACGATTTCGACATTTTCCCGAGTTGGTCGGTGATTGATTACACTTACCCGGCCAATTCCTGGCGGCCCGGCTTCAAGTTCACTTGGTACGACGGCGGAAAACGTCCGGCACCGGAGCTTCTGGAAAAATACGAGATCGCACTTGACGCCAAAGGCGGTTCGATCATTATCGGCACCAAAGGCGCAATGGTCGGAAACGGCTTGGTCGGTTGTGAGCGGATCAAAGATTTGGACGTGGAGTTTGCCCCGGAACACCCGGAGCACAACGACAACGACAGCCGGAACATGTACGAGTTTTGCGTTGCGATTCAGGAAGGGAAGCCGGAACGTTGTTTCTCGAATTTCCCGAACCAGGCGGGACCGCTCACCGAAGCGATGCTGCTTGGCAATCTTGCCGTTTGGACCGCATACGAACCGGAAAAGCAGGGCGAAACGATCAAGTGGGACGCTGCCGGCATGAAGGTTACGAACCTTGCCGACATCAAAACGCCGAACACCGCCGACTTAATCAAACCGGTCTATCGGGACGGGTATCGGCTGGATTAAAGGAGTGAAACCCAAAACGAGCCGTGAACGCAAGAGGGCGGGTTGTTACGACTCTCGCAATCCCGCGATTGCGGCTCTGTACGAAAATGGGCTCGGTGTATCGAACCGTTGTGAAAGTGACTTCTTCACTTCCTCACTTTTTCCCACTGCTTTTCCAACCGTTGCGGAGAAACCTTTACGGCGGTTCCGAGTTTTTGTGCAAAAAGGGAAACGCGGTACTCTTCAATCATGTACCGAAAAAGAAGCAGTTCCGGATCGATCAGCCCTGCCGCTTCGTGCAGCTCCAAACGCTCTTTGTACCGGTTCCAATATCGGCCCAATTCGGCGGTTGCACTTCGGTCGAACGGTTCGCCGCCGCTTTTGAGTTTCTCGAATCGAGCCGGAATTGCCTTGAAATATCGAGGATATTCCTTGAGCCAACACCACGGGGTTTGGGTTAAAAAATTCGCTCCGGTCAATTCGGCAAGAGCCGCTTGAGCGTCTTGCCAGGCCCACTGCGTTTTCGGCGACTTGTTCTTTTCAATCGCAAGCCGTGCCTGTTGCTGTGATTCCAAGAGCGGCCCCAGCAATCGGGTTACATCCTGGACCGCAATCGCAAGCCGCGTTTTCGCCTGCTCCATACGCTCCGTAAATTCATGTACGTTTCGCGGAATCGGCTTGTCGTCGAGTTCCATTGCACGAGCGGCGATTAAATCCTCCTGGGACCGCAGGCATCCTGCCTGCCTTTGTGCAGGCTGGAAGCCTGCGTTTCCAGGCATCCACTTCACTTGCGTGTTCAAATCGCGGTTGTTTTTGAGTTGGAAAAACCGCATGAGTCCGAGCCGCGTTTCCCGGTTTGCCCGGTCGAGCGAATCCGCAAGCCGAAGTGACACCGTTTTACCGCAATCGACAAGCATCGGAAACGCTTTGATGGCAACCTTACCCCGAACGATCTCAATCGACTCCGGCAAATCGCCAAAGTTCCACTCCGTCAGGTTTTCACGGTTCCAGCGAGGATCGTTCACCGCCGCGATGGTCTGCGACGCCTGGACGCCAAGCTGCTTTCGCAGGTCGTCAAGCACCCGACCGGTTGCCGCCACCGAGCCGTCTTCCTCGACAACCCGGATGTTCATACACCATTCGTTGGGAAGCTGTTCCCGGTTGAAATCTTCCGGTTTGATCCGTTGTCCGGCCAAGCGGCTCACGAGAACGGCGAGCTTTTCCTCAAGCACTCCGTCAGCGAACGCAAGTTCCTTTGCAAGCGACCGGGCGGTGTCAGGGATCGGCACCAGCGAGCGGCGTATCTCTTTCGGCAACGCCCGAAGCATCGCCGTGATTTTCGACTCCAAAAGGCCCGGCACCAACCAACCAAGCCGACTCGGTTCCAGTTGCCGTAAACCCTCAATGGGAACGATGACCGTAAGTCCATCGTCCTCTTCTCCCGGCAGGTAATGGTACTCAATCGGCACCTCCGTCCCGTCGGACGTCGTCAGCGTGTTCGGAAAATTTTCCAACTCCTTCCGGTCAATTTCCGTTGCGCAAAGGTCGGTCAGCCCGAAATGGAGCGATTGCTTTTCCTCTTTTGAAGCGGATTTGTACCATTTCTCCAGCGTCCGGCGGTCGTAAACCTGTTCCGGGATTCTTGCCTGGTAGAAATCGTACCTTGCCCAGGAAGGCCGCAGAAGCCCGTACTTGCGGAGTTTATCCTGTAAACTCTCCGCCTCTTCGATCATCAGCCGGTTGTAGGCGAAAAAGTCGCATTTGGTGTCAAGCTCCTCGTCCACCAGGGCGTTCTGGATAAAAATCTCCCTCGCTTTCGCCGGATCAATCGGCCCGTAATTGACGCGGCGTTTCGGAACAAGCGTCAACCCGAACAGTGACACCTTTTCGTAGGCGTGAACGTAACCGGTTTCGCGGTTCCAATGCGGTTCGAAATACGTTTTCGTGATCAAGTGCGCCGCAATCGGTTCAATCCAGTCGGGATCGATTTTCGCAACGCAACGAAGATATTTGCGATTCGTTTCAAGCCGCTCGGCGGAAACAAGCCAACGAGTGGAGAGTGATTTTTCGTGAGACGCTTTCATTGAGATGATGTTTTGGGGATTACCGGCTCGTTAGCAAAATATACTGTCCCAAAGGGACAAAACAAGGCAGGCGTCTTAACCTGACCCAGTCCGTCGACAAGTTTACGATTTTTACTGATTTTACCGTCATTTCGCTTCGCTTCATTCCGGCTTTTATTGGGGGAGATGAATAAAAGCCGGAATGGAGCATCGCGAAATGACGGTCTCGATACAAACTTGTCGAC
>CAZNVM010000497.1:0-34210 GCA_964576215.1 uncultured Planctomycetaceae bacterium
AATGGGCAATTGGGGATAAATACTTGAAATTCCAACGTTTTAATGGTGAAGCAAATGAATTCAACTCAATACACTTGAAAATCAGGAATATCCATAACTCCTTTGATAATAATAGGTTAGCTCACTATACAGTCAAATTATTAAGTCATCAAGAAACTCAATCATGCAAAATATCAGCAAAAAACTACCGCAAAGTTGCCCGGCCTGCGACGGGCTGTTGAGCGTCAAAAATCTCGGCTACGACCGGTGCGGAACCGACGTGAACGGCCATTTCGCATTGCCGCTCCTCGCCTGCCTCACGGTGGAAGAGCAACAGTTCGTCCTCGAATTCGTCCGTTCCAGCGGCAGCCTCAAGGAAATGGCCCAAATCCGAAAACTGAGCTATCCGAGTGTTCGTAACCTGCTTGATGACGTGATTGCGAAAATTGGTGCTCTCAAAACAAGTGCCACCCAAAACAATAACACTCATCAATGAGGAGAAAACCATGCGTACTTTGCCATTACCCCTTGTCTTTTTCCTGCTTTTCCTGCTTTTCACCTTGACCGGAATGGCCGCAGAGGATGCGGCACTCGAAGAAATTGCCGAACGATTTTTTCCGCTTTTCATCGAAGGAAAGGACACTCTTCAAACCTTCGAGATGAGCGACACCATACGCTCCTTTGTTCAAGGGGCAACATACAAAGATTCCATCAAGCAATTCCATCAAATGTTCGGCGGCATCGGTGAACTGAAAAAGAAGGAAACCATCCAACATAATACAAACAATCGATCCGTCGAACTGTTCTATTCGGGCAAAACGAATTCGTTCCAGGCAGGAGTTTCATTCAGCGAAAAACAAATCGTTGGAGTTTGGTTCAATCCCTGGACTGACGAGCAGACATACGGGGGCACTCCGATTCAACTCGAAACGCCAACGGGAACGCTTTATGGAACTCTATTGGAACCGGAAAACGCAACCAAACCAGTACCGGTGGCACTGTTCCTGGCGGGATCGGGGCCAACAGACCGTAACGGCAACCAATTGCCCACGCTTCATACCGATTCTTACCGCTTACTTGCAGAAGCGTTGCAGAAAGGCGGCATTGCGTCCGTTCGGTTCGACAAGCGGGGAATTGGAGCCAGTGCAGCCGCAGGAAAAGACGAATCGAAATTCCGTTTTGAGCATTTCGTTGACGATGCCGTCCTTTGGATCGAACGACTGTCGCAAGAAAACAAGTATTCCAAAATCATCGTCCTGGGACACAGCGAAGGATCACTCATCGGAATGCTCGCCTGTGCCCAATCGAAAAAAGCGGATGGTTTTATCTCCCTTTGCGGGGCAGGAAGACCTGTTGACGAACTGATTCGTGAACAAATGAAAGGACAGCCCCAGTTCGTCAAGGACTCGCTTTTTCCGATCCTTGATGAATTGAAAAAAGGGAATACGGTCGAAAAAGTACCGGAAGCATTGCTCCCATTGGTGAGACCAAGCGTCCAACCGTACATGATTTCATGGATGAAGTACGATCCGCAAGCGGAAATCAAAAAACTGACGGTACCCGTAATGATCGTTCAGGGAACGACGGACATCCAGGTTTCCGACACAGAGAAACTGGCGGAAGCAAATCCGCAAGCAAAAAAGGTGATCGTCAAGAACATGAATCACACGCTCAAAACAAGTGCTACGACAACTGCTCCCTCACAGCAACCTTATTACACCGATCCGAAATACCCGATTCATGAAGATTTGGTGCCGTGTCTTGTGGAGTTTATCGGTGGGATCAAATAGTCAATGTAACACGTAGGCAGAAAATTTTTGCCCTGTAAGGGCGGAGCATCATAGCCCAGGGCAAGCGGTACTCCGCGCCGCCCTGGGGTAACAGACAGCACAAAATTAGCCGCCCTGTAAGGGCAAGGTAAGATGGCACAGTCATTAGCAAAAATCGTTGTTCATGTCGTTTTCAGTACGAAAGAACGCAAACCGCTTTTGTCAACGGCGATTCGCAACGACCTGTTTGCATACATTGTGGGAATTTTGAATTCGCTGGATTGTGTAACCTTGAGCATCAATGGAACAGAAGACCATGTTCATCTGTTGATAGGGATGTCGAAAACAATTTCATTGTCCAAAATGATGGAAGAGATGAAAGGTGGTTCATCCAGATGGTTGAATACACAAAACGTAACAATAAAGCCATTCGCCTGGCAAGCTGGTTATGGTGCTTTTTCCGTCAGTGAATCGCAGATTGCCAGGGTTGTCAATTACATTGCAGGGCAAGAAGAGCACCATCGCAAAGCGTCGTTTCAGGATGAGTTAATTTTGTTATTGAAAAAACATAACCCTGAATTTGATGAACGATATTTATGGACATGATTGCCTTGCCCTTACAGGGCGGCTGGGTTTTTGAGAACACGAATCCCAGGGCGACGGCGAGTACGCCTTGCCCTGGGCTAATATGTTTCGCCCTTCCAGGGCGGACAATACGAAAATTGACCTACAGCATCAAAACAACATTAACACATAAGGAAAAACGCTATGCTACTGAATCCCTTCAACCGCATTGCCGGGTTTTCGGCCTTGTTTTACGGCGGTCTTGGCATGTTGCTGACCGCCATGATCGCCGCTCCGTGCGGGGTGAATTTCGTCGGTTCGCTCAACATTCACGTGGCCCGACCGATGCCGTTTGAGCTGATTTTCGGCCTGCTTGTTCTGGGGTGGCTCAACGTCTCTTTCTTCTTTTTCGTGGCCGGAAGGTTCTTTTCCAAATCGAACATTCGCCTCATCGACGTTGGCGGAACGCTTGCTTTGGCTCGTTTGCCGTTCCTGATTGCGGCTCCGTTTGGTCTGCTGCCCGGTCTGTGGAACCTGAATGTGCAACAGCAATTGCCGGCGGAAACGGCGATTTCTCTGACCATTGCCTGTATCGTGTTTTTGCTGGTCGATATCTGGGTCGTCGTTTTGAGTTACAACGCTTTCGCCGTTTCAACCAACGTGAAAAACAAGTGGCTTTTTGCCGCCGTTTTGATTGCTTCGGAAATCGCGGCGATCATTTTGTCGGGGCTTTTGGCCGCCTGCTTTCCGTTACCGCCGCTCCCAGTGGACGAACCGGTGAAGGTTGTCGTCGATCTTACCACAGTTCCGATCCCGGAAGACGCCGAACATGTCGAGATTGCCAGACAATTCGTCGAGCGGGTTTTCTCCGGTGCAAACGACGATCCGCTTGAGCAATTTGAGGTGACGGACGCCATGAAGCCGTTCGTTACGGCGGACTCGTTCAAACACTGGACAAGGGCGATCGTCGTAACCGATTACGGCAAACCCGTTGACGTTGCCAAGGTCGAAGTCGTTCCACATAATCAACTCAAACGCAGCGTCTACCTGTACTTTCACTGCGAACGGTATCCGATCAAAATGTGGGTTACGTTCGAAAACAAAGCCATCGCGGGATTCCATTGGGACTGGTGGCGAGACGAAATGCACGAAAAAAGCGAAGAAAGCCGAACCGTTCTTCCTATCGTTGTTACGGCGTTTATTCCTCCGGTACTGTTGATCCTGATTATTTTTGTCGGCGAGAAGTGGCGAAACCGCTGGGTGGAAGAACGGAATCGACGTTTAGAACCGTTCGATGTGGAGCGAACGATTGGTACGGTTTACCGCGAATCGCAGAATCCGTTGTGGATGTATCTTTTGTTTTTTGCGCTTTTGCTGGCGGTGTCCTTGCCGTTTCTCCTTGGGAAGCGTTCTTTTTTTGAAAGGAGTGATACCATTGTGATATTGGGGACGAGTGGTGCGATTCTTACTTTAGTGGCGCTTCTGCTTGTCGGCCTGTTCGTCGAAGTCGGCGACGAATCCGCTGATGTGAGAATGGGGATAATGCGAATCCGAATACTACGATTCCCCTTCGATTCGATTGCTTCCGTCGAGGTTGTACCGCTTCGTCCTCTCCGGGACTTCGGCGGCTGGGGGCCTTACAGGTTTGGCCGGAACAACACCATCGGATGTTTCATGAGCGGCACTTGCGGCGTTCTCATTCAAACGGACAAGGGCAAAAAGTACCTGCTCGGTTCGGACACACCGGATCGTCTCGCCGCCGTTCTCCGCTCACGAATGGGAAAACCGTAACTCGCATAAACACGTTTTCCTCTTGACGTGAAACGTGTCAATTGTTAGGATTCCCCAGTTTTTAAGAGGGGCCGTGAATTTAATAGGGTCCGTGAAAATGGTTACCGCAATGTTCCGATTTTTTTCGCTCCGTATTCTCCAGGGACTTGCCTTGATTTTCCTGGCGAATGTTTGCGTAGTGCGCGGTTCAGAGTTCAATACTCCCTATGGCATACCTCGCTTTTCTACCGATCTTCCGGCGACGGACCTGAATCCGAACACTCAAACGCCATCCTTTTATACGCCCTACACGCCGTATTCCAATCAGCCGTATTTGCTTCAGGACAGACCGTCCGCCAACAATTTTGGAGCCGTCAACGTTTCTCCGTCCTCTTGTACTTCGATCACCCCTGGTTTTCCCAACTATGATCGCTGGACGCAACAAATCTCCTCTCCGAGTTTTTGGCAGGTGTTGCCGGACGGATTGATTTTCCCTTCCTATTTGGCCGGTCCCAAAGAACCCCGGTTTGGCGGCGTGTGGAACCACGACAGAAATCTCGGTTGGATATGGGACGCAACTGCCGGCGGTCGGTTTCCCCTGTTGCGATACGGTACCAAAGACCGTATTTTGCCTGAAGGAATTCAAATCGATCTCGAAGGGGCCGCTATGGTCCGAATCGACTACGAACGGGATTTGGATTTGCTGGCCTCCGATTTTCGCGTCGGAGCACCAATCACGTTCGGTAATAAACGAACACAGTACAAACTCGGATACTATCATGTCAGCTCCCATTTAGGGGACGAATACATGCTCCGTAAAGAGAGAGATCGAATCAATTATTTTCGGGATGCTCTTGTTTTTGGAGTTTCCTACCGCATCCAGCGGGATGTGCGGATTTACGGCGAAGCGGCCTGGGCGTTTTTCACCGGTGAAGAGACGAGACCCTGGGAATTTCAGTTCGGAGCGGAATACAGCCAACTCTATCCGGCCAATCGGCAACACGGTTCCCCGTTTTTTGCGGTCAACGGTCATTTGCTTCAAGAACTCAATTTTGGAGGAAACCTCAACGTCCAACTGGGTTGGCAATGGAGAGGGCCGAGCAATCATCTCTTTCGGGTCGGGCTCCAGTATTTCTGTGGAGCAAGCGATCAGTTCGAATTCCAAGACCTTTACGAGAGCAAAATCGGTTTCGGTATTTGGGCCGACTTTTGATCTCTTTTACCGTAGCCCAATCAGAGCCGCGCACAATCAGAGCCGCTTACTCCGTGCGCGGCTCTGATTGTTTGTGGTTCGTTGACTCATCGGAAATTTCTTTGACGGAATGAACACCGCCGCCGGCTCTGGCGACATTCATGTCGCCGGCATGGAAACTTCCCATGCCGACGGAATCCGTGTGAACCTTGACCTTTTTCCCGGCGTCTTCAAGCGTCAGTTCATTGGTCGGGTCCATCCAATTTCGCTCGTGAAACGTTTCGACCAGAAGAATCGTGTCCCTCTTGATCGGGAGCGGTTTGCCCTGCCCTGAAGCGTCAAACGGCATTTCGTCGCCGAGGATGACCGAGTACGCCGTGCGGCCCGGCCTTTCGATGCTTTTCCAATTCGTGGGGCACTGGAATACCGGAAGAAGCTGCTCGTGGAACTGGCGGTTGTGTTCGCTGTCCCACGGTTCGTCAAGCCTGATCTTTTGGTACAACTCCTCCTCCCCAAGGTACGGAAGCAACAACACCCGCCAACTCTGAAGCGGCTTACCCGTCGCGTCAACTGTGAAGGTCGGCGGAAGCGTCCCGTGATCCAGTTGATAACGGTACATCGCCAGCGTAAGCGTGTGAAGGTGCTCGATACACTCTAATCGCCGAAACGCTTCACGGGCCGCCTGAATCGCGGGAACAAGAAGCGAAGACATGGTTTTATAGACTTCCAGTGAACGAGTGCGTCTTGATACCATCCTCCACAGGCGAGGTTTATCGGGCAGTTCATAAGTTGCCGTTCCGCTTGTTTTCCCCAGTATGATGTCAAAATCTCTGTTGGTTTGCAGTAACATCACGCCCAAGTCGAAAGCACGCGACATGACAACGCCGCCGAACTGGTTTTGAAGGGAACAGAGAACTTGATACCGCTCTGTTTCCATACATTCGTTAAACGTTACCTGGGGTGGTAGGTTATCAAGCTCTTTCTGGAATCGGGCAATCTGCTCAAGTGTCGGCGGATGCTCCGGGTTGCCCATAATCTCAATATTAAAAGCGTTACTCTCAATAGCGATTCCAATTAAAGCACCAACCAGGAATCCCTGATGTCCCGAAAAACGCCCCAAGCGAAAAATCGCAATGGTATCATCAATCGCCCCGTCGATGTCGCCGATTGCGATTCGGTGTTTTGCCCGTGCCGAAAATCCCCGGACAAACGCCTTTGATTGCATTACATCTTCAAGGAATGTGTAAAACTGAATTTGTTCGTCATCTGGTGTCCGAGTCAACGGATAAAAATATGCCGGTTTTCTCGCTGTCTTGGAAACCAAATCGAGTGTCTCGGTGTTTTGTTCAAGCCATTCCCCCACTTCCGAATCCGTCATTTTCGGGTTTGGTTCCTGGTAACTCTGCGTCGGCTTGAGGTTGGGGTCGAGTCCGAGTTTTTGGTAGACCTGTTTTACCCGGAATTCGAGTTCTTCTTTTTCGGCGGGGTCGGTTTTGAGGGCCGCCAGCCGGGCGGATTTGGCACCAAAGGCCAGGACGATCACCCTTGCCCCGTTGTCGTCGGTTTCCATTTCCGCCGGGTAAAGGAGTTCCTCCAGCCCCGCGAAATAATCGACCCGCTTCCCATCGGCAGTCAGCGGCGAGGTGATATACGTCGTTTCCGGCGAAATACGGATCGGCACCACCCGGACCATGTCCCAGTAAAACCACGCAAGCGGAACAAGGAACCACAAAAGATGCTTGCTCCACAAGCGACTCAGACACCCTTTTTTCGGCTGTTTTTTGACAACTTCATCGATGACAGTGGCGGCGGATTCGGACATGGTAAATGAGAAACGAGAAATGAGAAAAAAGAGCGTAGGTGAAGCGGTACTCCGCGCAACCTACGGGTTACCCGTAGATTTCGGCGGAGTACCGCCTAACCACAGCTACGCCCATTATAGGGAAATTCTCTTGCTTACGTAGTGGGCTCTGATAGAATAAAATCGTCAGGTTTCTCGTTTCTCTATTGACCTGTTTCTCAAAATTTTGTACGATTCTCTGACGATGCTACGTTATATTTTTCCCGGCTTGGGTGGGCTTTTTCAGTACGGTCGGTGGTCGTTTTTGGCCATTACGGTTGCGTTTTTTCTCGCGCTGGACCTGCTACTGATTGCCCATTTCTATTGGACCGATTGTTTGACGCCGCAAGGACGTTACACCAGCGTTATTGCGTTTTTCCTGCTTTGGTTTTTGCTTGCTCAAATTTCCGGCTATTGCGAGAAAATGCTGCTTCGCCGCCGCGCCGCCGATTCCAAACGCAATTTTTTCGCCGACGCACAGATGCAATATCTCCAGGGAAACTGGTTCGAAGCGGAATGTTTTCTCAACGAAATTCTCAAACGCAATCCCCGCGACCCGGAGGCCCTCCTGATGCTCGCCACCCTTTTTCGTCACACCAATCGCTTCGAGGAAAGCCGTAAAATTTTACAAAAACTCCAAAATTTCGACGAAGCAAAGAAATGGTTCGTCGAAATTGAAAATGAACTTAACCAAATGAAAACTCACTAGCGTCCGATCATAAGTCGAACAATAGCAACAGGTTATGATGAAAGCAGTAGTTAAAAAGTGTAAAAAACAGCAAAATATCCTTTACTCAAAGTGCAAACAGACGGGTGATAGGTGATAAGTGGTAAGTGGTAAGTTATACCTATTTCCTATTTCCTCTACTGTTTACGGTTTGAGTTGTGTACTTAAACCGTATTTTCTCACCAGGAGACCCGCTCACTCGACAAAAAACCGTCAACCGTATTCGAAGGCCGCGAGTTGGCTTTTTTGGTGTTTTTATTGAGTCGCTGATGAGCCGGTTTTGGAGAGTAGATATTGTCTTTTTTCTTCGTCCACGGTAAACTGTTGCAACCGGTGGTTCCCAGTAGCATACAAATCAAACCAGAAATCATCATTCCTTTCGCCACCCGGCGTATCCATCCTGAATTGCCCATCTTGCTTATCCTCCAAAAAACGGTTTTAAATCCGTAAAACCCAACCTATTCGTTATTATCGGAATAAATTTCGCAGTTTAACAGAAATTTTTATTTTTTTGACCAATAACCGCCGTTCGGCCTGAGCGATCGGTTGTTGCGTTTTTAACCTCCCTAAGGAAACTTACCCATGAACACAATTGCCCAATCTTTCAATTTTGCCAAAGAACGGTACTCGCAAATCGGCGTTAATGTCGAAAAAGCAATGGAGAGGCTCGCCGCGATCAAGGTTTCGCTCCACTGCTGGCAGGGGGACGACGTCGGCGGGTTCGAATCAGCCGCAGGTTTGACCGGCGGCGGAATCCTCGCAACCGGCAACTATCCCGGAAAGGCCCGAACGCCGCAGGAACTCCGGCAGGACGCCGAAGTCGCGTATAAAATGATTCCCGGCAAGCACCGGTTCAATTTACACGCCATTTACCTGGAAAACGGAGGAAAAAAGGTCGAGCGGGACGAAATCGGGCCGGAACACTTCAAAGGTTGGATCAACTGGGCGAAAGTCAACGGACTCGGTCTGGATTTCAACCCGACGTATTTCTCCCACCCGAAAGCGGCGGACGGATTCACGCTTTCGCACCACGACAAGAAAATCCGCAAGTTCTGGATTCGGCACGGAATCGCTTGTCGAAAAATCGCCGAAGAAATGGGAAAGAAACTTCACACGCCGTCGGTTGTCAATTTTTGGATGCCGGACGGGTACAAGGACATTCCCGCCGACCGTCTTGCGCCCCGGAAGAGAATGGCCGAATCGCTCGACGAAATTTTCGAAGAAAAAATCAGCCCAAAGCACGAACTTGATGCCGTGGAAAGCAAGCTGTTCGGAATCGGCAGCGAAACTTACGTCGTCGGTTCGCACGAGTTTTTCATGGGATACGCCGCATCGCGGAAAAAGCTGCTTTGCTTGGACGCCGGACATTTTCACCCGACGGAAGGAATTGCCGATAAACTCTCCTCATGTTCCATGTTTATCGACGAAATGCTGTTGCACGTCAGCCGCCCGGTCCGCTGGGACAGCGATCACGTTGTGATTTGGAACGACGATCTCAGGGGAATTGCGGAAGAGCTTGTTCGCAACAATTTGTTGAACCGAGTCCATATCGGCCTCGATTTCTTCGACGCAACGGTCAACCGGATTTTTGCGTGGGTGATCGGAACCCGTGCGATGCTGAAAGCTCTTTTGGCGGCATTGCTTGAACCGATTGACCAGATTCGCAAGTGGGAACTCGAAGGGGATTTCTCCCGAAGACTTGCGATGCTTGAGGAACTCAAGACGATGCCGTTCGGCGCGATTTGGGACATGTACTGCGAAAAGAACGGCGTCCCGGTCGGAATGAATTGGATAGAACCGGTCCGAAAATACGAAGCGGATGTGCTTTTGAAACGGGGATAGATTTAAAATCCTTCGGGGGGTTGCGTTTTGCTCCATTTTATCGCTTTAGAACCAACCCCACAAGCAAAACGATACCGGCCAGGGTCAGTGTCAAACCGATGCGGAACGACATTGGATCGTACTCCAACGTGAGACGATATTGGCCCGGTTCGGCAAAATCGACGCCGCGAAACACGCTTTCCACACGGCGGATCGGAAGTTCGACATTGGACGGTTTCACTTTTGCCCGCCAGCCGGGGAAAAACTGATCGGTGAGGACAACGGTAGCCGGAATCGGTAGGTCCGCTTCGATGACCACCTTACTTGGTTCGTACCGGACGATTTCCGCTTTTGCCGATTCGAGTACCCGACCGTCCTGTTCCACCCAAGCACGAGGACGCGGATTCTTTACGCGGAGAATCGCAACGTCATCCGAAAACGGAGCAACGATCTGGGTCGGTTCAATGCCGGGAAACCGGTTCAGCACTGTGCCGAGCAAAGACGGTACGATGGCGTATTGTACGCCGAGAAGCGCGTAGTGCTCGTCAGGCGTAAGACCTTCTTTGGGGTGAAATAGCCAATCAACGTAATCCGCGCACTGGAAAGAACCGCCGTTGTTGGTGTTGGCAATACGATATCGCAAATTGAATTTGGTGAACAATATCTCCCGTTGCCAACGAACCAGTTCCGTCATCCGCGATTGGGACACCGTTTCTTCAAAGACTCTTGGACACCATATCGTAATATGAATGTTGCGAACGGGAGGCACTGCGTTTGCCGACGCCTCAAAATTCACGAGAGGTTCCTGAAACACCGAACGCGGCACTGTGGGAATGAGGCAGGTATTGGCAACGTACAAATCCACTGCGAGCAGCGCAATGAACGCAAGTCGGAGTGGTGGAGATGTCCTGGCACCCGGCGCAGTCCGGAACACCCGCCAAACGAAATAGCCGATTGCGACCATCAGCAGGAAAAAGTGCAATAACGAGAAAACAATCTGTAGTTTCGCCAATGGGACAATGATCGGTCCAAATATCACGTCAGGGGCCAAATGGGCTTCGATGTAGGACCAAAACGCTTTCGTTTGACCGGCGACGTTAAAACAAAGGGTGGCAACACAAAGTATCCCGATCAACCCGTACATCCTGCGACGGAACCGGCACTTGTCGTACTTGCCGCATTGCTGTATCGTTGTACTGGCGTTTTGTTGGATTGGGCGTCTTTGTCGTTTTTGTCGTTTTATCGTATTTGTTGTTTTTGTTTCGCCGGCTCGTTGTCTTGAAAAAAAGATGTCAAAACCGTCCGCCGCCAAAAGGCAGATGGGTAAGGCCGCGATGGATAACAATTTGGCCGGATAGCGGAACATCCCATAACCGGGCAGTACGTTGACCATCAGCCAGTAGACGCCGCCGAACGGTTCGTGGATCCCCAGCGAGGCGATGTCCACGCCGTTGAGGGCGAGCAGCCAACCGACACCATAATAGCCGAGGGAAGCCAGCATGGCCGCGCACAAGACGCCGACGGTCCAAACACGGACCGCGTTTCTCTTCCGTAACCGGTAAGCCGCCAGGCCGAGCAGTACCGGCCCAAGCCCCATGTAGAGGGAAGGCGTCCAGACACTTTTGGGTTGTTCGAATAACTGGCACCATCGTGTATTGACGGGGAACTTCTGTCCGTCGATGTTCGGCCAAATGAATTCGATCCATCGCCACGGGCCGGAGCTGTAGTCATAGCGCATGTATTCGTGTGTATCCGTATACTCAATGGATTCATTTGCATGAGCGGCCCGGTCGCACGATCGCATGAATTCCCAAAATGGAATCACCTGGACGGCGGTGAGCAGAAAAATCAGTATGCCGGACAATACCGTTGCCTGGAGAAACAGACGCCGTTGTACACGTTTTCGTCGCAAAAAAATCAAAAGACCGATCATTAACAGCGTATGGTACACACATTGAATATCGCCGCCCAGTGTCATGAGCGAGACGACCAAACTCAATGCGATGGCACCGCGACGCAACCGATTGCCCGTTGTCGTTCGATGGCGGCAGGCGATCAGGAGCCGGTCTGCCGCACGAATCGCTTCCGGCAGCCAGGCGGACCCGATCAGAAACGGAACGTTATTGTGCTGAAACAAAACGATTCCGCCGAAGGCATAGCAAAGCCCTGCAAAAACCGCAGCGGTTTCCGAACGTTTCCAGTGCCGGGCAAGCCGATAGGCGGTCAGCGCAGCCAGCCAGACATGAACGATCACGAACAGGTGGTAGGCAAGTACAAAGTCAATCGGCAGGAAAAAGATCAGCTTAACCGGATAAAACACACTGCAAACCGGATTGGCGGCGAGCGGCTGACCGATATTTTCGTAAGGCATCCACAGGGGCAACCGACCGGCTTGCAGTTCTGACTGGACGTACTCGAAAAGCGGATAGTAAAAGTCCGCGGTGTCCCGAAACGCAAACTGCTCCTGCCCGAAAAGCACCGGCCAAAAGAAGGCGATGCATAATAACGTCGTGAAAATGAGAAATGGCATTTAATCGTTACCCCCGTTGTTCGAAATATCAAACGAGCTCATTCTTTCATTCAACGCCTTGATCGCTTCCGGCGGAATTTTCAAAATCTTTCGGTCATAAGTCATCAGACCGCCGCATTCGGTTTCGAGATCGGTCCATTGATGATAGACCGCTGCGGACAAGAGCCGCTGTTGGACAAACGGTTCCAAAGCGTCCATCGTTTGCCGATACCGTCTCAAAAAGTCGTCCTCGTCTGCCGTAAGTTGATAACCCCACATTTTTTTCGACCAACTGTGTTCGGGAATTTGGTACGCAAATCCGCCGAACTGACCGAGAACCGACGAGCGGAACGGTTCCGGTTTCGGTGCCGTCGGGCCGGGAAACTGGTGAAGATCGACGATCTGTCCCACATTGTGGTCCTGCCAACCGCTTGCGGCGTTGATCAATCGGCTTGAATCCAATCGGCGAACCAGTTCCACGTAACGCGCTGTTTCATGCTGCCCCTTCCCCTCATGGAACAGCACCCACATAACGATGCTCGGATGATTAAATCGGGATTCGACCATTTGCACAAGTTCCTTCCCGAACTGTTCCTGGTCGAGTCGGCGTTGGTTTTCCGCAGACGGCATATCCTGCCAAACGAGCATTCCAAGCCGGTCGCACCAATAGTACCAACGCTGCGGTTCGATCTTTGCGTGCTTGCGGATCATCGTGAACCCGAGCCTTTTCATCGCTTGGATTTCCCGGCGGATCGCGTTGTCCGAAGGAGCGGTGTAAAGTCCGTCCGGCCAAAGTCCCGGATCGAGAATCCCCATTTGAAAGCGGAACAAATTGTTGAGTCGAATCCGAACCATCCCCTGCGGATCTTTGGCCAGGTCGATTTTTCGCATTCCAAAATACCCTTCGACGGAATCCAGCGTTCGACCGTTTTTTTGCAGTTCGATTTTCAACGTGTACAAAAACGGGTTTTCCGGCGTCCAGACAACGAGTTTTTCGTTGGGAATCGGCAGTAAAAGCGTTCCTCCGGTTCCCCCATAGACTTTTGCAATCCTCTCTTGTCCCTGAAACGCTTCGGCTACGACGACCAGTTGCCCGGTGGTGTCATTGGGTTCCTGCACGACGACCCGGAGCGAAACGTTCGATTCGTCGATATTCGGCGTTGCAAAGTACCGCAGGACAAACGTTTCGGGAACTGGTTCCAACCAGACGGTTTGCCAGATTCCGCTGACGGGGCCGCACTGCGTTCCTTGCGGATTCGTCGATTGCTTGCCGCACGGTCCCCCGTTTTGCGTCGGATCGTAAACCGAAACGAGGAGTTCGTGGAAAACGCCGCGTTCGTACTTTCCTTCCTGCCGCAAAAGTTCGGAAATATCGAACGTAAACGGATCGTAACCGCCGCGATGCACACCGACAAGCTGACCGTTAACGATGATTGCCGCCTCCCAATCGACCGCCTCGAAATGCAAAAGAATCCGCTCGCTGTCCGCCCAGTCATCCGGAATCGTAAAATGCCGACGATAAGTGATCGAATCGAACGGATACCGAATTCCGGAAAGCGGCGATTCGACGGGAAAGGGGACCAAAATGCGATAAGGATAGGTTTCCGATCGGGATTGACCGAGATAAACAGGTTGCAAGTCATGGAACTCCGGCATCGGAGCATCGGTCTCCTCTTGATTTTCAGCATCTCTTTTTTCTTCCACCGGAACGGTCTGGAGCGGAACGGTTGGCGGCGGTGTCGGCTGCGGAGCGTAACCCGGCGAAATCGGGTGCTGTGCATCCCGCTTCGGTCGCAATTCCCAGACACCGTTGAGATTCAACCAACGCTTTCGTACCATCGTTGGTCGCGGATAGTCCTGGTGGACGTTTTCCGGCGTAATTTCCTGGACGTATCGGGTTTTCAGATCGTTTTCGACCGGTTGCCATTGCGAACCCGGTTTCGGTGTCGCGTCCAAACGCTGAATTTCCTGGGCACCTGCAATTTCTGTGCAAAAACAGATGCAAAAAATTCCCAATACGAATAATCGTTTTTGTATCATAGATGGTGGTCGGCGGTCAGTAGTCGGCAAAACACACCGGCTCATTATACTTTTGACGACCACAAAAAACAAGACGCTTCAGGTAGTCCGTCAGGCCGCTAAGAAATTTGTATGAAATGGTAGCCGGGAGCGCAACGGAGTGAAGCGACCGGACCGAATCGCGGGGAAATCCGGTCACTGCGCTGCGCTCCGTTCCCGGCTGTCATTGTTATTGGTGAATTTGTTATCGACCTGTACGGGAAATCTTTCGCAGAAGCGGTGTTTGGGCAAATCGCGATTTCAGTTCGTCCGGCTCTGTTTCCTGTAGCATTTTTCGTGAAAGACGGCCGCTTGGAAGTTTTTCGCGGTTCCAGGGGCAGGCGTTTTGACACAAATCGCAACCGAACGAAACGTTGGAAAGACCGTCGCCGTGTTCAATGGTCCAATAATTCACGCACTTCCGGGCATCCAATCGGTGTGGTTCACCGAGAGCACCGCTAGCGCATACGTTTTGGCAACGTTGGCAATCGCTGCAAGGATCGAACGGGAGCGGTTGCGTCGGTTCCAATTCTTCCGTTGTCAACAAAGCGGCGAGGAAAAACCGGCTTCCATAGTTCGGGTGAATGAGCATCGTGTTTTTCCCGATTTTTCCCAGCCCGGCGTTTTGAGCATACTGTCGTTCCAACAAAGGGGCCGTATCGACGCAACCGCGACACCGGCCTTGCGGAATCCATTGCCGATGCCAATGGGCCAGTTGGTTCAACCGTTTGCGAATCCAAAGGTGATAATCGATACCACTTGCATAATCGGCAATCGGCAGAGCGTCTTGCTCTTCGCAGGAGAAAAACAGCCGACGAATTTCCGGTTCGGATTCGAGAACGGTCTGGTAGGAGACGCCGAGCATCAGGAGACTTTTCGCTCCCGGCAACAACCGTTGCGGATCGGCCCGGATTTCCATGTTTTTCGCCAAATAATCCATTCCTGCGTGAAAACCGTCGTCGATCCAACGTTGAAAGTCCGCGAACGATTCCGGCGGATGGGCGGGCGCAACCCCGACAAGTTCAAATCCGAGTGCCCCGGCAAGTTCGAAAAGGCGTTCACGAAGCGCAAAACGGAGATTTGTTCCCTTCAGAACGGCGGAAAAAGAATTATCGAAAAAATCGTACCCCATACCATTTGCAAAAACTTTCACAGTGCACTATACTTTACTTTGGACTGGAGTATAAGCGATCCTTCAGGAAACACGAAAAATAACACACCCGCCACCCCTCACTCCCTCACTGACGCTATGCTGGTAGATATTGTATGCCAATGCGGACGATCGACAAGAGTTGACGACACGAAAAGTGCCCACTGCGTTGCTTGTGGAAAAACCCTCTCGTTTTCCCCGACGCAAACGGTAACTTCCCACACAGGCTTCATCGTCGCGGATGCAGAAAATTTTGATACGGTTGATAGCCGCCTCATTCCTTCCACAGTAGCGAAATCGTCCGGCTTTCTCGGCACAGGCTCGCAGATTGATGATTTACAAACAACCGTCTTTATAGAGAAAGAGACCCCGCCGTCCGCCTCGAAAGGAAAATCGGCGGCCCTCGATCCCTTGTTACGGGCGAATCGGGAGCTTCAAGGTGACGAGATCACCATCGGGGAAACACTCGCCGAAGAATCACCGGGAGCCGATTTTTTCGACGATCATTTTTCAATACACGCGGATTCGACGAAATTTTGCACTCACGCAGAACGTATTCTTAATGCCGATCCGTTCTATCGTATTACCCGGGCCAAACGATCCAAGTGCGGACCAACCGATTCGTCCCAGGGGTTTGTTTACGGTATTCATCGGCTTGTTCGTTCGCACGCCAAAGGCGGTATGGGTATGGTTCACATTGCCACAGACCAATTTCTCAAGCGGGAAGTCGCTTTGAAGGAATTGTTCCGGGAATCCACGCTGGATGAATCAATCGTCCATCGATTTATCGTGGAGGCGGAAATTACCGCACAGTTGGAGCATCCGGGAATCATTCCCGTTCATGCGCTCGGTCTGGACCTCAACGGTAATCCGTACTACACGATGAAACTGGTTCGCGGAAAAACCTTCCAGGAAGCGATCAAGCAGTATTTCAAGGAGCCGAGTGAACAGGAATTGAAGCGACTTGTGCGGCGTTTTGTTTCGGTCTGCCAAACGATGGCTTTCGTCCACAGTAAGGGAGTGATTCACCGTGATCTGAAGCCGGCGAATATCATGCTCAGCGATCATGGGGAAACGCTTGTGATGGACTGGGGAATCGCCAAAGCGTACGATAAGACTTTGGCAACGGAATCCGGAATCTTTGTTTCCACTGCGGACAAGGAAGACCCGTTAAGTTGCACGCAATCCCATCCGGACTTGACGCTGGCGGGGACCGTCGTCGGAACCCCGGCTTTCATGTCGCCGGAACAGGCTTCGCCCGATTCACAGGAAGTCGGACCGATCTCCGACGTTTTTTCGCTCGGCGCGATTCTGTTTTATCTTTTGACCGGACGCAATGCGTACACGGGAAAAACGTCCCAGGAAATTTTGACGAAAGTCTTGACGATGAACCCGCCCCATCCCTCGGACGTTGCACGAAATATCCCGCCCGGTCTGGAGGCAATCTGTATCAAGGCGATGAGTCGAAACGTGAGAGGACGCTACCAATCGGCCAATGAACTTGTTGCCGATCTGTGCAACTGGCTTGATGATGAGCCGATTTCTGCAATGAGAGAAACGGTAACGGAACGAGCTTGGCGATATTTTCGTAAAAATCGCCAAATGTCCATGAACGTGTTTCTGATTGTCTTGATTCTTTTGGTCATCAGTTCGTTATCTCTGGTTCTCCTCGACCGGGGATGGCAACGTACAAAAATTTATGAGCAATACAACGAAAACGTCTTCAAGCCGAGTGCGGAGATCGGACAGGACATCCTGGAGTTGACCCGGGAATTGGGGGATAAAATGGACATTGCACTGGAAGAAGGTGAAAAATATCGGAACAGTGACAACCGAAAATTCCAGGAAGCCATGGCCAGTGCCAACGCTCTCAAAAAGCGGATTGCCGAACGGGCTCAAGGAGAACTTCAAATCATCAAACAAACGGCCAAGGAAAGGTAACTCAAACCAGTAGAGGAAATAGGAAATCGGAAATAGGAAATCGGGTGTAAACAACGGTTTCCTATTTCCGATTTCCAATTTCCTTAAATTCAACATTTTTTCCCGTTTCATTACCATTTCGTTATGAGCGAAAAAATTATCATTATCGGGAGCGGTCCCGCCGCTTGGACCGCCGCAATTTACGCCGCACGAGCGGAACTGCGTCCGCTCCTGTTCGAAGGAGCGATCTCCGCCGAAAATCAAGCCAGTAACACGCTCCCGATGGGGCAGCTTGCGCTCACGACAGAAATCGAAAACTTCCCCGGTTTTCCGCCCGGCAATCTTGGACAGTTTTTAGACACGTCGATTCCCGAAGACCGAAAAATTTTGATGCCGCCGCACGATCCGCAGCAACGCGGTGTCAGTGGACCGGAGCTCGTCGAATTGATCCGCAGCCAGGCGGTACACTTCGGAACCAGAGTCATCACGGAAGACATCGTCGACGTCGATTTCGAGAGTCGCCCGATGGTTTTGACCGATTCTTCCGGCGCGAAACACGAAACGCAAACCGTGATCGTTGCGACCGGAGCAAGAGCGAATTACCTCGGCTTGGAATCGGAAACCCATTACAAAAACCGGGGCGTCAGTGCTTGTGCGGTTTGCGATGGTGCGCTCCCACGTTTTCGTGACCAGCCGGTGATCGTGGTCGGCGGCGGCGATTCGGCGGTCGAAGAGGCGGACTACCTCACAAGATTCGTGTCGAAGGTTTATCTGGTTCACCGTCGGGACCAGCTTCGCGCCTCAAAAATTATGGCACAAAAGGCTAAGAATCACCCGAAAATTGAAATTCTTTGGAATCGCGTTCCTTCGGAAGTATTGGGAAACAACAAGAATGGTGTTACAGGAGCCATTCTCAAAAGTACGGTCGGCGAACCGGAGATTACGGTGAACGCGACCGGTTTTTTCCTCGGGATTGGACATACGCCGAACACGGCATTTCTCAAAGGAAAGCTGAAATTGACCGACAAGGGGTTCATTGATCGTCCGATTCCGTTTCGAACGAACACGAGCACCGAAGGGGTTTTCGTTGCCGGAGACGTCGCGGATGATTATTATCGTCAGGCGATTTCCGCCGCCGGAAGCGGTTGCATGGCCGCACTTGACGCAGAACGATACCTCGCTTCTGTTTCCGGTTGAGCATAGAGTATAGGGCACAGGGCATAGGGCATAGGGCATATTTATCACTCATCACTTATCACTTATCACACTCTCTCTATGCAACGCCGTGATTTTTTTCGCATTTCTTCCGCCGTCGGGTTGATGGGGCTTGGTTGCGTCCTCGGAAAAAAGCAATGGGACACAGCCGGAACGCTTGTTTGGCAGATTGACCCGCTCAAATGCACCGCTTGCGGAAAATGTGCGGACCACTGCGTATTGAATATCTCGGCGGTCAAATGCTTTCACACTTACGCCATGTGTGGATACTGCGAATTATGCACCGGCTATTTCATGCCGGAAGCCGACCTTTCGTCGCTCCACACCGGGGCGGATATGCAGCTTTGCCCGACGGCGGCGATCTCGCGTACCTTTATCGAAGAGCCGTCCTACGAGTACAAAGTCGATAAAGACCTCTGCATCGGTTGCGGAAAATGCGTCGAGGGATGTACCGAGTTCGGAAACGGTTCGCTCTACTTGCAGATCGATCAAAAACTTTGTCAACAGTGCAACCAATGCGCAATCGCAACGATTTGTCCGGCGGACGCGATTCAACTTGTTTCGGGCAACCAGCCGTACCTCCTTAAAAAAGGGAGCGGCCACGATTTCAGGTAACAGTCGCCTTGAAACCTACCGGTGTTTCCGTTTTAGGGTCTTATCTACCAGAGCCGTAATCGTGATTGCGAGAGCGATTCAAAGAACCGCAAGTGTAGGCGATACTCCGCCGAAACTTGCGGTTTTTTTACGTGCTCGGTTTTCCGCGAACGGGATCGCAAAAAAACGAAACTTGTCGACGCCCTGGTACGCACTTCCGCACTCAGGAGGATTGCAAAGTCGCTTTTTTCCTGGGAACGCAGGCTTCTAGCCTGCCAGTGAGCTCGTAGGCATCCTACCTGCGCAGGGCGGAAACTCCATTCCGCAACCTTCGCGCAGGCTGGAAGCCTGCGTTCCCAGGGACTTTGCAATCCTCCTGCTTCCGCACTTCGAGAGAGAGGGGAAGTCATTTTGTTTTCCGAATTTTATGGTAGACTCCCCATTTCTCCTTTTTCCTTTTTCCTTCATGCTTACTTTTTCCGAGATTCTCGCTCCTCAAGGAATCATTTCCCAACGGCTTGCACAGTACGAAAGCCGACCGGAGCAGCTTGACATGTCGCAAGCGGTTACGGAAGCGATTGCCGGGCGGTCCCACTTGGCCGTCGAAGCGGGAACCGGCGTCGGGAAAAGTTTCGCCTATCTGGTCCCGGCCATTCTTTACGCCTGCCGCGATTCTGAGAACCCTGGGACCGCAGGCATCCTGCCTGCAAACGAGCAGGCTGGAAGCCTGCGAACCCAGGTGATTCCCCGAGCAGTGATCTCGACGCACACGATCAGTCTTCAGGAACAACTTATTTTTAAGGATTTGCCGTTTCTCAACAGCATTTTGCCGCTGGAATTTACGTCCGTTTTGGTCAAAGGTCGCTCCAATTACCTTTGCCAACGCCGACTGACCGCCGCGTTGAAAAAATCAGGCGGCATGTTCACCGGGTTCCAGGAATCGGAACTCATGCGGATCGGTCGCTGGGCGCAAACAACGACCGACGGAACGCTTTCCGACCTTTCGCCGCGTCCCAATTGGGAAGTTTGGGACGACGTTTGCTGCGAAATGGGGAACTGCCTCGGTCCCGGCTGCATGTACCGCAAGGAGTGTTTCTACGCCAAAGCAAGGCAGCGAATCGCCAATGCACAAATTCTCGTCGTCAATCACTCGCTTCTTTTCAGCGATTTGGCACTGCGAATGAGTTCCGCTGCAAGCCCGGAGACGACCAGTTGGGGAATTCTTCCGCCGTTCGATATGCTGGTGTTCGACGAAGCACACACGATGGAGCAAGTTGCGGCGGACCACCTCGGCCTCTCCATTTCGCAAGGGGCGGTCGATTACAACCTCAACAAGCTGTTCAACGAAAAGTCGCAAAAAGGGTTGCTCCTCACGAACAAATGCCACGCCGAAATGCAACAGGTCCGCGAATGCCATGCCCGGTCGGAAAACTTTTTCGCCGACCTGTTTTTCTGGTTGAACGCCAGACCCGGTGGAAACGGACGGGTTCGAGAACCGCAAATCGTGAAAAACTCACTGTGCGAGGGACTTAACCGGCTCGTTGCGATGCTTCGCGATTGTTACGAAAAAATCAAAGACCCCGACCAACGGATGGAAATGCGCTCGGCCAGGAATCGAATCTCCACGCTGTCCGGGGAGATCAACACCTGGGTCAACCAATCGCAAGACGGTTACGTTTACTGGCTTGAAACGAAGTACACACGGGGACTCCCCCGAATTTCGGCACACTCCGCTCCGATTGACGTCGGGCCGATGCTTCGGGAACACCTGTTCGGCAAAGTCGCAACCGTGATTATGACCAGCGCAACGCTTTCGACCGGAAGCAGTGCCGACAAAGCGACGCCGAAGCAACTCGAACATGCGTTCGACTTCTTCAAAAGCCGGATCGGTTTGACGCAAGTGAAAACGTTGCAATTAGGCAGCCCGTTCAACTACGAAAAACAGGCGACGCTCGTGTTAGTCAAAGGGTTGCTTGCTCCGGACGCGAAAATCGACCAATGGAACGCCCAGCTTTGCGAAATGCTCCGAAAATACCTGACGGAAACCGACGGACACGCTTTCGTCCTTTTCACGAGCTACACGCAACTGAAAACCGTTGCGTCCCTGTTGACGCCCTGGTTGAGCGAGCAGAACATGCTTTTGCTCAACCAAGCGGAAGGAACGCCGCGCAGCCGGCTTCTCGAACAATTTAAAAGCACGCCGAGAAGCGTTTTGTTCGGGACCGACAGTTTTTGGCAAGGGGTTGATGTGCCCGGCGATTCGTTGCAAAACGTGATTATCACGAAACTTCCGTTTTTGGTGCCGGACCAGCCGCTCACGGAAGCACGGCTGGAAATGATTAAGGAATCCGGAGGCAATCCGTTCAACGATTACCAGCTTCCCCACGCGATTTTGAAACTCAAGCAGGGTTTTGGCCGCTTGATTCGCACGAAAACCGATCACGGGATCGTTGTGATTCTCGACCAGCGAATCCACACAAAATCGTACGGTCGCCAGTTCCTCGCGGCGTTACCGAAATGTGCCGTGCGTGTGGACCAGGAGTGAATACGGTGGACGCCGGAAAAAGACAAAAGGGTACGGGTAATCCCAGCCACTAACGAGGATTGATTCGTATTTCCAGCAACTCCGAATTCCGCTCAATGGTGAGCAAAATCGGGGCGTCTTGTTCCGCCGCGAGAATCTGCGTTTCGACCGCACTGCGAGATGGTGTCAAGCGGTTGTTGACCATCACGATCAAGTCGTCCGGCAAAAGTCCGAGTTTTTCCGCTTCGCTTCCGGGCCGGACGGAATCGATAAACGGCGGCGTCCGATTCGCAACGTTCGGAACCAAAATGATTCCCACGTTCCGCAATACCCGCTCCGTGTCCGACGGAAGCGGCGGCAGTTCCGGTCTGTCGGGAACCGCAATGAGAGACGGCCTGCGACTTGCGGTGTTCTCGTTCGTCAAAAGCGTTTTAACACGTTCATAAACCTCTTTGCCGGGCAAAACAAAGTTGAACCAGGTGTTATTTTCCGCATTTTTAAGCTCTTTGCCGATCAATCCGACAAACCGGCCGGTATCCCGGAGCACGACCGCCCCCCCTTTTGCGCCGGGGTTGTTCGTAATGGCGTCAACCACGTACACCGGTCCCTTGTACGTCGTTGCAAACGCCCCACGTCTTGCACGAAGCGACGTCCTTGCCGCGATAATCCCTTGCTGAAACGACACCGGTTCGTTCGCCGTCGCAATATTGTACGGATTGGAAACCGCAAGAATCCGGTCGCCGATCCGAATGGAATCATCAAAACCGGCCAGGTCGGACAGCGTCTTTGCTCCGGATTCTTTTGTGGTGTCACCATATTCCGCTTTGAGATCGAAACAGGAAAACCCTTCGCCGTCGATTTTCAAAATCGCAATTTCCATCGTCGGGGCAGCGGCGATCACATTTGCTTCGTACCGACGTCCGTTGTCGCAAATCACAATGAGCGGATCCGCTTCGAGAGCAGGACTGCTTACCGTCAGGATATGTCCAAAAGGCGTAATGAGAGTACCGGTTTGATACCCCAAAAGTCCCTGAAGCCCGCCGGCTCCGTAGATTTTGACAATCTTTTGACGGGTGTCTTCAATCACAGCCGTAACACAGCCATCTGCCGTCTGCCATCTGCCGTCTACCGTCTGCCGTCCACCGTCTGCCGTCTGCCGACCACCGTCTGCCGTCTGCATGATAAATCGTGCAAACGGCGTCGAGCCGTTGGAAACGCTCATTTCGCCGGGCAAACCGTTTTGGTACGAAAACCGGATTTCACAGGGAAAGCGGTTTTCCGTGGAGTAGAACTCGATAAATTCAAGCGTTCCAGTTTCAGGATCGAAATACATTCTCGCTCTCACGATGCGCCAAACGACGGACACCACGTCGTAGAGTTTGTCGAGTTTACCGTCCAAGGGAGCGGTTCCGACGTAAAACACTTCGCCGAAATTGAGCTTTTCGTTGACTGCCAATTCCCGCATCAGGAACAACGCCGGAAAAAGGCCGCCGCTGCCGACCGGTTCCTGAAAATAGGAAATCGGATCAATTTTTGAATCGGCGTCGAGCGGTTCGTTTGGGTTCCAATCAGGCGTCGTATGCGGCAATTCCAGCGACACCTTATCGTCGGAGACCGAAATTTTGAACGAATCCGCTTGGGCAACGTTGCCGGAAAAGACCCACTGCTCCGGATTCTGAGATGCAACGGTTTTCCGATACCGGGCCAAAACCCGATCCAATTCCAAGTGGTTGAAGTAATAATTGGCAAACCCCCGCCGCTTCTCATAAATCGGAACCGCCCAATCGGGAATAAAAATCTTTCCTTTCTTCTCTTCCTCTTCCCCTGCCGTCTGCTGTCTGCCGTCTGCCGACTTCTCAATCGGCGGCTCCGTCATCTCCTCCGTCATTTCTATCAGCTTTGCTTCGCTGTGAAGCCCTTCGAGCCGGACAAGGAGTTCATGCCTATCCCCTCGCGGCGTTCGGATCGAAATCGGAACCCGCCAATCCCGGGGAAAAGTGCCAAGAATGTTTTGGAACGTGTTCGCCGTATCAAGTGGGTATCCGGCAAAGCGTATCACTTCATCGTCGACCCGAACGCCGAGCCGGTACAGGTCGGAATGGATCGAAATGTCGTCAATCACGACCCGTCCGATCCGGTCCGTTGCGACGACTGCTCCCAAACCGGCGTGATCGACAATTCGTCCGCTTTTCAGGTCGCCGAGAAAGTTTTTGATTTGGTTGACCGAAACGGCGTACCCGATTCCGACGTTGACCCGGCCCCGTTTGTCAAACGAGCAACGCCCATTAACCCCGATCAGTTCGCCGCGAATGTTGAACAGCGGTCCGCCGGAATTGCCCGGATTGACCGCTGCGTCGGTTTGAAGGCAATCGGTGTATTCCAAAAACGTCCCCGCCGGATATTGGTAACGGTGCGTTCCGGAGATGATCCCGTAGGAAACGCAAGGTTTGAAATCGATTGCCAGCAGGAACGGATTGCCCATGACGAGTGCTTCATCGCCAATTCGGACCGTGTCGCTGTTTCCCAGCGGGGCACAGGGGAAGTCGTCGCGGCCAAGCAATTTGATAAGGGCAATGTCGCCGACCGGATCGAGTCCGACGAGAATTGCGTTGTAGACTTTTCCGTCGGACATGCCGCATTTCATGGCGATGCCGCACGGCTGGACAACGTGGAAATTGGTGAGCGCGTACCCATCCGGCGAGACCACGACGCCGCTTCCACCGCCGATGGGACCGCCTCCTCCGGCGGGAAACACGGCGATCACCGATTGCATCGTCTTTTCGATCTGGACGATTCTCACCTGTTCAAGACGTTGCCAATCCGTCTCATTTGCCGAAGGAACAAGCGGCAATGAAAACAAAAAGAGTAAGCAAAACGCAAAACGAGCGACCATTTTCCTGAGGCGTAAAGTTGCGACGAACAAAGCCATTGTATCCCATAAAGGGGAGAGAGGATAGACCCAGGAGGATAGGAGGATTGCAAAGTCCTTGGGAACGCAGGCTTCCAGCCTGCGCGAAGGTTACGGAATGGAGTCTCCGCCCTGCGCAGGTAGGATGCCTAAAAACTCACTGGCAGGCTAGAAGCCTGCGTTCCCAGGAAAAAAGCGACTTTGCAATCCTCCTGGGAACCGTAAGTGCGCACTAAAAAAGCCGAAGAATTGACCTTCGGCTCCTTTGTGCGAAAAAAACACAAACAAATTACTTCCGGCGTCTGGTCGCAAAGCCTGCACCAACCACGCCAAGCCCCAAAATCAGCATTGTCGCCGGTTCCGGAGTCGTTGTTTTGCTGTATACAATGGTCCCTTCGACACGCAATCCGACAGGTCCATGCGGAAGTCCCCACATTTCTTCCGTCCCCACCTTGCCGATCAACCCGTTCGTCATGTAGAAAACCAACGTATAATCCGTGCCTGCCTTGAAATCACCATTTACCGAGGCATAGGCACTGTTCATGTAATTTTCCTCGTTATTTTGGGTGTTTCGATAGCCGGAAACGTCAAAATTCCACGTATTCACGCCATCGGAAAGAGTGATTCCCACAAGATCGTTATCGTTCCAGAAATCAAACGCGATCTTATCAAAGTCTCCGGCAAGATTGAGTACCGTCTCAAAGGTGTAATAGCCGTCCAAATTCCAAGGATTGTACAAATCATTGTACCAAGTTCCCGGGTTGCTGAGATCGTCCTTCCCGCTTTCCCCATTTCTTATACCGATCCAGGGAGCACCACCGAAGTTACCATCTCCATCCCGCATGTTCCATGCAGAACCGAGTGTTTGGTAATCCCAATCCGTGTTGTACACTCTCGTCGGCCCCGAAGTCCAGCCGGAACCGTCACCGTTGCGAAGCTCGTTAATCGCGAGAATCGCTGCGGCCTTGGCCGTGTCACTGGGATCATAAGCAGTCGTTCCAAGCGTACCGTAGTATTTGACGGTCCAACTACCATCTGTTACCAGCGGAAAAACCTCTGCTTGAGCAAAACCAACCGAGAGGACAAGTGCTAGAACGACACCCATCACTGCAACGATTCTTTTCATAAATGTATTCCTTTCTTAATTTAGTGGGTAAAACCGTGTTAAGCACCGTAACTGCAACAGTGCCAACACCCGGTCCGGGGTAAAGACGCAAATATCGCGCCAATTGGAAGCGAAAATTTTCAGACTGGTTTTTTCCCGAAAAACAGAGCCTTGCCGGTGCTTCAAAAAACCTTGTGTTTAATTTTGCGAAGTTTGCTGTATTATTGTGCTGTAGCGAAATAATACAAGACGAAAAGAGTTCGGCCCGTGAGGGACAGCAATTGGGCAGAAAGCGGGATTGTGCTCAACTTAAAACCGCTTCACGTAAACCGCTGACGCCTGCCCTTGGGAATCGTACGCCAATTTCAGGAAGGAGTCGCCGCTTGGTACCGTGCCGCAAACGACCGGCGAGACCGGACATTCCGGGTCCGGCGTTCGACAATTCAAGACAGGGAAAAGACGGTTTTTCTCAAGAGCAAGAATCCCGGCGATCAATTCAATCGCCCCACTTCCGGCTCCGAGATTGCCGAAATGTCCTTTGACCGTCGTGATCGGAACCGGGGTCGCTCTTGTCCCGAAAACGGAAGCGATTGCCCTGGCTTCGGCGAGGTCTCCCTGCGTGGTTGCGTTGCCGTTGGCGTTAATGTGCCCAAGCGTTTCCATCGCCTGTGACGCGGTTCCAAAAATACGACGCATGAGCCGCAAAAGCGTTTGTTCCAAATCCTGGGACGACAACGTCTGAAAAGACGGTTTTCGCGGGGTCGCAACGGAACAACCGGCTTCGATTTCCGCGTAGATTTTCGCTTGACGTTTTTCGGCATGTTCCAGACGTTCCAAAATCAAAGCCCCGGCCCCTTCGCCGAGTACCATTCCCCGACGATTGGTGTCAAACGGTCGGGAAACCGCCTGTGGGTCCGTCGAATCAGAAAATCGGGCGACCTCTTCCTGCTGCATTGTTTGCAACATTTTGATCGGATGAATCCGTGAACCGGCCGCTCCGACGACGAACACATCGACTTTACCGGCCCGAAGTGATTCGACCGCTTCCCCAACGACCGCTCCGATTGACGCTTCACGGAGCAAAATCGAATTGTTCGAGCCGCGAAAATCGTTGAGAATTGCGATATGGCTCGACGGCATGTTGGAAAGATACTTCAATTGCCAGAGCGGCGACATCTTTGACATTCCTTCGTAAACCCAACGGGAAAAGTCAAATCGGGCTTGGTCGGTTCCCCGGTCGGCGATACACCGTTTGATTCCGTCCAAGAGGTCTTCCACGGTCGAATAGATCAAATCGCAACCGAAAGAAACGCCGACGCGGTTTGGGGTTAAGCCGTGAGCGGAAGACGATTCGATTCCGGCGTCGTCGAGCGAGTGCTGGGCGGCGGCAACGGCCATCTGAATTTCACGCGACATGAGTTTGGTCGCTTTTTTGACCGTCTTTTTCCGAGCGGCGTCAAGATTGCCGAACTGCTCAATATCACCGGTAAAATCGATACAACCGGCCACATGGGAAAGAGGAGAATCACCGGGCCGTTGAAAGTGAAACGGACGTACCGCAACTTGGCCTGCAAAGAGCGCGTCCCAAAACGGCTCTTTCCGAAGTCCCAATGGGGACACCAGCCCCATGCCGGTTACTACGATTTTGCAAGGCGATTGACCCATAAAAAAGGCGATAAGACAAAACGACAAATCTTAACCGGATATTTTCCCCAGAACCGGGAGACGTATTATAGATGCAAATCATCGATTGTCGAGGCCCGGAGAATTGCCAACAGGAGGATTGCAAAGTCCCTGGGAACGCAGGCTTCCAGTCTGCGCGAAGGTTGCGGGCCCTGCACAGGTAGGATGCCTACGAACTCACTGGCAGGCTGGAAGCCTGCGTTCCCAGGAAAAAAGCGACTTTGCAATCCTCCTGGAATTGCCAAGAGAACTGCATTGTTTAAAATAGATCGAAATTAAGGCCCCCCTTGGGAACGCAGGCATCTTGCCTGCCCCCGGGTTCGCAGGCAAGATGCCTGCGTTCCCAGGGACTTCGCAGTTCTCTTGGGAGAATTGCCGGGACGGCTGTAAAATCCCTTGAGGAAAACGAAGTGCCCCCTCAACGGACCGTTGAAAACCGCTATAGTAATCCGTTTACACTTTGAGACGGTAGAGCTTTCCCTTGATACAAGAACTCCTGACATTATCGCCTTCTTCCACGCTTCCACCGGGGCTTCGCGGCGGAGTGGCGTCGCTTGGAAAATTCGACGGCGTACATCGCGGCCACGCTTCCGTTTTGCAACGGGTCAAAGATTGTTCGCTTCGGCTTGGCATCCCGGCGATTGCGGTGTCATTCAGCGTTCAGCCGATTGCGGTTTTCAAACCGCAACTTACGCCGGTTTCTTTATGCACGCTTGCCCGGAAAGTGGAACTCATCGGCGAGCTTGGCATTGACACGCTTGTACAGATTGAAACCGACGAAAAACTGCTGGAACTTTCCGCCGAAGAATTTTTCAAGCGGTTTTTTGTGGAAAAAATGGGGGTTCATTCGTTGATCGAAGGACATAACTTTCTGTTCGGAAAAAATCGGGAAGGAACTCCGGTACTTTTGCGAAAACTGTGCGAAAAACATGGAATCCCGCTCGAAATCATGCCGCCGATACTCGCAGACGGCGGGGAAATTTCCAGTAGCCGCCTTCGCTCCCTGATTCGGGAAGGACAAATCGAGGCGGCCAACTCGTTTTTGACGAAGCCGTACCGCCTGACCGGCCAGGTGGTTCACGGCGAACATCGGGGCCGAACGCTCGGTTTTCCGACGGTGAATCTGAACGAAATTCAAACGCTGCTCCCGGGACCCGGCGTTTACGCCTGCACCTGCCAAGTTGAAGGCAAAACGTATCCGACGGCGACGAATATCGGGTTCAACCCGACATTCGGGCAAAACGTTCTTAAAGTCGAATCGCATCTGATTGGTTTCAAAGGCGATTTGTACGGAAAACAACTTCACGTCGATTTTCACGAACGATTGCGGGGCGTCGTCCCATTCGAAAGCAAAGAAGCACTTGTGGAACAGATGAAGGAGGATGTTCGCCAAATAAGCATCACAAACCGTAAACAAATGGAGAATCAAAACAGGCAAGAACATAGGGCGTAGGAAAAAACTCCACCTTTTCCTTGCCGATAACACCACCGGTGGATTTTCCTGGCGTATTTTCCGAGGGCCCGCACACAACACGTTAGTGCTTATTTCCGAACCGAAACGGCGTCCATGTCGAGCGTGCCGGACATCTGGAACAGACCGAGAAACAGGATCGCTTCCCTCGCTTTTTTCGGAACGGAAATTTCCGCTGCAAATTTTTTCCACTCGAATGTTCCGACAACCGGAGCAAGTTCGAGTTGTTGGATCATCTCCCGATCTTCGTCGTAGAAATGAATCTGGATCGCTCCACTTGGTCTTTGTTGTCCCGGATTGATCGGCAAAACATTTCCGGCGCGAACCTGGGCTTCCATTTTCAATCGGGATACGTTTCTTCCATCGACGGCGAATCCCTGGATCACCTGTGCAACCTTCAAGTCTTTCGAGTCGGTTGCGGTTGCAGGTTCCCTGGCACCACCCGGCGGTATCATTTGCCGTCCGGGTTGCGGCTGCCATGAAGAGACCGGGAATTGGAATCGGGGTTCGACGGGAATTTCGAACCGGATGAATTTCAAACCACTTGGCGATTGAGTATCTTCCAGTACCGTTGCGTTCCTGGCGTAGTGCCATCCGACGGGATGTCCGGTTTCCGTGGTCTGTTCGAAATCGCCGCCGATGATCGACGGGTTTTTCGCGTCGGGAAGAACAATTCGGTTATTCTCCGCTTCGCCGGTCATCGGCACGAACAACGCGGGTGTCAACGATTCCTTTTCCAATTCCGTCCCTTTTTTTCGGAGGAGTTGAAAGTGTTGCTGATACCGTTCACCAATCGGGATAATCATCAGCCCGCCGTCTTTGAGCTGGTCGATCAGCGGTTGCGGAACCGATTCCGGGGAACACGTTACGATAATTTTGTCGAACGGCGCGGCATCGGGCCATCCTTGATACCCGTCGCCGACTTTGGTGAAGACGTTTTTGTAACCGATTTTCTTGAGCGTCCTGGCCGCCCGTTTGCCGAGTGATTCGACGATTTCAATGGAGTAAACCTCGTTGACCAACAGACTCAGTACGGCGGCCTGGTATCCGCTTCCGGTCCCGATTTCGAGAACCTTGTCGTCCGGCTGCGGATCGAGTTTTTCCGTCATGTAACTGACGATGTACGGCGGTGAAATCGTCTGCGCATTTCCTATCGGCAGTGCAGTGTCACGATAAGCCATGTTCTTATGAACCGGCGGCACGAATTTGTCCCGTGGAACCCGCATCACGGCGTCGAGGACCGCTTCATTCTTCAAGCTGCCTTGGGGAAGCAATTCCTCTTCCACCATTTTTTGGGCCGCCGGTATAACCGGCCAGGGGTCTTTTTTTTTCGTCGTTGGTTCCGGCGTCCGGATTTCCCGAACCGTTTGGCCCGGCAGCATCCCGGTCAAACCGAACAACAAGAGAATGATAATGACCTTCGGCGGAATCATTTTAAGCGTTGTCATGTGTTACCTCATAATCGGGTGTAAAATATCCTCCCCTATTTCCGATTTCCTTAAATTTCAACACCTTTTCCTGTCTCATTACCATTTCGTTTCCACTTTGAGTAATATACCGCGTCCCTGCGACCGTGTCGACACTGTATCATAACGCTCGGCTCCGATGAGTATTTTCTTTTGGGAGACAACTCGTTATTAAGTTTTGACAGCCGTTTTTGGGGGCCGGTTTCTCGCGAAAAAATTCTCGGCAAAGCGATTCGGATTTATTGGCCGTTTTCAAGGATTCGGGACTTGGAAGCTGTTTACCAATAACAATGATGGCAGCCGGGAATGGAACGCAGCGAAGGGACCGGATCGAATGGTCGAGAAATCCGGTCACTTCACTTCACTTCACTTCATTTCGTTACGTTACGTTCCCGGCTACCATTCACAAAATACGGTTGTTACTTTAAATGGTTCCTGAGTCAGCGGTTTTCTTAAATCCGCCGGAATCCGTCGTTTCCTTGAATAATCAGATTGCGGCGCAGCAGAACGTTTAGCGCAACGAGAACCTGGTGGGAATTCAGCTCGGTTAACCGGACGATTTGTTCCAACGGCGTTACGGTAATTCCGACGTGCCGCAGGACGGTTCGCTCGATCTCGTTGAGCGGAAATTCGCCGGGGTGCCGCAGTTCGTCCGACACGGGGTTGTTGCCGGCAGCGGTCGCCGGATTTTGAACCGGCTTAAACAGCGGACCGAGCGATTCAAAAATATCGTCCACCGATTCGACCAATATGGCACCATCGCGGAGAAGTTGATTGCAACCGCCGGAAGATACCGAATCGACGTTGCCCGGCACCGCAAACAGCTCCCGGCCCTGCTCGTAAGCCAGCCGGGCCGTAATCATCGCGCCGCTTTTTTTCGGAGCTTCGACGACGAGAACGCCGATTGACATCCCGGAAACGATTCGATTGCGCTGCGGAAATGTCCCTTTGTTCGGCTCCATGAGGGGATGATACTCACTGATTAACGCACCGTTTTCAACGATCCGTTCGGCCAGTTCCGTGTGCTCTTTCGGATAAATCCGGCCAATTCCGCCCCCGAGAACCGCGATGGTTCGCCCCTGCATTTCCAGAGCCGCGCGGTGAGCGGCACCGTCGATTCCTTTGGCCAGACCACTGATAATCGTAACGCCGTATTGCACAAGTCCTCGTGTCAGTTGCGTCGCAAGTCTTTTCCCATACGAACTCATCTGCCGGGTTCCGATCACGGCGAACGCCAAAGCGTCCTGCGGCGTCAGAGTTCCTTTCACGTACAAAATTTGCGGCGGATCGTGAATCAACCGTAATAATTCCGGATACCGCTCGTCACGTTGTGAGAGAATTTCGATTTTTTCCCGGCGGCACAATTCGAGCAAACCCTCGACGCTGTACGTCTCCCGTGCGGAGGCGATCTGCGACGCAATTTTCGGTCCGACGCCGCCGACGATTTGCAATTGCTCCGCCGATGCGGAAAGGATCGACTCGCAACTCCCGAAATGGTCGTAAAGCCGCTTGAACGTGAGCGAACCGACGCCTTCCACCATCGTCAAAAGAATTTCGTTGATCCGTTCGTCGTTCATCGTCGTTACCGGTCATAATGGGAAAAATTCATCCCCAGTTCAATTCGCTCGCCTCTTCCCAATGCTCGTAGAGCGAAGCGAGTTTTTTCTGTTCTTCGGCGATTTCCAAGTGAATTTCCCTGGCCCGGTTCGGGTCGCGGGCAACTTGGGGAATCAATAACTCCTCGTTGAGCGAAAGTATCCGGGTTTCCCGTGCAAAAATTTCCTCTTCCAACTCGTTCGTTTTTCGGTAGGAGTATTTTCGTTTTTTCTTTTCGGGCGGTTTGACGTTTCCCTTCTCTTTTTCCTTTTGCCGGGCGTCCTCTTTCCACTTCTTTTGGTCCGCAAGACGCCTTTGCTCCTTTTCCGAAAGCGTTTTGTCCTGCTTTTTCTGCTGTGCAGGTTGCTGGGCCGGGACCGCCGATTTGCCGACGACCGACCGTCGGTCCGAGAGGGCGTCCGTCAAAAACGGATCGGCCATAAGCCCTTGTGACACCATGTGCCGGAACGTCGAATAGTTCCCCTCAAGCGTCCGAAACGTTGCATTCGGTTGGATAATCAACAGGTGATCGGCGACCTGATCGACGAAATAACGGTCGTGCGAAATGAAAATCACCGTACCCGGAAACTTGGAAACCGCTCGCTCCAAAGCGGTTCTCGCCCATAAATCGAGGTGGTTCGTCGGCTCATCGAGAATCAACACGTTCGCTTCGTCGGCGGCAAGTTTGGCCAGTGCCGCCCGACAACGCTGACCGCCGCTGAGACTGCCGACCGTTTGCAACTGTTGGTCGCCGGTCAAGCCGAACGCTCCAAGCAGATTACGCCTCGCCGGTTCCTCAAACACCCGCTTTGCCGGACGAATGGCGTCAACGGTTCGAACGGAATCGTCCAAAACGTGCAGTTGCTGGTCGAAGTACCCAATCTTCACCCCTTGTCCGATCTGCACCGCTCCGGTGTCCGGGGCAAGTTCACCGATCAAACAGCGTAAAAAGGTTGTTTTCCCGCATCCGTTCGGACCCAAAATCGCCCAACGCTGACCACGTTCGATGTCGAAAGTGAGTTTTTTGAAGAGGGCAGAGGATAGAGGATGGAGGTCAGAATTTTTTTTTCTATCCTCTCTCCTCAATCCTCTCTCCTCTTTTTTGAATCCTTTTGATAGGTTTTCTACCCGGAAGGCGATGTCGCCGGTTCGGCTTGGTTCGGGAAACGACATCGGCGGGGAATCGATTTTTCTCGGGAGGGCCACCGGCTCTTCAAGCAAACGGTCGAGCTTTTTGCGGCGATCTTCCGCCTGGGCCGCTTTCATACCGTAGTGGTTGCGGCGGATGAAGTCTTTCGCTTTTTCAACCTCCTCGATGTATTTTTCGTAGGTTCGCGTTTGGACGAGTAAGCGGTCTTCCTTGAGGAGCGTATATTTGGAAAAATTGCCGGGATACTCGTCGATTGTCCCGTGAAACAGCTCAAAGGTTCGGTTCGTTACCCGGTCAAGAAAATAGCGGTCGTGCGAAACGAGAAGTATGGCGGCAGAGGTGTTTTTCAAAAAATCCTCCAACCATTCCGTCGCAAGCAGGTCCAAGTGGTTCGACGGTTCGTCAAGCAACATAATATCCGGCTCGGCAAGGAGCAGCTTGGCCAGAGAAAGCCGGTTCAACTCGCCGCCGCTCAAAGCGGTCGTCGGTTTCGTGAAATCTTCATCGAAAAAGCCAAGCCCATGCAGAATTTTTTCAACCCGGTGGTCCAGGTTGTAAGCGTCGTGCCGGATCAGCTCCTCGTGAATCCGGTCATACCGGACCGCGAGTCGGTTATGCTCCTCCGGCTGCGTGATTTCGGCGAGTTTTAGGGCAAGCTCTTCCGCTTCCTGCTGAAGTTCGACGAGGTGCGAAAGCGATTCCTGAGCGTCTTCGAGAACGGTTTTCCCTTGCTCAACCTCAGGTCGTTGCTCAAGGTATCCGATTCGAATATCGCCCGGCTTTTCAACGGAGCCTTTTTCCGACTCTTCCCGACCGGCGAGGATATTCAGGAGCGTCGTCTTGCCGCAACCGTTCGGCCCGACCAGACCGATTTTATCCCCGGTCCGGATTTGGAAGGTTACGTCCACCAAAACCGGTTCATTCGTGAAATGTTTTCGAAGATGTTCAACGTTCAGCAATACCGCCATAGTCAACCGACCGGGAAAAACCGGGCAAAAGCACTTATTCTACTTTAAACGGTGGAAAAACAAGGAGGTCGCAAAACCTCGCAGGCCGCTACAAGTTTGTATGAAAACCGGTGACTCCTTGTCAAATGTGAGTTAAACTGTGATTAGCAGAATTTTTTTCACAATCTCACCTTCAACCCAGGAGTCCCGGAAATGTTTAATTTACCCCTTTTTGTCGGCCTTGACTATCAC
>CAZNVM010000498.1:0-34696 GCA_964576215.1 uncultured Planctomycetaceae bacterium
ATCATTAATCATTAATCATTAATCATTAATCATTAATCACTATTCCACAAACTCGTTTCCGATTTTTCTTGCTCTTTGCGGTTTATCGAGGTTGACACCACACGCGACGCCGATTTGAACCAGCAAATTCCAGCCGGCAAGAAGTTGCAGAATCATGTTGTATCCCGTCAGTTCCGGGATCACGATGGTCGGGAACACCGTCTGTTTTGGGGCAATCGCAATCACGGTCATCTTGACGCCGTCGACCAAAAGCTCCTTGATCCGATCACATTCCGACTCGAACGGGTTGACCAAAACGACGACCTCGCTTGAGTTCATAATCTCCTCGACGCCGTGCAAAATGTAGGTTCCTTCGAGAAAATCGCTCTTTTTCCGGGTGATTTCGTTCGTTTTGAGCGTCAATTCTTCGGCAACGCCGTCGTTTCGACCGGCGAAGTAGATGACCGGAGCCGCCGCGATTTTGGCAATAAGCTCCTGATCGTATTCGGCTTCGAGAACCTTTTTGGCGTACTCACCGGCGGTCCTGGCGTTTTTCGGACATTCGCAGTCGATCATGTTGCATAAAATCGAGCGATAAACGAGTGCTTGTTCGACGACGCTTTTCGTGGCAGCAACCGCTTTTTCCTTGCCGCAGGACAGAACGACTGATTCGTTCGATTTTTCAATCAATTTCGTTCCGGCGTTGGCGGTGACACCAAAGAGTTTTTTATGCCCTTCCTGAATCAACTTGACGTACAGGGCGATGGTTTCCTTGGTCTGACCGCTGTTGGAAGCAGCGATGACCGCCCAGTTCGACAAATCGTACTCCCGGGCTTGATAGGAACCGTCGGTGGCAACGTTCAGGTCGAGACCACGCTTACGGACGCCGTACATGAAACTTTTGGCGGGAAAAATTCGGCTGGAACCTTCGCCGGTTAAAAAAAGCCGCCCGGTTTGCTTGACGACCTGGGCAATGTTTTTCGTCTGCGAAAAATCGAAATTTTTGAGAAGGTCCGGGGTTTGAAGCATTTCCTGGACGAGCGCAAAATCCTTGTACTTGGGGTCCGTGAGATTCATAGTTAAATGAGAAATGAGAAATGGAAAATGAAAAACAGACGTTACGCTTGTAATTGTAGGCAAATTGCCTGTGAAATCAAGAGAAGTGTAGGAATCCTCCTCAGTCCGTCGACAAGTTCCCGTTTTTGGGGTCTTATCTACATCGTTAGCGACGGCCCCGTGCGGGAGTGGGGTAAACATCAACACGCGGCCCAAACGCGGGGCAAGCCCCGCACGAATCAGAGCCGCGCACGAAGTAAGCGGTTACCCCATAGGTTTCAACTTATGGGGCAAGCCCCGCCGCTAACGGGATCGCAAAAAAACGAAACTTGTCGACGGACTAGTCCGGCCTCGGCCAAGAATGGTAGCCGGGAGCGTAACGGAGTGAAGCGACCGGAACGAATCGCGATTCCCGATGCCCTCGACTGTTTTGAGTACCCGTTCGTTTATGGTTCTTTACCGTAAAAGACAACGCGGTTACGTCCTGTTTGCTTGGCTTGATAAAGAGCTTCGTCGGCGAATTTGATGGCCGTATCCATATTGAGCGGCGGCGTAACGGCGGAAATTCCGAAACTTGCGGAAACCGAGATTCGCTTACTATCGATTTCCATCGGTTCGCAGATGCTCTGCCGGAGGCGTTCGATGGCGTTGGCCAAACTCGTTTCATCGATATCGATCATCAGCAAAATGAATTCCTCTCCGCCATAACGACCATGCAAATCGTAAGGCCGTATGGCCGCTTTGACCCGCTGAGTCACTTTCTTGAGAACCTTGTCTCCCGCCAAGTGTCCGTATTTGTCGTTAATGGTTTTGAAATAATCCAAATCGTAAAGGACAATAAAACACTTTTGGCCCGTCCGAAGCGACCTTTCCGCTTGGACCAAACCCTGTTCCATGAAGCAACGCCTGTTCAGAATGTTGGTCAGAGCGTCTTTACTGGCAAGCTCCCGGAGTTTCAGGCTAAGCTTCAGGTTTCTGACAAGCAAAATAACGGCGGAGACCAGCATCAATGTCACCGCGATAACGATAATGACCATGAAAAAAACCTGGTTTTCCGAAAGTTTTTTCGAGTAATCGTATGCCCGGTTCATCCAACGGTTTTCAATCACATCCGTTTGCACAAATTGCTGTGTCTTGCTAATAATGGAACGTAAAATTTTTTCGTTCTTATTGAAGCCAAAATAAGAATCCAACGACGTACCCAGTTGTAAGTTGATCTTGAATTGCGATTTTTCACGATAATGTGTCTGGGTAATCAACGCGTATTCGGAGGCCATCAACAGGTCAAATTCTCCTTTTTCCAAGGCATACAGGCACGCCGAAAGCGAATCATACTTTTTAAGGTTCTTATTGTCGGGGAAGAGCTTGTGATAAACGTCTTCATACGCGGAAAGTTTCGTGACTCCCACGGTATACTGTGCAACCTGGTGGCTTGCCAGGTTTGGAAAATCGGACCTTGAAATAAGGGCATAGTAGGATCGAGAGTAAGGAACGTCACTCCAAATAAAATACTCCATTCTCGGCTCCGTTTGCGCAAAAAATGTTGTCATGGGAACCTTGCCCACTTTTACCATTTCATAAATATTCTCCCAAGTGTTTTCTGTACTGCTCACAACTTCGAATTTGATGTCAAGCAGCCTGCTGATTTCCGCCAAAACGTCCATGGCAATTCCCTGGAACTCTCCTTCTTTTCGGTTGAAGAAATTCAGCGGATAACAGTCCATTTCAAAAATGACAGGAACTGCAGCACCGCGTTTCGCCAAATCCCCAATATAGGCCTTTTCCTCTTCCGTGAGCAACCGGCTTAATTTGTTTCTGGCGTAAGCGAAATCCCCCTCTTTATAAAGTTCGAACAATTTGTCGCCCCCTCCTTTGGAAGCAATGAATTTGTCGATCACGGAGATCACTGGAGCCAGTTCCGGATTGGCGGTCGTCATCGAAACCGGTGAATGGACCATTGGAAAAATGATCAGGGAACGAATAAAGTCGTATTCGTCAAAGGCGGGATCGGCGTCGGCTTCGTCGATAAAACCATCGATTTCGCCATTTTTAAGCATTTGTACCGCCTCGGGATAATCCGCGACTTCCACACTTTTGAAAAAGAAACGATAGACTTTTCTGATCGCTTTTTCCGTAGTGGTATCTTCCAGAAAGGCAATCGTCCTCCCTTCCAGGTCCGTTTCGGTCTGGATAGGCGAATCCTCGAGCGTAAAAATCCGATGCATCCGTTCCGCAATGGGAAGCGTCATCGAATACTTTTTCCGGCGTTCTTCCGTTGGCGTCAAGCTGCCTGTGAAATCGGTCAACCCGGCGTCAAGTCTTTCCATGAGGACGTCCCACTCATGGATTTCCACGACAAAGCGAATGCCAAAGAGTTCGGTGAGAAAGTCGCAATACCTTACCGAAAAACCATCATAAGACCCATCGGGGAGTGGAAACGACTCCGTTCCGATCATGGCCCCCAAGGTCAGCTTTTCTCTACCGACTTTCAGAGCCTCGATGGCAACGATTTCCTCGGCGGTGACACCGGGAATGTCCCTGTACGTCGTGATCGGACCGACCGACGGAACGGTCTTTCCCCGGTCCAAATCGCATCCCGACGGAGTAAACCCCAGTAACAACAGGATCGTTAAAAGTAGTTTTTTATCAATCATGGCCGGTTGAAAAGTTGCAGATCGTTGGAAAAAGAGAAAATGAGCATTAAAAAACAGCAACCCGCTCCCGGACCCTACCGCATAATATATGCCATATAACGCCAATAAAACGATATTTTCAATTTTGCAGGCGGATGAACGTAAACCGGAAACGGTTCGCGCCGGTTAAACCGGTTTCACGCTCCCTGCCGAAACGCCACCCCGTCGATGGCACACAGTGTAGCCGATAAATGACGCTTTTCAAGATGAGGCCCTGTGCATAATGAAACACCTGAAACACCCATGAAACACATCTGTTCAAAAATAGAGCAGACGGCTCTGATTGGGTTTACGGTACTTGAACCTGACAGGAAATTGGGGTATCATCGATAATCGTCTTTTCATCACGTACTTCAACAAAATCGATACATTATGTCCCTTCGACAATTTCTGGTGATTGTGTGTTTACTTGGAGCGTTTGCACCATGTTTCGCGGAAGAAAAACCGACGGTCATTCTTCCACTTAAAAGGGAAGGCGATCAATTCCAGGTCTGGATGCAGAGTTCGCTTGAGCGGGTTTATCCGAAATCGCCTGTCGGTAAATCGGGAACTTTCGAACGTGTCGCTTATCGGAACGGTCGCTTTTCGTTCCAAGTCGTCGTCCGGAATGACAGTACCCGGCCCTACGACGTCGTCTGCAAAGTGAAAGACGCCGCGGACCTCCAGGTCGTTGCCCGTCGGGTCGGTTACGTTCCAATGCGGTGGCTGACCACCGATACGCCGCCCGACGAACTCGAAGGACACGAGTATCTGCCCGGTTACGTCCCCGATCCGCTTTTGCCAAACACCCACGGCTCGCTCGGACCGCTGGAAAATCTTGCCTATTGGATCACCGTAATCGTCCCTGAAAACGTCAAGCCGGGCAAGCGAACGATCACGTTGACGATTGAAGTGCTTGGCAACCACAGCGTCGATGTCCAGGCGACGATTGACGTTCGGGATTTTACCGTACAAAAAAGACGTGATTTTCCGGTAACGCACTGGTGGGGACCTTCGGACATCGCCAAGCTGCACAACGTCGAACTTTGGAGTGACGAATGGTTCGAAATTGCCCGCAATTATATCCAAAACATGGTCGATCACGGCAACAATACGATTTTGGTTACGAATTTTTTTTCACGGCGTGAAGTCTATGAAAAGCCGGGCCAAATGCTGATCGTCAAGCGAATCCGGGGCGGCGTCGAAGAAAACGCGGTCTACGAATTCGATTACAGTGTCGTCCGGAGATTCGTCCGCATGGCGAAAGAATGCGGAGCCGAGTATTTCGAATGGCCGCACCTTTGGCTCTACTGGGGGCTGGACAACCCGATGAACGTGTACGAATTGACCGACGGAAAATACCAACTGCTTTGGCCGGAAGGATCGGACGGGTTTTCGCCGATGTACCTGAATTTTCTCAAACAGTACCTCGATTCGTTACACGCATTTCTGGTGGAGGAAGAGATTCTCGACCAATCCTTTTTTCACATTTCCGATGAACCGCACCTGCTCCACATTGAGAACTATAGAAAGGCACACGCACTCGTCAAAGAGATGGCTCCCTGGATGGAAAGAACGCTGGATGCGCTCAGCGATTTTGAATATGCGGGAATCTGCGACATACCGATACCATTGGTTGCATCGGCGATGCCGTTTGTAGAAAACAACGTCTACCATTGGGTCTATTACTGTTGCGCTCCGCATGGGAGGTACATCAACCGGTTCATGGATACGCCGCTTGTGAAAATCCGCATGTCCGGCTGGCTGTTCTACAAGTTGCGAGCGGGCGGATTCCTGCATTGGGGATATAATTATTGGCACAAAATAGAAAAGGATGTGCTGATCGACCCGTTCCTCAACGGATGTGCCCAATGCTGGCCGAGCATCCCCTACGGCGATCCGTTTGTCGTTTATCCCGGTGAAAAAGGACCGATTGATTCGATCCGCTGGGAAATTTTTGCGGAATCGCTCCAGGACTACGCCTTGCTTCAAACCGCCGGTCTCTCTCCCGATGATCCGGTGTTGGCCAAACTGAAAACGTATGCCGATTTTCCAAGAGGCGAGCAGTGGATTGACCACGCAATCGAAACGATTCTGCAACGAAAATCCTCGCAACCCTAACCTTGAAAAAAATGTGCGCCGCCCAACTTGCCTCGAATGGAAAAAATTACTAGAATTGCGATCCTCGGCTCGTGATGATCGCCGTTTCGGGGTTGTGAAACAAGTCCTGGAATGAGGATCGTGTTCGCCCTCACTCTCTACTTCCCTCCCGCCCATTTTATTTGAAAGGACCAAGCCATGTGTGATTTTTGCAACGAAATGTCCCGTCGTACTTTTATTGGGGCCTCGACTGCCCTTTCGGGGGGACTACTCTTCAATTCATTATCGGCATCCGCAGCCGCCGCCCCGGATTTGACCGGCGAATGGAGCAAGCAGCCGCCGGTCAGGATTTACGTTGTCTATCTCGGAACCAAGGGGTTTTACCCTCGCCCAAGTTTCGACTCTGCCGCCGCAATCCAGAAGATATACGCCCCCTGTTTGGATGCTGCCGCCAAAAATCTCGGCGATGTCGAATTCATCGGCAAAGACCATATTGAAAACACTCCGGATGCCGCCAACCAGCTTATGCCCAAAATCGTCGATCAAAAGGCCGACGCGGTGTTCGTCATTCATTTGACTGCGGGATGGTCGCAACCCTTTGACATTTTTGCTTCGACCGGACTGCCCGTTGCGGTCTATTCGCAACCGCTCAGCGGACACGACTGGGGACACGTCCCGTTCAAGCAACGTAACGGGGCGAAGATTATCATGTCCGTGTCGCGGGACCGCAACCAAATTCAGCGGCTTGCCGGACTGCTCCGCACACCTGCCCGGATGAAAAGTGCCAAGTTAATCGTGGTCGGAGTACCGGGCTGTGCCGATGGTTCTCCTGCGGCCCGCGATTACGCTAAAATCAAGGAAAAATTCGGCACGGAGGTCGTCCACATCACGCCGGAGGAAGTCATTGAAGTTTTCCAAACGATTACGGATGAAGAAGCCATTGCCGAAGCGGAAAACTACTGGATCAAACCGGCAAAAGAGGTCCGGGAACCGAGCCGCGAGGAGATCATCAAGGCGTGCAAGGTCCACTTCGCTCTGAAGAGGCTGATGATGAAGCATCAGTCGCGGACGATCACGGTAAAGTGTCTGGGCGGCATCATCGAAAACATCGGTTTTCCGTGCCTGAGCCTCTGCCGCACGCTGGACGATGGCGGGGTCGGTACCTGCCAGGCGGACATGGATGCGGCTCTGACGATGATGCTGATGCTCTATGCAACGGGGCTTCCCGGCTTCATGTTCAACATGAATTTGGACATGTCGCTCAAAGCCATCATTGGGGTTCATTGTGTCGCGCCGACGAAGATGGACGGCCCGCAGTCACAGCGGTTGCCTTTTGCCGTCCGAAGTCACACCGAGACGGAACGGGGCGTGGCACTCGAAGTGCTGATGGATCGCGATGCCGACCGCGAAATAACCTGGGCAAGGCTGTCAAACAACAACGAGATTCTCGTGGGGTCGGGCATTTTGCGAGGCGGCTATGACTTTGAGGACCGGGGCTGCCGCACGAGGTTTATTGCGGAGGTTACGAGTAGCACTGTCCGCGAACTTTTCGAAAACCTGAGCGGAAACGTTACCGGAATGCCGTTCGTACCGCTCTTGCATCGGATCATGTTCTACGGCAATCACATGGACAATTTCCGTGATCTTGCCCAGTTGATGGAACTGAAATTCATGGTCGAAGGCAAGGATATGGCCTAGTGGCGTTTTCGGTTTGGAAGCAGTTTACAAATAGCAATGGCAGCCGGGAACGTAACGAAGTGAAGTAACCGGATTTCCCGGCTGTCATTGCGGCCCTTGATTAATGCTCTTGAAACGGATAGCAAAGTTCTTTATAATGGGCGTCCGTTACTGAAAAATTGTCCGTTTCTCCACTTTTTTACTTTTCCCTATGCCTTGGTTTCACGAAGAAGGAACTCTTTCCAAAGATCACGTGTTGGCTCTCGTTCATCAGGCGGCCCAGGAAGCCCTTGACCAAATTTGCGACAATCCGAAAAAAGTCCTGTTGCTCCCGCCCGACATTACCCGAGCTCACAGCGGGGCAGGCTGGATCACCGAGGAATTTTACAAAATCTTTTCGGAGATGGCCGAGGTGCATCTTATTCCGACGCTTGGACAGCATGTACCGCATACGCCGGAGCAAAACAGATGGATGTTCGGTTCGGTGCCGGAAACAAGGATTCACGTTCACGACTGGCGCAGCGGTTCAAGGCGGATTGGTGAAGTCTCCGCCGAATTCGTCAAAGTGATTTCCAAAGGGAAAGCCGACTGGGAAATTCCGGTCTCGCTTAATACGATGCTCCTCGACGAAAAATGGGACCTCGTTATCAACATCGGACACATTGTGCCGCACGAGGTTCTCGGCTTTGCGAATCACAACAAGAACTACTTCATCGGGCTTGGCGGCAAGGAAATGATCTGCGCGTCCCACATGATGGCGGCCTGTTGCGGGATCGAAAACAATCTCGGCCAGCTCATCACGCCGCTTCGGGCTTGTTATAACGAAGCGGAAGACCAGTATTTGTCGGACCTGCCCGATTTTTATTTTCAGGTCGTTATGGCTTACGACGAGGCCGGAAAGCTGGGGCATACCGGCGTCTACGTCGGCGACGATCTGGAAACGTACCTCATGGGGGCAAGGGCGTCCCGGGACCAGAATATCACAGTCGTTCCGCCGCTCAAGAAAGTCGTTGCCGTGATGCAGGGAGACGAATTTTACAGCACCTGGGTCGCCAACAAGGCGGTCTACCGTACCCGGAAGGCGATGGCCGACGGAGGTGAACTGCTCATTATCGCCCCCGGTCTCAAGCGGTTCGGCGAACAGGAAGACGTCGACGGGCTTATTCGCAAGTACGGTTATTGCGGCACCGAAAAGGTGATGCAACTCTGGAAAACCGAGCCGATTCTTCAGGATTTGACGCACGGAACTGCTCACTTGATTCACGGGTCGTCGGAAGGACGCTTCAAAATCACCTACGCTCCCGGACACCTTACGAAAAAAGAGATGGAGTCCGTTGGGTTCGGGTATGCCGACCTTGCGGAAACCCTGAAGCGGTACGATCCGGCAAAGATGAAAAACGGCTTCAACACGATGCCGGACGGCGAAGAGGTCTACTATATCAGTACTCCATCCGCCGGACTGTGGACAACGAAAGAGAAAATATACCATACAACGTCAGTAAATTGACATTTTGCTTGAACTCGTCAACGAACCACACCCAATCAGAGACGTGCACGGAGCGGTTTTCACGTTACCACCAAGAGCACCGCTTACTGCGTGCGCGGCTCTGATTGGGTTTACGGTTGAATAGGGTTTTATTTTGCTCCCTCGCAATCTGCGATTGCAATTCCGCCGGGTCTGTCTCGGTCCTACCGCCGACATTTCACCGCAACCGGGGGTTCAAACGTCGGCGTTGACCTGTATAATCCGGTGTGTGTTTCAAGTTTCGCTTTACCTCTTACCTCTCGCCCCTAATGACACTTCATGAACAAGAAATGCGGTTCGTTTACGGACAGATTCTCAACGAACTGATTGAACAAAATAACAAGGTCTTTTGCCTTGAGGCGGACCTGAGCAAAGCGTCGGGCACCAACCCGACCGTGCTGGAAAAGCATCCGGGCAACTTTATCAACTGCGGCGTCGCCGAGGCAAACATGATCGGAGTCGCCGCCGGTTTGGCCACGGACGGCATGATCCCGTTTTGTGCCTCGTTCTGCTGCTTCGCCACCCGCCGGGTTTACGACCAGATCACGCTCAGCGTCGCTTATGCGAACACGAACGTGAAAATCGTCGGGACCGGCCCCGGTGTCACGCAAGGGCCGAACGGCGGGACGCACATGTGCTTCCAGGACCTCGCCATCATGCGGGCAATGCCGAATATGCAAGTCTTCAGCCCCTGCGACGCTTATGAACTTCGCGGTGTCATGCACTACATGGTGTCAAATTTCGGCGGGATGTACATGCAGCTTCTTAGACAACGTCTTCCGGCAATCTTTGATTCGTCTTACCAATTTCAAAGCGGTAAAGCACGCCGTCTTGCCGAAGGAAACGACGTAACGCTTGTTTCGACCGGCTACATGACCCATTCGGCACTACAAGCGGCGGACGAATTAAAAAAGGACGGGATTGCCGTCGATCTGCTTCACTGTCCAAGCGTCAAGCCGTTTCCCGAAGCCGATCTGATCGAATCCGCCAAGCGAACCGGAGCGGTCGTCTGCGTGGAAAACCAAAGCATTCTCGGCGGCTTGGGGAGTGCCGTTTGCGAAACGCTTGCCGAACGTTGCCCGACCAAAGTGAAACGGCTCGGGGTGCCCGACCGGTTCGGCGAAGTCGCTACGGAAGGATACCTGTTCAATAAACACGGGTTCGGCCAAACACATATCCGGGACGCTTGTCGTAAATTATTGGGACGTTAAATCGAGCCAATGAGGCAACGTTTTTCGCTATTCGTGAACCCAATCAGAGCCGCGCACGCAGTAAGCGGTGCCCCCGGTGGTAACGTGAAAACCGCTTATTCCGTGTGCTACTCTGTCGGAATGATCCTTTTACAATTTTGAAAACATGACGACCTCACCAAAAATTATCGTTGTTGGCAGTTCGAATACCGACATGGTTGTTAAAACGCAAAAGTTGCCGGCTCCGGGCGAAACCGTTACCGGAGGAGAGTTTCTCCTCGCCGCCGGAGGGAAAGGGGCAAACCAGGCGGTGGCCGCCGCCCGGCTTGGGGCGAAGGTTGTTTTTATCACCCGGATCGGGTCCGACATATTCGGTGAACAGGCGATTGCCGGATACGTTAAAGAAGGAATCAATATCGATTGGGCGATTCGTGACCCGAACGCCCCGACCGGCGTTGCACTCATTCTCGTCGATGAGCGAGGGGAAAACCTGATTTCCGTGGCGTCAGGAGCGAACCATAACCTTTCCCCGGACGACGTCAAACGGGCGGAGTCGGTCTTCCAGGACGCCGACCGGGTGATCGTGCAATTGGAAACGCCGCTTGACACCTTGCAAGCGACGGCGGAAATTGCGAAAAAGTACGGCGTGCCGCTTCTTCTTGATCCCGCTCCGGCCCCGCAAACGCCGCTTGATGCCGGGTTGCTTTCGATGATTTCGTGCATTAAACCGAACGAAAACGAAGCGGAAAAGTTGACGGGTATCACCATTGGCGATGTCTCCTCCGCCCAAAAAGCGGCGGACAAACTGCTTGAGCTTGGTGTCAAGAGTGCCATTATTACACTTGGAACGCAGGGAGCATTGGTCGTCGAAAAGCCGGGCACCGGGACGCTGGTTCCCGCTCACAGTGTCAAAGCGGTCGATTCCACGGCAGCGGGCGACTCGTTCAGCGGAGCACTCGCCGTTGCCTGGGGGGGCGGTCAAACACTTTTGGACGCCGCCCGATTCGCCGCCAAGGCCGCTGCGATTAGCGTTACAAGAATGGGGGCACAGCCGTCGCTTCCGACACGGGAAGAAGTGGAGAAATTTTGAAAACAAGAGACTGTTCGTGCAGTGAATTTCCCTGGATGTAGCCGCGATTTTAGCTGGTTTTTTGTTTCGAAAACTGGGGAAATACCCTTATTTTCACCTTGTTTTTCCAGACAAAACAACCTTGTTTAACGATTCACGGCTACACACATTTCCCATGACTCCCACCCTTAACACTTAACAGTCGGACACTTGACTTGCCAATTTTTTTCGATCTTGACTACCTGACCAACCGGAGCGAATTATGAACAAATTTATTGTAAGCATTGTTATCGGAATTATCACGATCACGACAACGTTACTTTATGCGGAGGATTCTTGTAACGAATTGCCGGTCGTTCCGGTTGGATTTGACGCCTATAAAATGTGGGACAAATGGCCGCAGCAACGGATCGGTGTGCGTGCTTATATGCGGAGCACCTACGACCGTGACGGCGGCAATCGCACGGCGGACGCAAGCCATTATCTGTTCGGCAATCCGGACGAGCAAAACGTGTCGCTCGACGTCAAGGGAAAAGGGGTGCTTTACTTTTTCCGCACCAATCACTGGCACGGCAGTCCGTGGCACTTTATCGTCGATGGCACCGATAACGTCGTGAGGGAATCGGCAACGGCGGATCCCGTCGATGCCAAAAAGAAGTTTACAAAAACCGAGTTCATTCCCACCGAAACGTTTCCTGAGCCAATTGCCTGGACTTGGAGCACAACGAAAGGGGCCGACCTGATCTGGCACCCCATGATGTTTGAGCAATCGTTCCAAATCGCCTACGAACGAACGTTTTACGGGACCGGTTATTACATTTACCACCTTTTCAGCAGCGACAAAAATCTTTCACAACCCCTCAAAACCTGGAGCGTGAACAATCGTCCCGATCCCGAGGTTCTTGCTCTGCTCAACAAATCCGGAACGGACATCGCCCCGCAGAACATTGCGAAAATCGAAAAAACGGTAACGCTCGACCGGGAAACCGTAACGCTTGCCGAGATCAATGAGCCGGGCGTTATTCGGGCCGTCAAAATCACGTTGCCGCTTGACGAAGCGTTGGATTTGGAACGGATTCGTCTGCGGGCAACCTGGGATAACGCGGAGCATCCTTCGGTTGACGCACCGCTTTGTCTCTTCTACGGGGCAGGCACATTCTACAACCGCGACGAACGGGAGTACCTTGTCAAAGGGTTTCCGCTCAATATCCGGTTCGATTATGAAGCCAAAACCATCGAGTTGGGGTGCTATTACCCGATGCCGTTTTTCAAGTCGGCCAAACTGGAATTGACGGGAATCGAACCCGGCAAGACCGAATTGCGTTATGAAATCCGACATGAACCGCTGACCGTGCCGGTGCCGCACACGAGTTATTTTCATGCGACCTACAAGGACATTCCGCAGCCCGAAGCGGGAAAGGACTTGATCTATCTCGACACGAAAGGGATCGAAGGGCGTGACGAATGGTCGGGGAATTTCGTCGGCACGTCGTTCATTTTTTCGCACTCCGGCTATCTTGGCACCCTGGAAGGCGATCCACGGTTCTTTTTCGACGACAGTCGATCTCCGCAGGCTTACGGGACGGGAACGGAAGAATGGGGGGGCGGCGGCGACTATTGGGGGGGCCTCAACATGACGCTTCCTTTGGCGGGACACCCCTGCGGTACGAGAAACGCCAAAGACGCCAAGCACGAAAAAGACCTGATTCAGTCGGCCTACCGTTTTTTACTGGCCGACCTTATGCCGTTCGGCAAGCGGGCTGTGATTACGTTTGAACATGGCGGCGAAAACCTTTCGACGGAGCATTACGAGGCGGTAACGTATTGGTACGGTTTCCCGGCGGCAACACTCGTCAAAACGGACGTGTTTGACGTTGGAAACCTGCAATCGGAGCGGGACCACAATTACAATTCGCCAAACGCTTCGGATGTGGAAACCATTCTTTCCCGATATGAACTGGGAATCAACAAATTTCCGGAAAAGCCTTGGGGAATGAATGATGAGCAAAGAGCGAAATTTCAGGAACTGACCGGCAAAGAAGTTTTTCCGGCGCACGAGGAATACGGCCGTCATACGGATGGCACTTCGGAATTTACCGCAACACTTATGCCGGAGAATCACGGAGTCATGCTTCGCCGAACGCTGGATTACAGTTTTCCGAACCAAACCGCCGAAGTGTTCGTTTCCGTGGACGATGCAAAAACCTGGAAATCCGTCGGAATTTGGTATTTGGCCGGGTCGAACACGTTTTATCATTCGTACCCCAAAGACGAACTGGGAAAGCGTACCCCGAATGTGATGACCTCGAATCGTCGTTTCCGGGACGATGAATTTCTGTTGCCGGAAGAGGTAACGCGGGGACAGGACAAAATCCGTTTGCAATTCCGCACCATTGAGAACGAGCAGGAAATTCTTCCCGGCGTACCGTTTCCCAAACCGAGCCGCTGGAGCGAGCTGAAGTACGAGGTATATTGTTACACGATTCAACGTCAATAAATTGACATTTTGCTTGAACTCGTCAACGAACCAGCCCCCATCAGAGCCGCGTACGGAGTAAGCGGTTTTCACGCTACCACCGGGGGCACCGCTTACTGCGTGCGCGGCTCTGATGGGGTTTACGCCCTCACAAACCGGCAATCATCGGTTCAAATTTCGGGATAGAATCTTGAATTCGGCGGTTGCGTGCCAACGCCGGTTCGTAAGAAGTAACGTCGGGGAATCCTTCGCCGACCCAGCGAATCCAAACAACCTGCAAGTCGCCAAGATTGTCATATCCGTAATGCTTGTAAGCGGCGGCGTTCCAGTCGTTTGAGTCGAGAGCATCTTTCGCAAACACGATAAAGCGACGGTGTCCCCCTTGCCCGATCAAAAATTCCGCGACGGAGTTCGATTGTGAGTAAAGCGAATAAAAATCTTGCGGGTACTCCTGCATTTCGACCATGCGATTGAACGGAATCGCCCGACGGACGGTCGGATCGACGTACCCAAGGAGCAACCGTCGATAATTGGACCGCTCGGAGATGTGTTCAACGCTGGTTGCCGCTCCTTCGTCCAGCCAGCGGGGAAGCGGACGGCGAAAGTAGCTTGCGAAAATCGTATGCGAAATCTCATGCGGCAACACGGAATCGAGAATCCGTTCCCGAGTTCCCTGAACGTTCATCACCCAGCCGTAAACTTCGCCGGAATTGAACGTAAAAGTCGTGTCGCCGCTCGCCCCGTAATTTCCGACTTTCAAGCGGATAGGGCACTTTGCGGACCAATCCGGCATAACCTCTCCGACCCAAAGCACGGCAAGATCGCGGCGGTAGGCTTCGGCAACTTCGCAAAATTCACGGGCCATTTCTTCCGTCGGAGCGTTTGTTACGACGAAGTTGGCCGTTTCGTGGCGGTAAAACTGTGACGAACTAAGAACGATTCTCGTCGGAATCCGCGAAGTCGGGCGGAACAATTGCGTTTCCGCGCCGACGGCTTGAACTGCCGTACAGAGAAAGACCCCAAAAAGAATTACCTGGAAACGCAGGCTTCCTGCCTGCAATCCCGGAAAAAACCGAGCTTCCTTGCTCACAAGCGATCTCCTTATCGTGATCTTATAAAATTCCGCAGCCTCGAATGGAACATCATGTCCGCCACGGGATACCCCCCACCGACAAGTGCGGCAGTCTACCCGATTTTTAAAAATCGGAAAACCCCAATTTGGAGGGTTAGGAAAAATTTTCCGAAAAATTCTCCGGGAACACAAACAGGGGTTATTCCCGAATTATCGATAACGGCGGCTCTTGCGATAAAGGGAATTTTTTCAGTAATCTTCGAAAAAATCAATATTGTTATTGCCCAATTACGATCTTGGTGTAGAATTAGGGGAACTTTTTTCCCTTTTGGTCTCTCAAAGGTGAAAGTCCATTAGAATTGTTCTCGGGGCGGCGTTCAAAGCGGCGTGTCCGGGATTTAGAAACTTTAACAAAGATTAATAAGGAGTCATCCGTGTCTGAACCCCAAGAAAACGTCACACCCGAACAAAACGCTGCTCCCGAAGCCCAGCAAATGCGACCACAAATTCAAATCGACGATTCGAAAGTCATGGCGACTTACGCGAACTTCTGTCGGGTCACCGGGACGCCGGAAGAATTGATTATCGATTTCGGGCTAAATCCGCAGCCGGTCGGCATTCCGAATACGCCGATTCCGGTCACGCAACGGATTATCACGAATTTTTACACCGCCAAACGAATGTTGCACGCTCTGCAAATGACCGTTCAGCGGCACGAAGCGACCTTCGGCGTCTTGGAAATCGACGTCCAAAAGCGAGTCCGAACGCACTAAAAGTCGACAGATTTCAGGCATCAGACGGCAGGGATTCTGCCGTCTGCGGTCTGCCGTCCGCAATCTGACGTTTCTTCCATGAAAACCGTCTTTGTCACAGGTGCAACCGGTTTTATCGGTTCAAAATTGGTGGAAATTCTTTTGGAGCGGGGTTACTGCGTTCGCGGACTCTGCCGTCGGAGGACGCCCTCGAATTCTCAAGAGCGGGAGGCGGTGCTGAAATATCTCGAAAACCGTCCGAATTTCCAATTCGTTCACGGTGACATTACCGAGCCGGAATCGTTACGGAAAGGAATGGAGGGGTGTGATCTTGTGTTCCATCTGGCGGCTTACGCGAAAAACTGGTCCCCCGATCCGGCCGTTTATACACGTCTCAACGTCGATGCAATGCGAAACGTCTTTCAGGTTGCGAAAGAACTCCAGGTGCAGAAAATCGTTTGGACCTCGACGGTTGTTACGTTTGGCCCGACCAGACCCGGCGAAGTTCGTGACGAAAACAGTTCTCCGCGTTTGGTGAACACCTATTTCACGGAATACGAAAGAACGAAAACGATTGCGGAGCAGGAAGCTCTTCGCTGGGCGAAAGACGGTTTGCCGCTCGTAATCGTCAATCCGACCCGGGTGTACGGACCGGGCTTGTTGTCCGAAGGAAACGCCGCTGCCCAATTGATTCTCGACTACGTGAAGGGAAAAGCCCCGTTTCTGCCGAATCGCGGCGTCAACATCGGCAATTACGGTTTCGTCGACGACGTCGCTTTGGGACATCTTTTGGCTATGGAACAGGGGCGAATCGGCGAACGCTACATTCTCGGCGGCGAAAACGCTTCACTTCGGGAATTTCTTGAACTGGTCGATGAAGTGAGCGGCAGGAAACACTGGAAATTGCCGCTGTTGAAAATGGGCCCGCTCCTGTTTTCCCGGATTCAGGAAAAACGTGCCCAGTGGTTCGGTGTTTATCCGCGAATCACCCCCGGCTGGATGCGAACGTTTCTGGCCGATTGGGCGTATTCCTGCGAAAAAGCGAAACGGGAGCTTGGATACGAACCTGTTTCTCTACGGCAGGGTCTGGAAAAAACGTGGCGTTGGCTCTGCGAATCCGGGTTCTTTTGATGGGATTCTAATCCAGAAATTTCCCTTCCTTCAACCGTTGCGGCACGTATTCTTCGGTCACGTAGCTGATGTCCCGCGAAACGAGAGCTTCGACTTCCAGTTTGAAGCCGTTGTCGAGCATCATTTGAATTTCCTTTTGCCACGCTTTTTTGTACGCAAACCAAGGGTACTCGGCAATTTGCCTGGCTCGCTTGCGGTCGGAATCGCTCAGGTTGATCTTCACGCTGTTCGACAAGCCGCAGCGGACGAAATCCTCGCTCCTGACGCCGAGAAATCTCGCATTGGGAATCGCCATGCGTTGCGATTCGAACGCCAGGTTGATCGATCCTTGTTTTATCACGCTGTAAATGTAATATCCCCACGGATCGTTATCCAAAAGACAATAAACCGGCAATTTCAGCTCATTGTGCAACCGGTACAAAAGCCGCCGGACACCTCGCGGAGGTTGACCGCCGCCGTGCGTCAGAATGCAGTTGTGCGTTTTCCAGAATTTATCTTCGTTGAATCGCTGCCAGACGGTCCCTTTTTCGACATGGAGCACGAAATTCGCTTTGCACTTTTTGAACTGGATTACGTTCGGTTCGACGATGGACGGAATCCCGTATCCGCCGCTTCCCATCCGGGAACAGTCGATTTCGTCCCCTTTATCAACGATGGTGATATTGCCGACCATGTTCCCTTTATTTTCGGCGGCAAGATGGAGTTCTTCCCGGAGCGAACCGAGAAGCACCTCAACGTCTTCGATGATCGTATCACACTCGGACTGATCGTCGAACGTTTCTTCCTTGATTCCGGCAATGGAGCCTTTGAGCATGTAGTAGAGACCACGAATACTGTTCGTCTTACCCTCGGTAATCAGTTGCTTTGTTCCGCCGGCAACGAGCATCGTTTGCATGAAGCTCTTTGCCTGGGAAAGGTTGAACAGTTGCCGTTGTGAGGTTTTGTCCCCCATTTCAATGATTTTCTTCCGTTCATTGAAGCTGACGTTCGAAAGTGCCCGCATCGGAATATCGACAGCCGGGTCTCGCTTGCGGCCGACGATCTTCGTGATCCCGTCCGCCAGCTTTACGATATTGCCGAGCGTTTGTTTGTCTTTGTCGGAAAGTCTGACCGAGGAACGTTGTGCGGCTTTTGCAGGCATTGTGAGCATGAGGTGAATGGGGGAAAACCTGAATATTACCCGGAATAGGCGATATGGTAAACCCAGTCCGTCGACAAGTTTCCGGTGGCCCCAAGAGGATTGCAAAGTCGCTTTTTTCCTGGGAACGCAGGCTTCCAGCCTGCCAGTGAGTTCGTAGGCATCCTACCTGCGCAGGGCGGAGACTCCATTCCGCAACCTTCGCGCAGGCTGGAAGCCTGCGTTCCCAGGGACTTTGCGGTTCTCTTGATTGAAGTACGAAAAACGACTTGACGAATCCAGCGTATTAATATACACTACCCGGAATGTACTCCCTTTCCATTCTCATCCCGGTTTATAACGAGCAGGCGTACCTTGCAAGGTTGGTCGAGCGGGTGATGGCCGCTCCGCTTCCCGACGGGGTTCGCAAGGAAATCGTTCTCGTCAACGACGCTTCGACGGACCGAACGCCGGAGGTGATTCGGGAGCTGGTTGCGAAGTACCCGGAAATCCGGGCGTTCGACCAGCCGTATAACCAGGGAAAAGGGGCGGCGATTCGTCGGGCGATCCAGGAAATGACCGGCGATTTCGCACTCATTCAGGACGCCGACCTGGAATACGATCCGAACGAGTACCCGACATTGCTCAAGCCGCTCCTCGAAGGCCGGGCCGATGTCGTTTACGGTTCCCGATTTGCGTCCCGGGAAATGCGGAAGGTTCTTTTCTTTCACCACAAACTCGGCAATCTCTTTTTGACGTTTTTGTCCAACCTGACCAGCGGACTGGATTTGACCGACATGGAAACGTGTTACAAAGCGTTTCGCGGCGAACTGCTCAAGTCGATCCCGTTACGAAGCAACCGGTTCGGCATAGAACCGGAAATCACGGTTAAGATCGCCAAACGGGGCCTGAACGTTTACGAAGTCCCGATTTCCTACCACGGTCGCAAATACAGCGAAGGAAAAAAAATCGGCTGGAAAGACGGTGTCAGTGCGATCTTGACGATCCTGAAATACTGGTTGATCGACGATTGTTATTACGACAGCGAAGAGCTGCGAATCCGCTCGACGCCCGACTTTTCGCGGCGTTACAATAAAGCACTCGTCCAGCAGACGCTTCGGTGGTTCGGTACGTCGATCCTGGAACTCCGTAGCGGAATTGGCTTGATTTCCGGCCTCTTTCCGCAACGGGAAAGGCTGACCGTCTCCGACGACCGGGAAAAATGCCTTGCCGTTTTGAAAAACATGTTCGACGGTAACGCCGTTGTTGACGTAATGCCGTTGGATTGCACAAAGAATTTTGCGGAAGACGTTCCGCAACATGACACCGTTTTGATGTTCAATCTTCTGCAATACCTTGAGCCGGAAGAGCGGCTTATCGCTTTTGAAAACGCCGGGTCGGTACTCACCGACGACGGGCACCTTATCCTTGTCGTTCCGCAGTATCATTTTCTCTACGGCAGCATGGACGGGCTTTCCGGCTCCAAAGGGCGGTTCACCAGGTCGGAAGTCGCCGGGTTGCTCCAAAAGAGCGGTTTTCAAATCGTGGAAAGCCGAAGTGCCAATTTCTTTTCCCTGCTTGCCTGGTACGTCAATTTTGTCCTCCTCAAAAGGAAAAAGATCGGAAAATTTCAGCTCAAACTCCTCGACCTCCTTGTCGGCCCGGAACGGCTTTTTCGTAAGATTTTCCCGACGTTTTTCCCGCTGCCCGGGGCAAATTTGATTGTCGTGGCTCGCCGCAATTCCCCAAAATTTGCCGCTCCGCGCTAAAACGCGATTTTTCCTCTTGGATTCCCTACGAAATTTGTTTATAATCGGGGATTGTGACCTGCAACCTGTTATTTGCAATCCGTAATTCGTAATTGAGACCATGGATTTTGAATCGTCGTTGAATTTCGTCGGACGCCGAGCGGAATTGGCTCTTTGGACCGAATACCTGGCCAACCCTCAAGGGCAAGCCGTGTTGATCGTCGGCGCGGAAGGAACCGGCAAATCGGCGTTAATCGACCAAATCGTCCTTCAAACCTGGTACGATCCCAAATTTCGTTGCGGTTATGTCCAATATGATGTCGGTTCGGACAGTTCTCCCGAATCCATCATGCGTTACATGTTGGAAGATGCGTTTTACTCCGCACGGGCCGCAGCGGGAGCGGTCGATATGCCCGGACTGCGCTTTTGGCAATGGGACACTCTTTTCGACGGGATCGGAATCGGGCGGCGACAAATGGAGGAAATTAACCACTTGGTCGATTTTCTCCGGTTTGACCCACAAAAAAATATCGCAGAGCAATTTCTCGGACGCCTTCAAAAAATCACGTCGTCCATGGCTCCTGAAGGCCGTGTCCTTTTTTTGGTCGATTACTGGGAAAAAATCCCGGACGAATTCGTAACTCCGTGGATACCGGTCATAAAAAATTTACCCCAAGGGGCCAAGTTTGTCTTTTCGCAAAGAATCAACGACGCTTTTTTGCGGAATTCCGAATTGATGTCCCTCCCGCAAGTCAAAACAATTCCCGCTTCCGCGGAAAATGGCTTGGGACCGCTTGCCTTTGAAGACTTTGACGGCCTGCTTACCCGTTTTTCGCTCCCGTTGGATCGGGAAAGTTTGAAACATTTGCATCAGTGTTATGCCGGGAACCCTTACATGCTTCGGACGGTATTCGATTTGGTACGGACGAACCCGGCGTTGACGATGGATTCGTTCCCGAACGAACCGGATGCGAACAAGCTGGCACAACTGCAATGGAAACAGGTTGAAAGTCTCGGCCCGGAGGTTGTCCGGCTTTTTCGGGCTTACGCTTTCCTGGACGTGACCGTCCCGGACGAGATTGCGATGCAGGTTGCCGGAATTGATCTTAAAACATTCAAAAAAACGCTCGATATTCCTTACGTCCGAAGGCTGATTCGAAGCCGGCCCGACGGGCACCAGATTGCGGACCGTCCGCTCGTTCAATGTATTGCAGGGGATTCTCGTACGGCACCGCCTTTTGGCGATCCGACCGACTACCACCGTCGGGCGATTTCGGCGTTCGAATCACGGCTCCAACGCAGCTTGCGGACGGACGTTTTTGCCGCAACCCGAATTCCGGAACATGCCTTGATTATCGGCGGTCCTTATGCGTTTGCCCGAGCCGCTTGCGATGTCGTGGAACACCTTTTGTCGCTGAGTCATTTTGACACGGCGTTGAATTTGATTGAGCAAGCCCTGGAAAAAATTGATCCGCAGGAAAAAGAGGCGGGACAACTCCGGTACAAAACGGGAAGCGTTTGGTTACAACGGGGTGACAAGGAAAAAGCGAAAGCAATTTTTAATGAAGCGATTGGGATTCTGAGAAACGCCGACGATTCGGACACGCTTCCCGATGTTCTCCTCGCACAAAGCTCCATTGCGATGGACGAAGGTCGTTGGGCCGATGCGTACCGCATTCTCGAGGAAGCCAGTAAAAACTACGCTTTCAACGAGGATCAGCAAGGACTTGTGGACGCTTCGATTTTACTCGGAAAAGTCCTTTGGAAGCTCGGACGCCAACCGAAAGGGGAAAAGGTTTTTCAAGAAGTTTTGGAAATGACGCTCCGAATTGAATACAATCGGCAACGGTTACGTTCTCAAGCGAGTGTTTACTGTACCTGGGGAAAACTTTACGAGGAACAAGGGGAATACGAAAAGGCGACGGAGCAGTTTAACAAAGCACTTGACCTGACTCAGAATATTTACGACCGCGTTTCGGAAGCTCTCATTTACGCCAACTTACGGGTTTTCCAGGAAGTTACGGGAAAGCTGAAAAAAGCGGAGGAGTACGAACTCAAGTCGCTCGAAATTCATAAGGAATTGGGAAATCTTGAGGCAATGGCCGTCAATCACACCAACTTGGCCTATCTTGCCGAAAAAATGGGGAACATGAACAAAAAGAGAGACCATCTTGAGCAGGCGAAAAAGCTCTACCTGCAATTTGGCGAGCAGGAAAAAGCGGAGGCCATTCTAAAATAACGGACGGAAGAGGGAAAATAGCGGATTCATTTTTTCTGGAATTGCTCTTTCCTTACCCAGGGCGGTTTTGTTATACTCCGCGTCCGAAAGAGATTGTTTCAACGGGATTCATTCTACAAGGAGGTCAAATGTCCAAAGAAAAACGTTTAGGTCGCGGCTTGGAAGCCCTTTTGGGAAAGGTTGCCGCTTTTGAGGAAAATCATTCGATTCCGTTCGACTCGGACGATCCGGAACGCCGACTTCAGGAGTCGTTCCAGTCGTATCCTCCCAGTCACGTCGATGTCATGCAAATCGACCGAAATCCTTACCAGCCGCGTATGGATTTTGATCCGGCGGAACTGGACGCTCTTTCGGCCAGCATTACGGCTCACGGTCTTTTGCAGCCGATTGTCGTTCGTCCTCACGGTGAGCGATACCAGATCATCGCCGGAGAACGCCGCTTTCGGGCCGCCGTCCGGGCCGGTTGGAGCGAGGTTCCGGTCCACGTCCTCAACGCCGACGACCGCCAAATGGCCGAGTTGGCACTTACGGAGAATCTTCAGCGAAAAGACCTCAACCCTCTCGAAAAAGCCGCGGCTTTTGCCAGGTACATTGAAACTTACGGCGGAACCTGCGAGGAACTTGCGGCCCGGCTGGAGTTGAACCGCACAACCGTGATCAATTTTATTCGATTGCTTGACTTGCCGGAGACGATCCAAACGATGCTTTGCAAGGAGGAATTGAACTACACGCACGCAAGAGCTCTTTTGCCGCTACAGGAAGAATGGGAGCGAATCGAATTTGCCCGGCGGATCGTCAGTGAAGGCTGGTCTGTTCGCCAAACGGAGCAGGCCGTGAAAGAATACCTTGAATCGGGCAATCCCGGCCAACAAAGTGCGCAAGGATGGAACATCATCGACAAAAACGGCAACCGGCAACCGATTGCCAAGAGCGAATACCTGCTTGAACTGGAACAGGAATTCCGGCATCACTTGGGAACGAAAGTCAAATTGACGCAAACGGACAAGGGGAAAGGCAAACTGGTGATCCCGTTCCATTCCCACGAGGAATTTGAACGGATTTACAAATGGATTTGCAAACACTCCAAATTCAAAGACGCCGGATAACACCTTGCTTTTTCAAAACCGTTCGGGTATAGTATGAGAGTCATTTCTCTCCACTCCCTCTAAGAAAAACTTCCCACTCTCAATGGGGTTATTTGAAAAACTCAAGCAGGGTCTGATTAAAACGACCCGGTTGCTCAATACCGATATTCGTGACCTTTTCAAGCAACAAGGACGGCTCGTTGACGAGGCGTTTTTGGACGAGCTGTTCGAAATGCTGGTGAAAACCGACATGGGCGTCGTCTCGGCCAAGGAAATTGTTGAAGAAGTTCGCACCCAGTATCGGGGCCGTGTGGTCGAAATGAGCGACGTTCTTGCTACGGTCAAAACCAAGCTGAAATCGCTCATGGAGCAACCGACTTCGCCGATTACGTTTGCCCCAAGCGGTCCGACGGTCGTGATGGTTTGCGGTGTCAACGGTTGCGGGAAAACGACCTCCATTGCGAAATTGGCGTCACAGTTCCGATCCGAAGGGAAGAAAGTGATCCTCGGTGCGGCGGACACGTTTCGGGCGGCAGCGGTCGAACAGTTGACCGTCTGGGCCGGACGGCTCGGCGTCGAAATCGTTACCGGTCCGCAAGGAAGCGATCCGGCCAGCGTCGCTTTTCAAACGGTCGCCAAAGGTATTTCCACCGGAGCGGACATCTGCATCGTTGATACCGCCGGACGTTTGCAGACCCAAAAGAACCTGATGAGCGAACTGGAAAAAATCCGCCGGGTCATGAGCAAGCAGATTCCCGAAGCACCGCACGAGGTTTTGCTCGTTCTCGACGCGACGACGGGCCAAAACGGGATTTCCCAAGCGAAGCACTTTACCGAAGCGGTCAACTGTACGGGAATCGTTCTTGCCAAACTGGACGGGACCGCCAAAGGAGGCGTCGTCGTCGCCATCCGCAAAGGAATGGGACTCCCGGTCAAATACGTCGGCGTCGGTGAGTCGGCGGACGACTTGACCGTATTTGATCCCAACCCGTTCGTTGATGCAATGTTCGACGCTTAAACGACCGCTCACGTCGTTTTTACGGCAGAATCTGGTCCAGTATTCCGTTGACGAACGCCGCAGAGTCTTTGGTTCCGAATTGACCGGCCAGTTCCAGAGCTTCGTGAATCACGACAGCTTTCGGCGTCGTCTGGTAAAGCAATTCGCAAACGCCCAAGCGTAGAATATTGCGGTCTGTTACATTAATTCGGACAAGCGTCCAGTTTTTGGCAATTTGCGAAATGCGGGCGTCGATTTCCTTTTGATGGGTACGATAATCGTTAAGTAACGATTGAGCGAATAAAAGAATTTGCTCATGTCGGGGAAGTTCTTCTTCGAGATATTTTTGACCGAATTGTTCCAGATAGCCGGGATTCAAGTCTTCCTGAAAAAGTACTTGAAACACGACCAATCTCGCCTTGGAACGGTTGGCGTATTGACTTGTGGCCCCGGGAGAGGGAGACATCGGAGGTTCGTTTGACATAGTGTGAGACGGGATGATAAGGGAATCGGAAATCGGAAATCGGAAATCGGGAATCGGGAATCGGGTACAAAAAACATTTCCCATTTCCCATTTCCTATTTCCTATTTCGTGAGTTATTTCTGTTTTGCAAAATCGCGCATTGCTTCCAGATTGGCAGTCGGGGTATCACGGGGAACCTCGCAACCGGCACCGACGATGAAATGGGGACCTGCTTCTTCAAAGCATCTCGCAAGTGCCTGCGTAACCGTATCCGGAGTCCCGTTTCGCAAGACTTTCACCGGGTCGATATTGGCGGTAAGCACCTGTTTTTCTCCCATCTGTTTTCGGGCGGCTTCCATGGAAACCATGTAATCCAGATCGACGTAATCGCAACCGAGTATGCCGATTTCGGTTAGTACCCGCGAAGTATTGCCGCAAATATGAAGCCGTACCCGACCGCCGAGGTCGTGAATCCCCTGGACCAGTTGCGTTTCATAAGGCAGAACAAATTCCTTGTAAATTCGCGGTCCGACGAGCGAAGCGGCGGCGTCACCGACGCCGAGAATGTCGCAACCGGCATCAATTTGGGCTTTCGCAAATTTCAGGGCGACTTTAATACTGAAAGCAAAGAGGCGATGCACGAAGTCTGGATCGTCGATAAAGTCGAGCATCAGTTTATTGATACCACGAAGATCGGCCCCTTCGGCACACGGCCCTTCGACCCAACCTTCAATCCATTTTTGGCCTTTGACTTTTTCCCGAAAAAGCGCAACGGCTTGAACGCGGTCGAACATTCGTGAACCGCTCTTGTGTGGATCGGGAATCTCCAGCGATTCAAGCCGTTCTTTTTCGGCAAGCAACGAGTTCCCTTCGTCAAGAGCCGGCGGTTGGTCGTCGTAAAAGTGAACCTCGGCTCCGAGGTCCGTTGCTTCCCTTGCCGGATCGCTGATTGCGGAGACGTGATCGACGTCGAATTTTTCCGCAACGGCCAACTGTCCGTCCACCAAAAGGCGGTAATCGGTTGCATAACGACCGTAGGGAACACCGATGGCGTCAGCGGCAAACATCATCGTGATTGGTGTCAAAGGCAGACAATCCGTCGGTCGTCCTTCCAGTTTTGCGAGAATTCGTTCGTATCCGTTCATGGGTAATCAAGGGTAAATGGGATTTGGTTATACATACAACGTCACTCAAAGTGTAAACGGATCACCGCTTACTGCGTGCGCGGCTCTGATTGGGTTCACTTATTCGTAAAAGGTTTTCATTTCTCATTTCTCATTTTTACCGACCCCTTCGTTGTAGGCGTTGGTTCGACCTTTCAGGTGTTCCGGTGCGTTGAAGCGTTGCGAACCGGTTGCGGTTGCCCGATCTTCGTGGGCCGTTCTCGTGTTCACCGACGTTGCCCGGTCCGGTTTGATCGTTCCCAAACTGCGAAGCATTTCCTTCCACGTCGCGTCCTCCTTCGAGCCGGGTGTCGCTTGTTGCGCTTGCCTGGACATCGTTTTCCACTTCTCGACAAACGCTTGCAACTCGTCCTTCGACCAGCCGAGTTGCTTGAGCAGTTCCGGGTCCGGTTGCTTTTTCGCGATTTCCTCTTCGAGATACCGCAGTGCAAGCGACGTTTGCCTTTTCTTGAAATCGAGGTTCGGGTCGCTTGGGACCGGCGGCTCCGGGTCGTCCCCCATCGAAGTCGGCGAAGTATTGCCCGTGCCGCCGCTTTGACGCCCTTGTTGGCCGGAAGGTTTGTTGGAAGCATTACCGTCGGATTGTTGTTCGTTGCCCGGTTGTGCTCTGTCTGTGGATTGCCCCTGGCCGGATTTGTCTTGAGCCGGTTTACCATCATCGGGCCGTTGTCCGGGGACTGCGCTGCGCTTCGTTCCCTGTTCTTTCGATGGTTGTTCTCCCCCTGGTTCCCCTTCCCCTCCAGGTTCCCCGCTTGGTTCCCCGCCGGGTTCTCCTCCAGATTGTTCCGATTGTTGACACTGTCCGTTGGGACAATCTCCACCACATTCCGGACAGGACTCCTGCTTCGAGTCTTTTTGCGTCGGATCGTCCACAATCGGCTTGTTCGGATCGGCTTGCTCTTTTTTCGCGTTCGGGTTGTCGTCGCTATTTTTGTACGCTTGTTGTTTGGGAACGTCGTCGCGGTCCTTGATCGTTTCCGTCGGCATCTTCTCCGGCGGTGTTCCCTTGTCGGACAATTGGTCCTTGTTGGGATCAAGATCGTCGGAATGAGTTCTTGGTCCGTCGGAGGGATCGGCTTTGTTCGGGTCGGTTTCCTTTCCCTTTTCCTTCATGTGTTCAAGTACTTTATCGAACACGTCGCCCGGCTGGGAATCGGGATCGAGCGGTCCTTCCGGACTTTTGGGTTGGCCGTTTTGTGCGTCGTTTTGGCCGCCAGGTGTTCCGTCGCCCGAAGTTTCGCCGTTGTCCGGGGTTCCTTCGCCGGAGTTTTGATCTTGTCCGGGGGGCGAGTTTTGCTCCGTTCCCGGCTCGTTCGATTGCGATTGTTGCCCGCTTTGCGGACTGTCCTGGTTTCCTTCGCCTTGTTGATTTTGGCCGTCCGAATTCTCATTTTCATTCTGCCCCGTCTCGTCCGATTCGTCGCCGTCGTTTCCCTGATTATCGCCGCTCTGTTTTTCCCCCTTTTCCCCTTTCTCTTCCCCTTTCGAATCCTGATTTTGATTGTCCGGATCGTCCCCCTGCTCTTTCTGTCCCCGCTGTAAACTTTTTTCGTTGGCGTCCTTTCGATCTGCACCCGGCTTAGGGGGATCGACGACAAACGACAATCGATCCGTAATGGCTGTGTTCCCTTTCGACAAAAGGGTGTCAACGGCTTCGGTCCAGAATTCGACGGCGTCGCCGACTTCAAGATGCAACGTATCCGGCTTAATCCTGCCGCCGACGTTCACGACACCACTGTATTTCGTCGGTCCGGTTGCCGGACTGTTCGGCAAAAGCTCCATCGGCGCAAGCGTTTTGTCCTTAACGTCGAAATGAATCCGAATGTACCGCAACCCGAAATCGGCGTCTTCGGCGGAAACGCGAACTTCCGTAAAACCGTTTTGCGGAATCCTGAGTTGTTCTTTCGGCGGATCGACCCAGGAGATTTTCGGCGGCTTGTCCTTGAGCATCTCGATTTTGTAGACGCTTGGATTCCGGTTCGTGTTGCGATCCGAATCGTATCCGCGAAGCATGTAGGATTGGTAATCCGTCTTGTTCGGATCGCTTGCAAGTGGGTTAAGACGAAACGAAAACGTCGCCGTTTTGTTGTCTTGGGAATCAATCGTGAACGGTTTACTTTCCTTCTCCTCGCCGTTGGGAACAAACTCGGCGGTTTTGAGCGGGAAATTCGCTTTGGCCGTGATGAGGACTTGCGTTCTCTCGACGGCGCGAACGTCGCCGGTTCCCTGGACGGTTTGGTCCGGGACGCCGGTGTATGGCTCATATTTGTACGTAATCGACTGCACCTCGAAAATTTGCGGCGACTGTACGGTAAAACGGTAAACGGAACTCCGTTCGTCGCCGACGGCGATTTGGTAGGAGACTCCCTGCTCGAAACCGGTTTTGCCCGGCGGAAAGCGACATTCGTAACGAAAACCACCTTCCGGGATTTCCATCGGGACGATCTGCTCGACCAGCCGTCCGTCGTTGGTGGAATAGTAAAGGTAAACCGGTTTTTTCCGAACCCCTTCGATATGGGCCGTAACCGTCGTCGTTTCGCCCTGCATCACGGTTGCGTTGCCCGGAGTGATTTCGAGGAACCGTACCCGGGTCGGCGACGAAATATTCGCAAACGGCATCGCAAGCCGTGCAAACGAGCCAAACGGATTTTTCGGCGAAAAGAGCGTATAAAGTGCAAGGAGCACGGCAAGCACAACCAAACCGATTCCCCAGCGGATGATTGGCGCGTGATCGACGACCATTTCGGCGGGAATTTCGTCGAGATCGCGGACCGCTCTGGTCGCAACGCCGTCCAACATTCGGCTTTCGAGGGCGTTCGTTTGACGGGACGGTTGATCCCGACGCAGAAAAATCCAATTGATGAGCGTGTTTTTCGTCGACGGACGGTGGGCTTCAAGAATCTTGGCCGCATAAACCGGATTAATGGAATATCGTAACAGCGGAAGAAAACGGTAAACCGTGTAAATCCCGGCGGCAACCAGACCGCCGAAAAAAAACACCTGCCGCCAAAACGGAGAAACGCCCCCTTTGAAAGTCCAATGGTCCAGAAGGACAAACAGGAAAAAATAGGCGACCACACAGGTCAAAAGTACGGTCAACGTCAAAAAAACGTCCCGATGTTTGACCTGTTTACAAGTCTCCTGCACCCGACGTTCAATCACGTCGTTCTTTGTCGGTTGCTTGTAATCGTAGTCGGTGTAACTCATTCGTGTTTTTTGGTTAAGGATGTAGCCTATTATACACCATTCTTGAAAACATGTTAGCGGCGGGGCTTGCCCCCAGGAGGATTGCAAAGTCCCTGGGAATGCAGGCTTCCAGCCTGCGCGAAGGTTGCGGAATGAAGTCTCCGCCCTTGCGCGGGTAGGATGCCTACGAACTCACTGGCAGGCTGGAAGCCTGCGTTCCCAGGAAAAAAGCGACTTTGCAATCCTCCTGGCTTGCCCCGCGCGAGGTAGTGTGTTGAGTTTACACCGCTTCCGCGCGGGACAAGTCCCGCCGCTAACTTTGTTGCTTTTTTCAAAAAATTTCAAAATTTTTTCCGCTGCGCGCAATTCGTGGTTTATATTGGAGTGGTTATTTGACCGAATTCGCGGAAGGCGAACTTTTTTCCTAAAGTTCCAGGTTCGCGGTTTGTTTCGGGTTCCCCCCCTGGGAACCTTTTGAATCAAACCTGAGTCTTATCGGCTTCGTTTTCACGTTTTTCACGCCTGCTTGTGGTGTCCATGGTTAAGGGTGAGAAACGGTGTGAGAAACGGAAAACAAGCCGTGAGACGTTGCCTTGAACTTCACTGGAAAAAGGGGTACGGACCATGACAGGACTGTATGTCGCGTCGAATACGCAATCGATCGGAGCACAAATTCAACTGAACCGCAACATCAACGCCCTCGGCGAGGTGTTGACCCGGCTAAGCACCGGCTTGAGGATCAATTCCGGAAAAGATGATCCCGCCGGACTCATTGCCGGAGAACTCTTGAGGAGCGATATCTCCGCTTCAAAGCAGGCGATACAAAACACGCAGCGTGCCAACAGCATCATTGCCGTTGCCGACAGCGCACTGGGACAAGTTTCGTCGTTGCTCAACGATATTCGTGTACTTGTCAACGCCGCCGCCAATACCGGAGCGATGACATACGATCAGATTCAGGCGAACCAACTTCAAGTGGATGCGTCCATTGATTCGATTGACCGGATTGCCAAAACGACCAAATTCCAGGGCTTGAGTCTGCTTGACGGCTACATGGATTTCTCCACCTCTGGAGTAAATGCCAGGGGCAAGCAGCTTGACGACCTGAACATTTACGCGGCGAACTTCGGAACAAATCCGACCGTCGATATCGAAATGCAGGTCAAGGCCGTTGCGGAAAAAGCGCAACTCTTTTTCGACCGATCCGGCATTTCCGAAGATGTCTACCTTGAAATCGGCGGCAACGGCGGCAAACAGGCCATACGGCTCTCCGCCGGATCGACCGTTGAAGACATTGCCAAACAGGTCAACATGTACACAGACGCGACCGGTGTTCGGGCGGTCGTCGGTCAGGAAGCGACCTATGGACAACTCCTTGTCAGCAGTGTCGGCATGAACAACGACATCAACCTCAAGGCGGTCAACGCCGGATTCGACTTCGGCAATTACGCCGTGAAGTTTACTGCCGGAAGTTCCGCCGGACCGAATGTCGTCATTACCGAACCGGTGGCCGGAAAAACCGGTGTCATCGACATCCAGCTCCAAATGGAACCCTGGAAAGCCTCGGCCGCCGTCGTCGACGAGTCGCAACTCGGTATTTTCGCCAGGAATTTCAGCGTCGGAACGGGAGGTGAGGTACTCAATATCACCAGCATGAACGGTAAAAATATTACCGCTTTGAATTTCATTCCGTCCACCGGTCCCGGCGGAACAGGAAGCCCGCTTGCCACCAAAAATGTCGCCATTGATTTGGATGCAAATGGAATCCTGAACATTCAATACCTTGCCGCCGACACGGGGCCTTTGACTGCCGCGAAATGGCAGGACATTATCGATGCGATCAACAAGATGGACGGCGTCAGTGCAACGGCGGGTTCGGTGTTCGCAGCGTTGAATGTCGGTGCCCCCGCAACTTCGGTCGCCACCGTCATCGGCGGCGGTACGATTAACGGGATCGACCAGAAAACGAACAATGCGATTCACGTCCAGGCCAACGTCAATGGTTCCCAGATGAACGGGACCGATATTATTTACGTCAAGAACGTATTGACCTCGACAAACACCGCCGGTTCTCCGCCCGTTCCCGTCGGGAGCAATGCCGTTGTCCAGACGACGAAGTCCCAACATGCGTCCATTTCACTTGACAGTGGTGCCGGCACCACATTGACCATTGACGCCAAGGAAGCCGGAGCGAAATGGAACGGTATCACCGTGGAATTCCTCTATGGCAGTACCACAGGTGTCGGAGGTGCTACGGCGGCCTACGATTCCAATGCACGAGTCCTGACAATCCGGGCACTTGGTCTCAACACCGATAAATCGGAAGTCGTGGAAGCCATCAACAGGACCGGTCTCTTTACCGCCTCAGGCGTTGAGCTTGCCATTGGGGATGCCGGTTCGACGTTTACGTCGCAGCTCGGTGCCATTCATGGAATCGGTATTGCGGGGGACGGAGTCGCAGGTGTCGTCGGTTGTGACGCCGGGGATTACATTGTCTTCGATGAAGCGGGGAACAACAAGACTCTGCAAGTGATCGAAGGAGCCACCTACTACCAGACGGCACAACGGGCTTCCGTCACCATCGAAAACAACAATGGTACCACATCGAATTACATTACGTTCACCGCGACGCAGGCCGGGGCCTCCATCAACGGGATGAACATCAAAATCGAGAACAACGATGGTACGGTAGATCCGAAATATAAGAATAACATCATCGCCGCGTTCAACGCCGAGAAAAATGAATTGCATATCATCGGCGACTTGCAAAATGCGACTTACACCCAGTTGATGGATGCCGTAAGACTTGCCACCAACGGAAAAATCCAGGTCTCCGTCTCCGCCAACGCCGGTGGTACCGGTAAAGTAGACACGGGAACTTCCCCGGTCGGACTTGGGCTTGTTGACGGCATACTCCTCTCAAAAACCTTCCAAATGGGTTCTTATCAGGGAACGGAATACTTTCAACCGTCCCTGTCGGCTGTCGGTTCCCAAGTGGTTGCCAGTCGAATCGGAACCGAAAACGGGGCAATCATCGTCAACGCGATTGTGGACAAGAATACTATTCCTCTTGCCAACATGACGACGACGGCGAACATGGCGATTGCGTCGATCAACGGCGATTCGAGCAATATCGCGTTTGCCACGAGCTTTACCGACAGCGACGGAAGCGGAGTTCTCTTCTCGCTCACCGACCCGGACAGTATCCGCGTGTTTGCCGGAGCGATGCAGGGAGGCAGCAGCGGGTACAGTAGTGCCATGACCGCCAATGAAGTCATCGCGTTCATCAACAGCCATGACCGCCTGAAAGAGATGTTTTACGCCGAACGTGCCATTGGAAACGACGGCACCGGATATGTTACGCTCTTCCAGGAAGTCGCTTATTACGGCGATGTCAACCTGCAAAACGCCCTGCAATTCCTCGGTCCGAAAGGTTCCAGCGACATTGAATTTCAAATCGACAAAAACGTCATTCAACGTCCTGACGGAAGTTATTCCTACAAGGATATTCCGAACAGTCCGCTTTATATCACCTGGGAATATGATTCCGTCGTCAAAGCCGACGTTGCTCTGACCGCAATGAAAGCGGATGCGGCGTTTAGCGTTGCGGCCAAGCAGGCCGGGGCGCAATACTCCGACGTCGCCATCCAGTTTATCCGGCAGGATTCGGCGACGTTCTCGGAAAGAGGGGCTTACGCCACCTACGAGGAAGGTCCGACCAACGCCGTTGCCTATTGCTCCATCGTCAGTGCGGGAACAGGGACCGACGAAGAAGTCGGCAAATTTATCCTGACCGCGATGAACAAAGGGGACAATTACAATAACGTCAATATCAAGGTGCAACTTGATGACACCCAGGGGGAAGCGGTCGTTGCAAAATACGATGCCAACACGAAAACGCTCATGTTGACCCTCAATAGTTCAGGCGTCACACTCTCCCAGGCAATGAGCGCGATCGAAAAAGAGGGGACGTTCACCGCTGACTTCGATTACAGTTTCAACACCAATCCACATGACAATCCCGGCATGGTAACATTCGATGCGATTCTCGGCAGTGCCCAGAATTTCAATCCGGTTACGGTCGGCAACACCGGTGTTACCGGTTCGCACACGGGTGGTACCATCAAGGTTTATCTCGGCGGCGACTACATCCGTGCCGAAGACGCCATGAACGCCATCAACAGCAGCGATGCCACCAAGTATCTGTTCCATGCAAGCTACTACCTGGGGAGCGACGGAAGCGGTATCCTCGATTTTCGCGGCGACCAGTTTACGCAAGTACCCGGAAACAACGGCAACATGGTCACGGATTTCCGTATGGTTACAAGTATGGACGGGAAATGCCCGGCCGCTTCGGAACCGCGAATGGTCATCCATCTGGCGACCGACGAGTTCGGCAATTCGATCACGACCGCTCGGGACTTGGTGGAATATTTTGAGACGCTCTCGGCGGAGGAAACCCGTGGGATCAGTGTCAGCCTGATTCGTCCGGCGGGAGTGGATAACGTGACGGATCTCTGGTGCATCGACGACTGGGGAAAAGGATTGTTGCAGGAAACCGGCTGGTTCGACGACTGTTACAATTATTACCCGAATGCGATTCAATTTGTCAGTGCCAACCAGGAAAAAGTTCCTTCGTTCGCTTACGGTCAGGTAACGGCCGTCAACGGACAAAGTGCGTCCTACATGCTTTACGCCTTGAATTCCGGACCGGAATTTGAAGGGGTCTCCATCGTTTACCAGGACATCTCCGCACAGCCCGGTGTTTCGGAATACGTCGATTACAATTCCCGTGACAAGGTTCTTACGATCTATGTCTGGGAAGGACGAACAACCGCGCTTGATGTCAAGCGTTTGATTGAAGAGAGTGCGGCGACGCGGAGCCTGTTCCGTGTCGAACTGGCCGATGGTGCCGGAGGCGGTCTGGTCACGGTCAACGATGACGCCATATCCCTCAAGGGAGGCACCCGCCTGGTCGGTGAAGCGGGCGGAGCGTGGATGCTCGGCAACGCCGACGACGATCCTCACGCACTCGTTCTGGAATCGCTCAACTCCGGCAGTCAGGAAAAAGTGTCCGTTCGCGTCATTGAGGGGAATTTCCTGCTGAAAAACGCCAATGGTTTCGTCACGGATACCGCAACGGGACAGGACGCTGTCGTAACGCTCAACGGTCAGAAAATGACCGCTCACGGCAACAACGTGTCGATCAACAACGTGATGCTCTCACTTGACGCCACATTGAGTTCGAATGTTCGGGCCGGAGACGGCATTTACTTCTCGATCACCGGCGGTGGTGCCATATTCCAACTTGGTCCGAGCGTTGTCTCGAACCAGCAGATTCGTGTTGCGATTCCGAACATCGGTTCGGCGCACCTCGGCGGTGTCAGTGGAAAGCTGTACCAGTTGCGGTCCGGGGAAAACGCCGATTTGTCCACCGATACCAAACTGGCGGACAAAATCGTCCAGGAAGCGATTTCAAAGGTCGCGGTCATTCGTGGACGACTGGGCGCACTCCAGCGGAGCACTCTCGACCCGAACCAGGCGGTTCTCGAAGACACGATCGAGCAGTTGTCCGCTGCGGAAGCGATTATTTTCAACGCCGACTTCGCCGAGGAAAGTTCGAGAATGACGAGGAATCAAATTCTCGTCCAATCCAGTACGCAGGTTCTCGGCTTGATCAACCAGTTCCCGCAATACGCCGCCCAGTTGCTCCGAGGGTAGAATTGGAATTACGAATTACGAATTATGAATTACTTACCTTCAAGAGGATTGTAAAGTCTCTTGGAGTGTGAGTCAGGCCGTCGACAAGTTTCGTTTTTTTGCACCCCCGTTAGCGACGGGGCAAGCCCCATAGGTTTCAACTTAAGGGGTAAATAACGTTTTCGCAGAGCGTTTGTCGAGTGAAGGGATTTTTTTTTCGTTTTTTTCGCGGCCGAATACGGTCAAAGCGGTTCACCAGTTTGGCAATTACAGCCGAT